>JAZRYI010000001.1:0-22000 GCA_045600665.1 Bacteroidaceae bacterium
TCCTTCTTGGCTATCACTTCATCCTTTTTGATGACATCTTTGTTCAGACGCTTAATCTCCTTTTTGGATTCGCGCAAGTCGCGATACAGATCAGCGTCAAGCATATCCTCTGATATGCCAGCTTCACGAAGAATCAGCATCCTCCTTCTTGTGAGAAGAGGCTGAATGATTTTTTCTATGTCGGTAACCTGCTTATTCATAACAGGTGCAAAGTTACGAATAAAAAAACATACAACCAAACGTTTTAAGATAGTTAAACATTTGGCACACAACTATTTAACGTACCATATACGACCGTGGCGCTCATATTGAAGCGACACATGTGTGCCCCCTTGCCCTCGTTCTTTCGTGCTATACAACACGCTGTATAACAGGTATATACGCATTATTTAGACGCTTTGGCAAATGTGTTTTTGCAAAATTTAGCAGGCAAAAACAGTCGATGTCCATTTTAACATTTCAAGTTTCCCAAGAGGGCGTGTACCCCTACCTGAGTAGTTACTACAGTACGTGCATCAATCTATCACTCACGTAAACGCACAATAAAGGCATGAACCTTCTTATGCGTTCGTCAAGGCTGCCTCGGAATGGAACCTCATACCTATAAAAGAAATGCTCATGCCTTAAAGCACGAACATTGACTTCTTAAATATAGGTATAAGGTCATACTTCTCCCAAGGAAGCTGCCTAACCACTATTCTTTGTGTTCTTATTCCGATAATAGTTTCCGAGGCTATTCAGACGAACGCAAATAATAGTCAATGCGTATTAATAATATGTCAAGTCGTTATAACTTTCTGATTTGTATATAAATGTTGTTTAATATTACAATTCTTTTTCTTTGTATCTCTGCAATAAAGCCGAAACACATTGCAAATTTAGAACAAAGAAATGACACGAGCAAGGAAACTGACAATAATTATTTAAAAAGTTGTTTCGAGATAGTGCATTCTTGTTTATCTCGTGAATTAAACGAGACAAAATGATTGCCCAATCATTTTAAAACATATAGAGCATGAATTTGACGATTAAACGAATGTCTTGTGAAAATACTGATCACACCCTCTGCAAAAAAAAGAAGCCACTCGGCTATAGTGGCTTTAATCCTTGATTTTATTTTAGGATCTCATGATATGGATCAAAGAATAGCACATGAATTA
This sequence comes from Bacteroidaceae bacterium, assembly GCA_045600665.1. GTDB lineage: Bacteria > Bacteroidota > Bacteroidia > Bacteroidales > Bacteroidaceae > Minthosoma. Next base: position 1,161 of record JAZRYI010000001.1, read on the forward strand.
TGCCATATTGACCAATCATAAAGAAAACACGTGGCGAGCGGATGCCTGTTTCTCGATTTGCATCACCATTCTCTGCTGTGTACAATCCTACATGGTATATTAGTGGATAACCAATATCTTTTCCTGGAGTAAGACGCTGTAGCTGTTCTCGCAATTTCCTACTAAAGGTAGTAGAGTGATATAAGTGCAACTCACGCTTCATCTCTTCCAGATTGTCAATGCTTTTGCCCGACAGATACTTCATAATGCGGAAGTAATTAACGGTGTCGGCATTAGTCATTTCTTGCTGAAAACCATAGTCACCAGTAATGTCAACAAGGTCATAACTGATAACCAAAGGAAGGCTCTTCGATAGACGAATATCTTCGTAGGAAATCGTATCACTAATTCGTGCTGGAGAATGTATGGCACGAAGGTCATCTTCGTCAATATCAATATCTATCATGCTTGTGCCTTTTTGCTGCGATTATAATCATGGCGTGCTTTGTAATAGCGGTACATTGTGTCGAACGAGATTTCACGGTCGCTGCGCTCGAATGGCAGAAGACCTTCACGTTGCTCACACCAAGGTTCTTCGCAATGAGTCATCAGCACAAGCTCATCCTGTGTCTTTGTTCCATAAAGCATAATTATGCGATCTGATAGCACAAGCTGGTCCTCGGTGAGATTCATCTTTTTCGCCAATGCCAGTATGAGTTCGTCTGTAGGCGTCTCTATTTCATCCGCTTCGCAGAAATGATTCTTACGGAATTCGTCATAGACACCTAATTGGTGGCAAAAAGCGTGATAAACACTTGGATATACAGGACCATTAACCCATGCTTGCGGTGCTTCCACAAACAAAGTCTCACTGCGTCCGAAGAAGACCATATTCCATGCCTGCTCATAATAAAGCAGCTTTTGTAGCTTCAGCGGACTCAATGACAATCCTTTTTGCAAAACAGACAAGCCAAGAAATCGTGTATAATCTTTAAGCTGAATCATATTTGGTTGTTTAATTTCACAATTCATTCTATTTGTATCTCTGCACAATGCCGAAACACATTGCAAATTTAGAACAAAGAAATGACACGAGCAAATAAACTGGATAATAATTATTATAGTAGCGTATAAAAAATCTTAATAACAATTTCGTGGCGTGCAAGCTTTCAAGATTTTCAGTTCAATTTGCAAACCGTGGAGCATTGTCAACTAATTCAGGACACATTCAAGGCAAATGTCAACCTGAGCAGTATTAACAACGGAATGTGTCAACTAAAACAGTGCGTAGCAGCATTTCTTCCACTTGTGTTTTTTCTACCTTTCGCCGTAATTTCTTTACGGCTACGTCTGTAATGACATTACGGTTCGCCCGTAAACTTATTACGCATGTAGGTGTAATGAAATTACGGCGAAACCGTAAATGCGGCATAATGCTAAGTGCCGTAAAAGGGACATAATTTGTTGCCGTGGGCAAAGAAATATCAATAAATAAAGGTAGCAATATAGAACTTGACCTATGATTGACGCTCTTCGCAAGCGAAGTGCTGAACTGAAAGAAATTGACCAGAAATTAACCAGAAATTAGTCAGAAATTTCTATTACTACCCATCTCGCTAATAATTTCTGAATAATTTCTGGGTAATTAACGTTAAATTAATTTTCAGTCCTACACGCAGTAAGCGAGTAGGTCAAATCCTATATAATCACCTAAATAAAAATAGAGAAAAACATATAAACAAGTTCTTTACTTGCGTGAGCAGTTGTCACTTCAAATCCTACAAGTCCTATTTTTATATATTTTTTTCTGTTGATATTTTATGGCCTACGGCAATTATCATGTACAACTTGCAAAATAAACGTTAGTTATCTCATCATGATTCGTCGTCTGCTAATGATGCTGTCGATGTTAGGTCTATGTTAGGTCTATGTTAGGTGTTGGGTTAGGTGTTTGAGCAACACCTAACATCATTAACGCAATAAATGACAAGGAGTTGCAAGACCAATGTTAGGTGTTTGGCAAAATTTCCAGACAAGCAAGCTTTTCTGATAAATTTGTACAAACTCAACAACAACCCTTCGGGTAACAAATCCTCTCAAGGCGATAAACCATAATTAAACCTTCATTCGGATACAGAACTTAATGCATAGTGTAGCATCAGCAAAAGGGTTTATTTCTGTTTATCGCTTTCATATCATCCACATCGACAGCCCGATAATTTTCGACATATAGACATAGCTGTGGTGCTACAATGGGAGACAAATGAGCAATAAATGAATGATTTTTTCAAGTATATGGCTTTGAGATTAGAGTATGTCGAGTAAAAAGAGTAATTTTGCATATCATTAGATATTTGTATGAGAAAGAAAATAGAAAGATACATTGCTGACAACAAACTCTTGAAGGAACGAGCACGTGTGGTTGTGGGCTTGAGCGGAGGACCTGATTCGGTTTGTCTGCTCAGGGTGCTGAAGGCGTTGGGGCATGAGGTCATTGCCGTTCATTGCAATTTCCATCTGAGAGGCGAGGAAAGCATGAGGGATGAGGCTTTTGCAACGAATCTGTGTGAAGAGCTGGGGGTGGAATGCGTGAAGGCGGATTTTGACACTGAGGCGTGGGCAAATGAACACAAAGTGAGCATAGAGATGGCTGCTCGTGAGCTTCGCTATGATCTTTTCAGAAAGGTTAAGGAAGAGAAAGGCTGCGAGGCTATCGCTGTCGGACATCACCAAGGTGACAATGTCGAGACATTGATGCTGAATCTTGTCAGAGGCACTGGCATTCAGGGGGCTTGCGCCATTCAGCCTAAAAATGGAGACATTGTGCGTCCGCTGCTCTGCGTGACAAGGGATGAGATTGAATCTTACTTGAAGGACAAGGGGCAAGGTTATGTGACGGATCACACGAATCAAGAGGACAAATACAGCAGAAACAAGATAAGACTCAACGTGATGCCTGTTCTGGAAGAAATAAATCAAGGGGCGGCACACAACATTGCCACATCCATCGAAAACCTGAACGAGGTGAGGAAAGTGTATGCTCACGCAATGAAAGTGGCTTTAGCTGAATGCTGCAAACAGGAACAAGACGGAGGATTGCGCATAGACATAAAGAAATTGGCAAAGCAAATCTCACCTTTGTCTGTTTTGCATGAAGCACTCTCCCCTATTGGCTTCAACCGTGAACAGATGAAGGGCATACTGAGAGCTATGGGCGAAAGCGGAAAAGTGTTCAAGAATGCCAATGGCAGGAGGCTCGTCATTGACCGGAATGAGATGATTGTGGAGGGAGAAGCGAGTATGAGTGATGCGGAAATGCCTAAGATAGAGATGAGAGTGGTGGGCATTGAGGATTTGGATATGGAAAGGAATCCAAATTTTGCATACCTGGACGCAGAGAAAGTGAAAGGTGAACTGAAGGTGCGCTGTCCAAGGGAGGGCGATTCGTTCGCTCCGTTCGGCATGGGAGGAAGGAGAAAACTGGTGAGCGACTACTTGACTGACCAGAAGCTGTCGCGACTGGAAAAAGAAAAGCAACCTCTGCTGTGCGATGGCGATGAGATTGCTTGGGTGGTGGGACGGCGAAGCTCGGAGCTGTACCGCGTGGACGAGCGAACAAGGCGCGTCATCCTATGCCGAGTGTAATGGAAATAATGACGACGCAGATATAGTTGAAGAAGATGACGGACATGAATAGATCCATGTCGCTCTTCATATAGCCTGTGGGGGTGAACTGTTCGGAGACGAGCCGTTTGCCCCCTATTCGTAGGTGTACGCGACACATGATGGCATAGAAGAGTGTGCCGAGGATTATGCCGACGATGAGTCCAACAGTGATGTCGCCAAGGTAGTGCACGCCGAGGTAAAGACGCGTGAAGGTGGTGGTGATGCACCAGAAGAAGAGGGCTACAGTGACCTTGTTGCTGCGGAAGAGGAAAGAGAGAAACGTTGCCACGCAGAAAGTGTTGCATGCATGGCCTGAGAAGAATCCGAACCTGCCGCCTCGATAGCCACGAACGACATCAACGAGGTACATGATGTAGGGATCCTGCGTTGGGCGCCATCGCTCGACAAGTGGCTTGACTATGCCTGAGCAGATGCGGTCAGCGACAATGATGAGGAGCGCGAGGGTGACGTAGACCATCACTGCTTCCTTGACGCTGTTGTTCTTGAAGATGATGACGAGCAGGAAGATGATGACCACAGACCACGAGAAAGTATTGGTGACAGTGTACATGACATTGTCCCAAAACAGGCTATCGCTGCCGTTGATTGCCAGGGTTAATTGCTGATCAAGCTCAAGCATATTGGTGCATGCGTTTGTTTGCTTCTTATATCACTTCAAGGCAAGACGCTGGAACCCAACCTTGCTTGCCTTCCTCGAATTTCACTTCCATCCACTGCTTCATCGACTGATCAAGAATCTCCACCTTCGAGCCTTCGTGGATGAGGAAAAGGTCGGTGCTGGTGTCGCTTGGCGAACTCTTCACTGTCACGACTGGTGACATTATGATAGCAGTGTTGCGGTTCTGTATTTCGAAATGCTGCGACACGGCTGCAAGGTTGGCAATGATGCAGAGCACGAGCATTACCATTGCACCATACACTCCCACCTTGCGCGCCCAAAGCGTGGACACGAACATGTAGATGAGTATGCCGATGAGCATGAGAACGAAGGATGCTATGCCTAAGGTTGACCATGCGTCCATGCTCATACTGTTGGTCATATTGCGCCACCATGTGACGAAGAACATCTCTGATGGAGGCACGACCTTGTCGGCTGTCTTGCCGCGCGCGAGGGCAAGGTTGGCGCGTATGTCGCCATCGCCTGGATTGAGGAGAATGGCACGCTCGTAGCTGAGCACGGCGCGTGGGATGTCGTCCATCTTGTAGTAGCAATTGCCAAGGTTGTAGTACACCTCGCTCGCCACTCCCTGCTGTGAAAGGATGGCTTCGTATGCTTTTGCCGCTTCGGCATAGTTTTCTTTCTCGTAGAGCGCATCTGCCTCTGGCTTGGTGATGGCAAACGACATTGCTGCCATCATGGCGAAAATGGATGCTGCAAGTATCTTCTTCATCATAGTTCGTCCTCCATCTGTGTGATTGCCTGGATGGCATTGTTATATATATTTTCCATATTCTCGTTTGGATCGCCTGGTGCATAGCGTGCAAACTCGCAGTCGTTCTGCACCTTGATGAGCTGATCGACACGCTCCTGACTTGCGCCGCGAGAGAGGAGCTGCTGCTGGATGTTTTCCTTGTTGAGACTCTCCTGTGGGAGATTGAGTTTGTCGGCTGTGTATCCCCAGAGGGCGCGAAGCACCTCATCGTAGAACTTGCCTTGGTCGTGGGCATCGAGCAGTGACTTGGCTGTCTTCATGCGCTTGAGTGCCACCTTGTTAGCCTTCTTGCCTCGCGCAAGCGCCACGTTTGCATTCGCCTGCATCTGCTTGCGTCCAAGCACTACGAGGAGAGTGAAGAGGATGATTGGAATGAGGTATGAGAGTCCGTATTTCCATGTGCCGAAGAATGTGTCGCCAGGCTGATGGAGGGATACGTCGCCTTTCTTGATGAAGCGGATGTCCTGGTTAAGCTGCTCAACGTCGCGCTGCTGACCAGAGTAATTCGACACTGACTGCTGCGAACCGCTCTTGCCTTTGTTTACCTTGATGTTGTATGGCCCTGCGGTGAGGGTCTTGTAGGTGCGACTGTCGGTGTCGAAGTATGTGAAATTGATGGCAGGGATGGTGAAGCTGCCTGCATGGCGTGGTACTGCGAGGTACTCAAACTCCTTGGAACCTGCAAGTCCTGTGCGTGTGAGGGAAAACTTGTCGTTCACCTTTGCATCGTAGGTCTCGAAGTCCTTAGGGAAATCGACTGACGGTGTTGAGATGAGCTTCATATTGCCGCTACCCTTCACACTGAGCTTGAGTGTGATGGCATCGTTGGCATCCACTTCCTCAGAACTGATGCTGGAAGAAAGGGAGAACTTGCCCACCGCACCTGAGAAGTCTGCTGGCTTCTGTGGCAGTGGAGACACATTGATGGTGAGGGCTGGCGTGACAATCTTCCTCTTCACTTCTGTCATGCCGCTCGTGCCGTTGAAGAATGCTTCGATTGGGTCGATGTTACGGTTGCGAGTGACCACCACGCCTTCGTAGGTGATGGACGGGATGGTGAGCTTGCCTGACTTCTGAGGGAAGAGGAGGTACTGGCTCCACACCACTGTACGATAGTTGCGGCCGTTGTATTGCTCAAGACCAAATTCCTTGGTGCGAGGGAGCGGAATCTCCTGAATCTGGAATCCGTCGAGAGTTGGGAGCTTGCCGTCGAGCTGGGTGAGATCGACAAGCGAGTAAATCTTGTATGTGAGAAGGATCGCTTCCTGCTCATGCACGTTGGTGCGGCTTGCTGTAGCTGTCATAAAGAGATCCTTGCCCGACACTGAGCCGCTTGTGGAAGTCGGTTCCTGAGTCTGGCGCGAATAGCTGCCGCTGCTGGAGCTACGTGATGAGGAGCTGCTGTTGCTGCCGCCATTGCCTGATGGGAGCACTCGCACCGTGACTGGCTGTGATTTGATCTGCTTGCCATCCACATGCACGCTTGCGCTGCCAATGGTGTATGTGCCAGGATTGTCGCTGAGGAGCACGTAGGTGTAAATGATGCTGCTGCTCTGGCTGGTGCGACCGTTTATTATCTGAAAACTGCTCTGCGATGATGTAGCTGGGCCATAAATCACCTCAAAGCCTTTGAAGTCAGGGGCATTGAAGCCTGAGACATTCTGGGTGTTTACGGTAAACTGCACTCTGAACTTGCCTCCAGCCTCCACAGTGGAAGGAGCGGAAACGCTCATCGTCACTCCCCCATCGGCAAAGGCGCTGACGGTGAAGAGCGAAGTGAGGAGAGTGAAGATAATCAATATGTTGAATACACGTTTCATATACATGTTTTTATGTATGTTTCATCAAATATGCGTCATGAGCTTCTATATGCAAAAGCAGAGATGGAAGAGGGTTACCAGTCTTTCTCCAAGTTGCGGCGCTTGCCGTTCTGATTCTGGTTCACCTTGCGCTGAACGCTTTTCTCGTCTTGCTGTGCTGAGTTGAGGAGCTGCTCGGCAGCTTGGTCGCTCATGTCGTCTTTCTGCTGCTGAGGCTGCTGCTTCTGCTGATCTTGCTTTTCCTGATCTTGGTTCTGCTGTTGTTGCTGCTGATCTTTTTTGTCCTGATCTTTATCCTTGTTCTTATCATCATTGCCACCGCCACCATCACCAGTCTTGTCCTTATTCTTTTTCAGCATGTAGAGAGCCATTGCTAAATTATAGCGTGTTTCATCATCATTAGGATTGCATCGCAACGAACTTGCGAAGTTGTTCACAGCAGCTTGGAACGACTGCGCGGCAGGTCCATTCTGCTTAAGTGCCATCAAACCTTGGGCATAGAAGATGTTGCCAACATTGTGGAAAAGTCGAGCACGGCGAAGGGGATCATTAGTGCCGATGGAATCTGCTTTCTGATAGCAGACAAACGCAGTAGAGTCTTTCTGCTGCATGACTAATGCATTGCCAAGGTTATAGTAAGCCTCGAAGGATGGGCTTTTCTCTATCGACTTGATGTACATCGTCTCGGCTGCTACATACTGCTTTGCCTTATATGCCACATTGCCCAGGCGAATGAGGTCGCGTGCGCTCTGCGCTGAGGCATTCATGCAGAAGAGCACAGATAGTAGAAGTATGTATAGTAATCTATTCATCTTGTATTGTTGCATCTTTGTTATACTACTTTACAAACACATCACTTGAAGAGCTTGAAACTCTTGAAGATATGGTTTTGGCGTTCCATAATGCAGAGCTCTGCCACAAGGACGAGGAAGAGAAGAATGGCTACGGCTACGAACTGCTCGTCGTACTCGGAGTACATCGATGACGAGATGTCTTCTTTCTGCATCTTCTCAATCTCTTTCTCAAGCAGAGATTGCGCCAAATCTGTCTGATCGACGTGAACATAGAGTCCGCCACCAGCCTGGGCAATGCTCTTGCCTATCTGCTCATTGAGCTTGGTGGTGACGATGTTGCCTGCCATGTCCTTTTTGAATGAACCATCGAGCATACGGATTGGTCCGCCCTGCTCTGTTCCGACAGAGAGCACGAAAATCTGTATGCCAGCAGCCTTGGCTTGCTTGGCTGCATCGATGGCACCTTCTTCATTGTCTTCAGCATCGGTGATGAGGATGAGGGCACGACCTACACTGGTCTTTGTGGAGAAGCCAGACATGGCACGATGGATAGCTTCTGCCATGTTGGTGCCTTGGATGGAGACGGTGGATGGGTTGAGCTGGTCAAGGAACATCTTGGCTGAGACGTAGTCGTTAGTCATAGGAAGAAGCGTGAGCGCGCTGCCTGCGAATGCCACGAGTCCTACCTTGTCCTGGTCAAACTGCTCCACAAGCTTGCTGACAATCATCTTCGACTTGTCCAAACGGCTTGGGTTCACGTCCTGGCAGAGCATTGAGTTTGACACATCGACTGCGATTGCCACTTCTATGCCAGAACGCTTGACCTCTTCGTTGCGTGTGCCATACTGCGGTCTAGCAAGCACTACGGCAAGCAGACCTATGGCCACCATCATTAGCCCAAACTTGACGTGACGGCGCATTGGAGAAACATCAGGCATAAGATGCTTGAGCAGGTCGGGATCGCCGAATTTCTTCAATTGCTGCTTTGCACGTATCTGCAGTATCACATACACAGCGGTGAGCACTGGTATGAGCACTAATATATATAAGTATATAGGACTTGCAAATCTAAACACGTTCGTATTTGTTTTTTACAATATTACTAATTCCATTCTTATTGCACACTGCCCTTCCCTTTATGGGATACGTTTGAGTACGACAGTGCGGAGCAGTATCTCAAGCAGGAGAACGATGAGTGCAGCCAGCGCGTATGGCTGGTAGAGCTCGTTTCTTCGGCTGAACTGCTTGACATTGAATTTTGTGCGCTCCATTTTGTCGATGTCCTGATAGACGGCATCGAGCTCTGCGTTCTTCTGAGCACGGAAGTACTGACCGCCTGTCTCGTTGGAGATCTTCGTCATTGTCTGCTCGTCTATCTCTACAGGAATCATGGCTGTTCCTCCTGTTGGCAGTGGGTATGGCGCCATGCCGTTCTTGCCTATGCCGATGGTGTAGATGCGGATGCCTTTCTTCTTTGCTATCTCTGCTGCATCGAGAGGGGTGACGACGTACCTGTTGTTCACACCGTCGGTGAGAAGGATGATGACCTTCGACTTTGCCTTGCTCTCTTTCTGTCGGAGAATGGCGTTCATGATGCCATCGCCGATTGCTGTGCCGTCCTCTATGATGCCGCGAGCAGCCATATTGCAATCTACACTGTTGTAGAGATTCATGAGCACCGTATGGTCGGTGGTGAGCGGACACTGAGTGTAGGCTTCACCAGCGAAGACCGTGAGACCTATATTATCATTAGGGCGCTTGTCTATGAACTTTTGTGCTATCTCCTTCAAGGCTTCTACGCGGTTTGGCTTGAAGTCTTGTGCCAACATGGATGTGGACACATCGACGGCAAGCATGATGTCAATGCCCTCAACATCGGTGTCGCTCCATGAGTGCTTGCTCTGAGGGCGCGCCAGTATGCATACCACTAATGTGAGAAGCACTATGCGGAGTAGGAACGGAACGTGCATGAGGTAGAGACGGAAAGTCTTGGGTACTTTCGCATACTTTGTCGTGTCGGGCACTTTCAGTGATGGAAGGCTCGACTTGAACCTCAGCACATACCACACGATATATGGCACGAGCACCAAGAGGAGCAGGAAAAATAAGGGGTTCTTGAATTCCATGTTATAGTGTCAGCATATAAATTCTATATCCAATAAATCCTATCACGCAAAGGAGCACCATGCCAGCCACGATGATGCTTGCAATGAGCACTCGCTTGGCAATCTTGGAACGCTTCTCTTCCACCACAATCACTTCTGGCTGCGGCTTCTGCTCTGGCTCTTCAAGCTTGGTCTGGTTGATGTATTCAATAGCGCTTACGAGGTTGTGGTCGTTCTCGTTGATGAGGGTGCTATACTTGGCAAACTTCACAAGGTCAGCAGTTTGGAACAATTCGCGAAGCTCTGAGATAGCGTCTTCGTCGTTCACTTCCTGAAGCTTCTGGATGATTTCGTATGAGGTCATCTCTGTGGCATTGAAGCCGTAGCGCTCCTTGATGTACTGGCGCAATGTGTCAGTGAGCTGGGTGTAGTATTCCTTCGAGTCCTCGCTCTGCCATATCTTCTCTTGCTTTATTTGCTCAATCTTCTGCATGGCTGCTTTGTGTGGAGCAAGGCGCTGCTTGGTGCGGATGCGGCGGATGATTGGCTTGTTGTTCTTCAGTCGGTAGATGACATAGCCAAGCAATGCTGCGATGAGCAAAGCAAGAGGGATTAAGTAGATGACGATGCGCCACTCCGCCCAGTCGAAAGGAGGAGCAAGCTGCTCTTTCATGCCGAAGATGCTGTCGGTGTGGAGGGTATCTACATCAAAGGTGTATACCTTCAGGGCAAGCTTCTTGGATTTGTAAGACTTGCCTGCTACCTTGACATTCATCTCTGGGATGATGAAAAGAGCGGAGTCGAAGGCTGTGAAGAAATAGCGACGAGTGAGAATCATTCGCTTGCCATCGTTCACAAAGCTGGTGTCTGCCTTTTCCGAACGGACAAATTCCAATCCTGGCACCACCTGCTGCAAACTGTCCCATTCGGGCATCTCCACATCTTTGCCTGCATCGGCGCACACCTCAAGGGTGAGACCTATTCGCTGACCAATGAATATTCCTACAGAGTCGAGTTTGGACTCTACCGTTACTTGCGCTTCTGCTTTAGCAAAACTGAGCAAGCAACAGATAAGCAGTACGATATAATATTTGATACTATTCAATCTCTTCATTTCCGAATTCTTAACTTCTACGCTTGAACAGCGTCATCAGGGCACGGACATAATCTTCGTCGGTGCGCACTGAGATATTGTCAATATTCGATTTTGTGAAAGCATTACGCAACCAGCCTTGATGCCCCACCCACCACTCGTGATGTGCTCGGCGCACAGCACTGGAAGAGGTGTCCACGAATGTTTCCTTGCCAGTCTCGGCATCGAGCATCTTGATGATGCCGATGTTTGGGAGTTCCACCATGCGGAAGTCGTAGATTTGCAATGCCACCACATCATGACGGCGATTGGCTACGGTGAGCTGGTTGGTGAAATCGTTTGAGTCGAAGAAATCGCTGAGCAGGAACACCGTGCAGCGCTTCTTGATTGCGTTTGTCATAAACTCTACAGCTTGTCCGATGTCGGTGCGGTTGCTTTCTGGCTGGAAATCGAGCAATTCGCGAATGATGAACAAGATGTGCTTGCGTCCCTTCTTTGGCGGAATGAATTTCTCCACCTTGTCGCTAAAGAAGATAACTCCGATCTTATCATTATTCTGAATGGCAGAGAAAGCGATAGTGGCTGCTATCTCGGTGAGCAACTGTCGCTTTGACTGTTTCTGCGTACCGAAGTCCAAAGAACCAGACACGTCCACCATCAAGATAACCGTCAACTCGCGCTCTTCCTCAAACACCTTGACGTATGGCTTGCCAAGGCGAGCAGTGACGTTCCAGTCGATGTCGCGAACGTCGTCGCCGTACTGGTATTCGCGCACCTCGCTGAAAGCCATACCCCTGCCTTTGAATGCCGAGTGGTACTCGCCTGCAAAGATGTTGTTGGAGAGACCTTTGGTCTTGATCTCTATCTTTCTGACTCGCTGTAATAATTCTTCAGTATCCATTAGTTAATCAATGAGTTACTTTAACGTCTTGGTTCTCGTTATCGTTTCCGTTGATTATGGCACCTCAACCTTGTTGAGAATCTTGCTGATGATTTCTTCTGAAGTTACGTTGCTTGCTTCTGCTTCGTATGTCAGACCGATGCGGTGACGGAGCACATCCTGAGCCACTGCACGCACATCCTCAGGAATCACGTAGCCGCGATGCTTGATGAATGCGTATGAGCGAGCTGCAAGGGCAAGGTTGATGGAAGCACGTGGTGAGCCGCCGAAACCGATGAGTCCCTTGAGTTCCTTGAGGTTGTATTTCTCTGGATAACGAGTTGCGAACACGATGTCGGCAATGTACTGCTCGATCTTCTCGTCGAGATAGACTTCGCGAACCACCTTGCGAGCTTCCTCAATCTCTGCTGTGCCCATAATAGGACGGATCTGAGTCTTCTCTCCACTGATGTTCTGGCGAATTATCTTCTTTTCCTCTTCATGCTTTGGATAGTCAATCACAACCTTGAGCATGAAACGGTCCACCTGCGCCTCTGGCAATGGGTAGGTACCTTCCTGCTCTATTGGGTTCTGAGTGGCAAGCACGAGGAATGGCTTTGGAAGTTCGTAAGTATTTGTACTGATTGTGACCTGGCGTTCCTGCATTGCCTCGAGAAGAGCTGACTGCACCTTAGCTGGCGCACGGTTGATCTCGTCGGCAAGTACGAAATTTGCAAAGACCGGTCCTTTCTTTGCAATGAATTGTCCATCCTTCTGGCTATAGATCATTGTACCGATAACATCGGCAGGGAGAAGGTCTGGAGTGAACTGAATTCTACTGAACTGTGCATCAATAAGCGATGCAAGTGTCTTTATTGCTTTTGTTTTTGCAAGACCTGGAACACCCTCTAAAAGCACATGACCATCAGAGAGAAGACCAAGCAAGAGTGATTCAACAAGATGTTTCTGGCCAATGATAGCCTGATCCATACCTGTCATGATGTTAGTGACGAATGCACTGTGACGTTCTATTCGCTCATTCAACTCGCGAATATCAATTGCTTCTGCCATATTTCTTTGTTAATTTTGTTTTTCTATACGTTTTTAAGGCCATAACTTCTGCCTTTCGAAGCACAAAATTAACACTTTCCATTCACAGAAACACTCTAAAGAGTGTGAATAAAAATTAATACGCTTTATTTTTAAGAGTATTTAAAATCTTTTTCACGCATTTGCCTTTGGCATAAGGAGTTTTTATGCTTGCACTCTGCTGAGCAAACATACACGATGAGCTTCTGCATACAAGGCAGAAGATAGGCAGTAAAAAGGTAAAAAGTCCTCGCAAAAAGGCTGCATTTGCTCCGAAAAAAATTATGGAAGATAGATTCTTGCGCCGATTGGCACGTTATTTGGATCAGAGAACCTATTCAATCGAATGATTGCATTCACAGAATCTTTTGTGCCGTAGAAACGCTGTGAGATGCGGGTGAGCGACTCGCCTTTCTTCATTATGTAAACGCTTGGAATGGCAGGTTCAGCATCTTGTGGCTTAGGCTCTTCTTTTTTCACCTCTGCACTTGGCTGATCTTTCTGTCCATCAGCCTTTTGCTGCTCTGTCGCATTCAATGCATCCTTGTTTTCCGTTTCTATCGAGTCGTTCTGTGATGGCACAACGATTGGCTTGGCAGGCTCTGACACTGTTGTGCCCTGTTGCACAACCTCTGCCTCCACCACATTCTCGACAGCATCGATTGACAGATGAGTCTTGTGAAGGAAGTACGCAATGCATCCCACAAGCACAAGAATCAATGGCACAATCACGCACCAAACCTTACCTCTTTTGTACCAAGGTTCTTCGTCTTCATCATCATCGTCAGAAGGGGTAATTGACAATCGTGACAAAGCACCCAGTTGGTTGGTTGTCAAAGATTCATTTTGTTTCGCATCATCATTTGTTGATGTTGACTCTGATGGTTTTACATATAGAGAATCAGTAGTTGTTTCATCTTGATTATCAGAGATATTAGTCTCTTCATCTTTACAAGCGCTTTCAGCATCACCTATATTGTTCACTTCCGCCAATTCAGGCTTCTCATTTGTCTCAAGCCTTGCTAAAAGCTTCTCCAATCTCACCTTCTCTGCATTTGCCTTTCGTGCCTCTTCTATGATAGCGTCTGCCTTTGCCTTTGCCTCTTCGAATTGAGCACGTACTTCTTCTACGCTTTCCGGTGTGGAAATCAGCATATCAATGCCCGACAATTCATCCGCCGGCATCTCAACCCGCTCTGGCACCTCCACTTGGATAAGCTCATCTATGGAAGGCATCTCTGGCTCCTTCTCATCAACAATCTTTTCTATTTCAACTTCCTCCACCTGTACAGATCCCATCAAAGGAACAGCTGGCAGTGAAGCACTAATTTCCTTTTCGGCACTCTCTTCTTCTTTTTCCTTCTTCGCATTCTCCGTCTTCTTTTCAACCACCTCTTGCATTTCTTTCTCACCATTCTCCTCTTCATGCTCTACCTCTGCATCCTTATTCAGCACATCTACAATCTCATCGTCAGGAACAAAAGAAACCTTCTTATATCCAGGAATCAAGATTCTCTCGCCATTCGACACATTCACGCTCTCACGACTCTCCACCTCAATGAGCTTGAACACGCCGAGTCCCTTGATCTTTATCGAGCTTTCGCCCATATACAATGCCTCAACTATCGTATCAAAGAAAGCCTTGGAGAAAGTCTCCGACACCTTCTTCGAAACGCCAGCATTCTGTGAAAGCGAATCTGCCAAATTCTGCAATGAAAGCTTCTCGTTCATATCTGTTCTATTCCATATTCAACCTGTCCTTCAGCGTCGCACTCATCTTGAAACTAAGAGTGGTCTTCTTTGGGACAACAATAAATGTCTTGCTTGTTGGATTATAGATCTTTCTGCGAGCCTTCTCACGTGGTTCGAACGTGCCGAAGCCTTGTATCGTAATCGAGTCGCCATCTGCAATTTCCTGCACTATGCTGCCAATGAGAGCTGACGACAGATTTTTCACATCTGCCGTCTCAAAATTGGTCTTCTGCGACACCTTCTCTATGAATTCCTTATTTGTCATTTGCAATTCAGTTATCTATTTCTCCATAAAGGTCAAAGTCATCCGAATCTGTGATGCGCACATTGTAGAACGCGCCCTTTCTCAAGTTATTCCCTTCTAAAGGAATGAGCACTTCAGGATCTACCTCTGGAGAGTCGAACTCTGTACGCCCCACATAGTATTCACCCTCTTTTCTGTCTATCACCACCTTCATTGTCTGACCAACCTTATTTGCTTGAACTTCAGCAGAAATGCTCTGCTGCAATTCCATCAATACATCAAGTCTTGCTTGCTTCACTTCCTCTGGCACATCGTCCTTGAACTTCTTTGCCGAAGGCGTTCCTTCTTCTTCGCAATAAGCAAATGCTCCCATACGCTCGAACTTTGCCCAACGCACAAATTCCTTCAGTTCCTCAAACTCCGCCTCACCTTCACCAGGAAAACCAACCATAAGCGTCGTGCGAATATGTATGCCTGGCACTTCCTTGCGCATCTTCTCTATAAGAGCATAGGTATCCTCCTTGTTCACGTGGCGACTCATGTTTTTCAAAACATTCGTGCTCACATGCTGAAGAGCTATATCGAGATACTTGCACACATTCTTCTTCTCACGCATCACGCGCAACAGATCGTCTGGAAAATTCATAGGGTACGCATAATGCAAACGTACCCACTTCACTCCCTTCACATCAGCTATTCTCTCCACGAGTTCTGCAATCGCCTGCTTGCCATAGATATCTATTCCGTAGTATGTAAGTTCCTGAGCAATAACCTGAAACTCCTTCACCCCTTCTGCCACAAGATGTTCCACCTCTGCCACGATGTCCTCTATCGGGCGACTGTGGTGCTTGCCCGTGATGATAGGTATTGCACAATAAGCACAGTTGCGGTCGCATCCTTCCGAAATCTTCAGATAAGCATAATGCTTTGGAGTGGTGATTCGGCGCTCATACTGACGGTCGTAGTCGTACGCTTTGCCAAGGTCAGATATCACCTTTTCCCAGTCAAACTTGCCATAGAACTTATCCACTTGAGGAATCTCTTTTCCAAGTTCCTTCAAGTAGCGCTCTGACAGGCATCCCATCACCAGTACCTTGTTCAGCCTCCCCTCTTCCTTTGCTTGGCAGAATTCGAGTATCATATTGATACTCTCTTCTTTGGCATCGCCAATGAATCCGCATGTATTGATAATAGCAATCTCGCCCTGAGGATTGTTGGAATCGTGAGTAACACGATAGCCGTTCAATTCCAGCTGGCGAATCAATCGCTCCGAATCAACCAGATTCTTTGAGCAACCGAGAGTGATTATATCTACTGTATTCTTTCTCATTCACCAAACAAACTATCCACAAACGCTCTTCTGTTGAACGCCTGCAAATCCTCCATTCCTTCTCCAAGACCAATATAGCGAACTGGAATCTTGAACTGGTCGCTGATGCCGATCACTACGCCACCCTTTGCTGTACCATCCAACTTTGTTATTGCCATAGATGTAACGTCTGTTGCGGCAGTGAATTGCTTTGCCTGCTCAAAGGCATTCTGCCCTGTGGAACCATCGAGCACAAGCATCACATCGTCAGGCGGATTGCCCGTCACCTTAGTCACTGCATTCTTGATCTTTGTGAGCTCGTTCATCAAGCCAACCTTGTTGTGCAAGCGGCCCGCTGTGTCGATAATCACCACGTCGGCGCCATTGGCTCTTGCCGAACTGACAGAATCGAAGGCAACGCTGGCAGGGTCACTACCCATCTGCTGCTTCACTACAGGCACACCCACACGCTCGCCCCAAATGCAAATCTGATCAACAGCTGCAGCGCGGAACGTATCGGCAGCACCAAGATATACCTTTTTGCCAGCCAGCTTGAACTGGTAAGCCAACTTGCCAATTGTAGTAGTCTTGCCCACTCCATTCACACCAACCACGAGAATCACGTAAGGCTTGTTTCCGTTTTCAGGAATGTCGAAACCTTCTGTATCGTCGGTGTTGTTCTCTGTAAGAAGAGACGCAATCTCATCTCTCAGAAGGTTGTTCAATTCAGAAGTGCTGACATACTTGTCACGCGCCACACGTTCTTCTATGCGACGAATAATCTCGAGGGTTGTCTCAACGCCAACATCGCTGGTGATGAGAACCTCCTCAAGGTTGTCCAACACTTCCTCGTCCACCTTTGACTTGCCCGCCACTGCACGAGCTATCTTGCCAAAGACGCTTTCCTTTGTCTTCTGCAAACCATTGTCAAGAGTTTCCTTCTTCTTTTTTGAGAAAAAATCAAAGAATCCCATACTTACATCATTTAATTTATATTGGTTCTTGTTTAAGGGTACAAAATTACGAATAATTTATGAAAGCACAAAAAAAACCTCCCCAAAAGTGGAGAGGTTAAAAGTTTTTCTATTTCTTAGTGCTGCAAACGCAGAACTTTGAAGTCTTTTTTGTTCATTCAGAAGCAAATGATTACTTCTTGAGATAGTCCTTAACAGACTCAGCTGGAACCATCTTCTCATCAAATGCATAAGCACCAGTCTTTGGAGACTTGAACATCTTGATGACTTTAGTGTAAGAACGGCCGTCCTTGTTCTGGAGTGTAGCGACTGTTTTCTTTGCCATAGTAGTCTATTTTTATGAGGTTATTACTTAATCTCCTTATGAACTGTCATTCTCTTAAGGATTGGGTTGTACTTCTTCAACTCCAAACGGTCTGGAGTGTTCTTGCGGTTCTTAGTTGTGATATAACGTGAAGTTCCTGGAAGACCGCTATCCTTCATTTCTGTGCACTCAAGGATTACCTGTACACGATTGCCTTTAGCTTTCTTTGCCATTTTTTTGTTCTCCTTACTTTAATTTAATTAGCCAATAACCTGGTTCTCGAGAGTCTTGATATCAAGGTAGCCCTTATCGAGTGCCTTGCGAATAGCTGCATCAAGACCGATGCGGTTGATAATACGAAGACCAGCTGCACTAACCTTCAAATAAATCCAGCAATCTTCCTCTACATAGTAGAATTTCTTTGTGAACAAGTTGACATTGAACTGTCTCTTTGTTCTGCGCAAAGAGTGTGATACGTTGTTACCACCCATAGCGCGCTTACCTGTAATCTGACAAACTTTTGACATTTCTTTTTGTTCAAATTATTATTACTTATTTTTACTATATACTCATCAGCCAAATGGACTTGTACCGTCCCGAAGGCATCTGAGAAGAAATCGCAACGCTTTGGTATTCCCATCACTTTGCGACTATCTTTGTGATTCGGCTGGGACTCGAACCCAGAACCCTCAGCTTAGAAGGCTGATGCTCTATCCAGTTGAGCTACCGAACCATCCTTCTTCTTGTGCTTGCCTTACATCTGCAAAGCCACACAAACAACAAGCACAGACGATGTCTATGCAAATTGCGAGTGCAAAGGTAAGCAATAATTTTCACTCCCACAACATTTCCTTCATTTTTTTTCACAAACGCACCGATTTTTCCTTTTCACTCTCTACTCTTGAACAATCGTTACTGTTTGTAATAAGTCGATTTTATAAGTTACAAAGTATACGAAATGTACAAAATTCCCATTATATAAATAATAATATGTGTGAATTGCTTGGTCATTTCAAATTAAATTGCGAATTTTGTACTATAAATCAAAAAAAAAGACTTAATATAACAAATAGCGAAATGAAAACATTGAAGATAGCCTCTTTGCCTTTTGTGGCAGCGATGGTGATGGCTTGTGGCGGTGGAAATCAGCAGTCGCCAGTGGAGGAGCGCGTGGTGGAAACTGTGGATTCTGCTACTGGCATCATCACTCTGCGTGATTACCAGCTCTCCGACACTATCACTATTGGCAGAGAACTGTACCACTACACCTACTCACTGCAACATGTGGATTCGATGGGAGTGGTGATAAATCCTCAAGGACTTGAATACCGCGAGAGCAGAGTGCGCATCGCCATCACGAAGGATGGCGCTACGATATTCGACAAGACATATTACAAGAACGACTTCAAGTCGTACGTGCCTAACGGCATGATCGATGCATACACGATGGTGGGCGTGAACTACAACTTCACCAAGCGTGATGAGGATCGCTCTGCCTTCTACTTCATAGTGACCGTAGGTGACCCAGACGAGACATCGGACATGGTATATCCTCTCGAACTGAAGATTGCCCCTGACGGTTCATCGTCTTTCACAAAGGCACAAAACCTTGACACAGAGCCTATAAGCCCGGGAATGAATGTGGATCCGAGCGAGGACGAAGGATAGAAACCTAAAAGAAATCCCCCAGCCTTCAAATTGGAAGACTGGGGGATTTTTGATGTATTAGAAATTGTATGAGAGACCGAATGTGAAGTACTCCTTGAACTGGAAGTAACCGAGGTTGTCATCCTTGAAAGATGGGTTGCGGTTGTCATCGAATCGCCAAAGAGTGTAAAGCTCTGTAGAGAGATATTTGTTGAACTGGAACGAGAGTGCATTCTCAAGTTCTGATTCGGTGTATTTATACGAAGTAAAGAAGTAGAAGCGGCTGCGCCAAGTGAGATCTTTTGCAATCTTGATCTTTGCATTTGCCTCTACCTTGGAACCGAAGTCCTGCCTGAAATGCTCGGCGAGGTTGTAAGCCTGATGGATGTTTGCATCATCAGATGAGATGTAGCGCATCTTGTATGAGAGAGGGAGAAGTGCCATTGAGAATGTGTTGCCATTCTTGAGCGTTGGCTTGTAGTCCATACCTATAGACATGAAGGCATCGAGTGGAGAGAGGAAGTCGGAGAACTTGTCTGGCTTGTTCGCTCTGTAGCCAGGCATGAACTGAGTGTTAGCTTCGGCAGACACAGTGTAGTACCATGCCTTGGTTGCTTTGATGCCAAGCTTAGAGTAGAGGGCAATCTTGTCGTTGTTGGTAAGGAACTTGTGATACTGGTCAGACTTTGTTGTCACATAGCCTAAGCGCATATCGAGTTTGTTGTCCCACTGCAACTTCTTCTGGTCATTGTAGTTAGCCTCAAGGACGAGGTTGGAGAAGAGTGTCACATTGTTGTCACCACCTTTGTACCATTTCTCTGAGAAATAGTTCTGAGTGAACTGCATTGTGAAGCGACCTGACTTTGTCCAGAAGTTAGGCTTTTCCACCTCGAGATCTACCTTTACGTCGTCAACAACATCCGCCACGTCAGTGATCTCCGCCACCTGATCGTAGATGGAAGCAAGGTCCTCAACCTTTGCCTTTGCCACCACAGTTGGGTTCACAACGTTCTCAGATGCAATCTGCGAGTCGTAGTAGTGGAAGAGCCCCGGATTATTAATGTACGTATCTGTGAGTACGTTTGCCACAGTGAGCGTGAGGTGGTCGCGATAGTCCATACCCTCAGTAATTGCACTTGTTCCCTCCGTGCGCTGCGCAGGAGTAGCATAGTCGAGCGCAAGCTTGTCACCAAGCGCTGAGCTGTAGAAAATACCTGGGCTTGTGAGTTGATAGAGGTACGGCGACACTGCCATCTCGTCCTCAGCCTCCTCTGCCTGCGACGCAATTTCTTCGCGTGATGCTAGCAACGCATCCTGAAATGACGACACAACTGATTCTGCTTTGCGCTGATAATCTTTTACCACACTGCTGCTCGTCTGAGCACTGATGGAAGCCACCGGAAGGAGACTTGCCATGAGAATTGAATATACTTTCTTTTTCATTATTGTGTTACATTTTGGGTGCAAAATTAGCGTTTTTTCACGACAAAACATTATAGTTTTGGCATTTTAGTGTAAAAAAAATTGGTAGAATGGAAAATAAGTCCTAAATTTGCACTCAGAATAGATGTTGTACGACATCCTTTCGCATGAAAATACAATTAACTCAATATTATAAACAACTAAATTTTCAAGGACTATGCCAAACGGTAAGAAGAAGAAAAGACACAAGATCTCTACTCACAAGCGTAAGAAGAGATTGAGAAAGAATCGTCATAAGAGCAAGTAGT
>JAZRYI010000002.1:0-39952 GCA_045600665.1 Bacteroidaceae bacterium
CTTTCACGATACCCATGATGATGCATTTTGCCTTGCGTCGAATATCTGTCTCGCGTATGTTTTTGCCGCAGAGAGGACTGGTTTTCCTGATGATGATGTTGTCAAGGACGATTTTGCTATGCAGTTTCTGTTCCTTGCCAACACTGTTGTCAAGCATCTTTTGGAAACTTGCCATCTGAGTGTCATCACCTGCTACAACGATGCGGTCATCGGGGAAGATGTGGTTCTCCCCGCCAGGGATGTTTATGTTGATGCCACTGCGAACAATACCTACTATAGTTGCGCCTGAGTGCTTGCGTATATCAATGTCTTTCAGTTCTTTGCCGCAGAACATAGAGTTAGCAGGCACTGTGAATTCTGAAATGTGGATGTCGAGTGCGCTGAGTACTTTTTCTGTTTCCTTCTGCATTGTTCTTTGCTCTTCAGCAGCATGCTCCCTAGCATATAGATTGGCATTAAAGTGCTTCATAATCATCTTTATACCAGGAGTGATAGAAAGAAGGAATATGATGCGGCGACTGATAGGGCTTATTTGTTTTTTCTTGTTTGTGTCGGCTGTGGAATTACGTGAATTTGAGTAAGTTTCAAGCATTTGCTTGGTGTTGGTGCTCATATTTCGTTCCAAGAATGCGAGGGTTGGGTAGGCAAGTCGCATGATGTATGGAGTGAGAAATGTAGTGATAACAGATACGGCTACCACAATAGGGTAGAGTGATGCATCTGTAACCCCAAGGTTTTGACCTAAGGAGGCAATGATAAATGCAAATTCGCCTATTTGTACAAGTGAGAATCCTGTTTGCAGTGATACACGAAGCGGCTGTCCGGATAGGAGGGTGCCAAACGAACCGAAGAGAATCTGTCCGATGATGACAATGAGGGTGATTATGGTGATTGGTACCCAGTATTGTGCAAGAAGGGCAGGATCTATCATCATACCTACAGAGACGAAGAATATGGCACCAAACACATTTTTCATTGGCTGTACCAAGTGCTCAATACGTTCTGCTTCAACGGTTTCGGCAAGAACAGATCCCATTACGAATGCTCCAAGAGCACTGCTGAATCCTGCATCGATGGCAATGAGCACCATTCCTAAGCAGAGACCAATGGAGAAGATGGCAAGTGTTTCGTTGTTGAGGTGCGATTTGAATTTTTTGAGGAATGTAGGTATGGCAAGAATCCCAACTAGAAACCAAACAAGAAGGTAGAATATGAGTTTGCCAACTTGCATGAGTAGTTCTTCGCCCTCAAAGGAGTTTTTCACAGCAATGGATGACAGCAGAACCATCAGTACTACAGCAAATAAATCTTCTACTATGAGAATGCCGAAGCATACCTTTGCGAAGCGATGTGAGCGGAGTCCTGCTTCATCGATGGCTTTGAACACGATAGTGGTGGATGACATGCACAGCATGCCGCCAAGAAATAGCGAGTTCATCATGTTCCACCCCATGAGCAAGCCAGCAGAAAAGCCTACGCACATCATTCCCACAACGATTACGCCAGCTCCTATCAAGGCTGTTGAACCCACTTGAATGAGTTTCTTGAATGAAAATTCGAGTCCTAGAGAAAACAGAAGGAACAGCACCCCTATTTCGCCCCAAGTTTCTACGCTTTCTTCGTTTGTCACCCATGATTCTCCCAGCAAATGTGGTCCGACAAGCATGCCAGCCACGATGTAGCCGAGAACTACCGGCTGCTTGAACAGTTTGAATAGCAGGCTTGTAATGCCTGCTGTGAGCATTAGAATGCAAAGGTCGTGTATCATCTGTTTTTATTTAGATTATTTTACTCAAAGTTTTCTTCCATCTCTTCGTCAAGATTGCCATCCCATAGGTAGTGCTGCGTTTCCTTTGCAACTATGCCTGAAAGGAGAAGCAGCGAGATGAGGTTAGGGATTGCCATTAATGCATTCATTATGTCGGCAAGGTTCCATACCAATGCAAGGCTCATAGTCGAACCTGCAAATACAAGCAGAATGAAGATAAGTCGGTAGAATATTATACTCTTCTTGCCAGCGAGGTATTCCATTGCTCGCTCGCCATAATAGCTCCATCCGAGAATTGTGCTGAAAGCAAATGTTATTATTCCAAATGTGAGGATTGGAGAACCTACGTAAGGTATCATGCCAAAGGCTTTCTTGGTAAGCATGCCGCCATCCTCCTGACTGATTTCTGGATTTGTGATGATGCTTGTTACAATGACAAGGCCTGTGATAGCGCAAATGACTACAGTATCCCAGAATGTGCCTGTTGATGATACAAGTGCTTGACGTACAGGATTGCGAGTTTGAGCAGCCGCAGCAACGATAGGGGCAGAGCCCATACCTGACTCGTTAGAGAATAATCCCCTTGCGATACCGTATCTTGCTGCAACCATAAGCACTGTGCCTGCTGTTCCACCTCCTAAAGCTTTGAGCGAGAAAGCCTCATTGTAAATAAGCGTAATAGCATCGCCAATGTAGCTTGCATTCATTACAAGTATGTATAGACAGCCAAGTACATACAGCAAAGCCATCACTGGCACAAGTGCCGTGCACCAGTTTGCGATGCTTTTCACGCCACCAATGATGACGAATCCAACGACTGCTGCAAGAAAGAAGCCAACGAAGAGTTTTGTGTGTTCTGCATCCATGAAGTCGGCGCACACAAGCGAGAGGTTCTCGCTAATGGCATTAGCTTGAACTGTGTTTCCAATTCCGAAAGCTGCTACAGCTGCGAATATGCAAAAAAGCGTACCTAGCCACTTGCAGCCTAATCCTCGCTCGAGAGCAAACATAGGTCCGCCAAGCATCTTTCCATCTGATGTCTTGACGCGGTATTTAATTGCAAGCAAGCCTTCACTGTATTTTGTGGCGATGCCAAAAACACCAGTTATCCAGCACCATAGTACAGCTCCTGGTCCTCCCAGGCTTACAGCAGTTGCAACGCCAATGATGTTGCCTGTGCCAATAGTTGCTGCCAGCGAAGTTGCAAGGGCAGCGAATTGGCTCACATCACCGCTAGAGTCTTTGTCTTTGCTGACAGACATCTTAATGGCTGTAAAAATCTTTCTCTGTGGAAACTTCAATCGTATGGTGAGAAATATGTGAGTGCCAACAAGAAGTATAATCATTGGCCATCCCCACACATATCCGCTGATTGTGTTTGTGAGTTCAAGTAGCTCTTCCATAATATATATAATATTTGTGTTAGAATTCGTCACTTCTGATGCCAAGAGCACTCATCAGAGAATATCCCAATATCTGTTGATTAAAGCCATTACCCATTATTGGCTGCATTGCCAAGAGCGTGACATCTGTGCCTTTATGCTTTTTCTTCAGCATCTCACAAACAGCACTTCCATACGATTCCATGTCTGGCACGATAATCACATTCTTAACTTTTTCGTTATCTATGAGTACACGCAGAGTTTCTACGAAGAAATCGGCTGCACTAGTGACATCCTCAGCAATGGGATATGCCTCCATAGCAAACTCGCCGATGTGATCCTTAAATGCCATTCCATTAATTTCGTTTCCAAAACTTGCAGGAGCGAAATTCTTGAAATCCTTGTCTTTCTGATGCAGAAAGATCACTTGTATATTGTTGTCTCCAGGCTCGATGTCTCCATCCAGCGCTACGCAATCAAGCCAATGAGCTAAATCTGCTTTAGGGATTCTGCGCTCGAGCATTCGCTCAAAATTAACAGAAAGATCAAACGCAACCTTATCGGCATATATAGAATCGATGAGTATAACATTCTCACTCATCATTGATGTAATGTCTATTGTCATAATTTTATAATTGTTTTAGGTTATTCTTTGTGTATATTCATGCAACAAATTACGCCTCACCAAGGGTAGGCAAGGCGTAAAAAAAATTGCTTATCTCACGACAAGCAATCTTTACTAACCTTAAAATAAATCTAATACCATGAAAAACACAGTGCAAAGTTACGATAATATTAATTATTAACAATGACTTTTCTCTGTATTTGATGTATAATTAGTTTTTTTTAACAAATATGGGATTTGTTTTTACTGTTTTTGTAGAATTAGTACTATTTGTTCTCTAATTTGCTGAAGAATGATATAAGTACACTGCCGAGTATACCAGCAGAGAGCGATCCCATCAGCACAGCTATCTTACCACTTGAACGGAGGATTTCGGTAGCTTCGGGGGCAATTTCTCCGAAAGAAAGAGTATCTACAAAGATGGACATTGTAAAACCAATGCCTCCTAAGCATGCTACAGCAAAGAGCATTTTCCATGATGCATTGGCTGGCATTGCACCTATCTTGCACTTGATTGCAATGAAGGAGGCGATGGTAATGCCGACAGGCTTGCCTAAAACAAGACCAAAGAAGATGCCCATGCCAACATAGCCTACTTGGTCGATGCCTGGACACTCAAGTGCCTGGAATATGTTGAAGAAGCTTGCGTCAGGAATCTCAACTCCTGCGTTTGCCAAAGCAAAGATTGGCATAATGAGGAAGTTTACCCATGGGTTTAGGGCGTGCTCAAGACGGTAGCTCATGCCGATGGAATTATTAGTAATGTAGCTCATTCGGCGAAGACAGTGGCGCTGCGGACCGTTTGGAAATGATGCACCTTCTTCATATTCGTCATCTTCGTACTTGACGAGTCGAGTAAGGTATTTATGGTTGCTGCGATTGAGGTAGGCATGTGAAAAACGTGCATCCATAGGAATCATGAATGCCATTACTACACCAGACATAGTGGAATGGATGCCTGAGTAGTAGAACAGGAACCAAACAGCTATTGCTGGAATGAGGTAGTACATCATGCGTTTTTCGCCTAACTTGTTCATTGTAAAGATGAAAGCAAGAAGAATGAGGGCAATGCCGAGGAGGAAGAAATTTATGTCGCCTCCATAAAAGAGGGCTACAACAAGGATGGCTCCGAGGTCGTCAGCAATGGCAAGAGCTGTGAGGAATATTTTGAGCGATACTGGCACTTTATTTCCGAGAATGGACATAATGCCCACAGCGAATGCAATGTCAGTTGCTGTCGGAATACCCCATCCACCTGCAGTAACTGTGCCTTGGTTGAAGATTGTGTAAAACAAAGCAGGAACTGCCATACCGCCTGCTGCTGCTATGACTGGCAGAAGGGCTTTCTTTGGGCTTGAGAGCTCTCCGCACACTACTTCACGCTTGATTTCGAGTCCTACAGTGAAGAAGAATATAACCATAAGGATATCGTTGATGAATTTCTCCACAGTCATGTCTTGTGGGAATGCCCAGTCGATAGCTCCATCTGGACTCTTGATGTGCATTGACAACTCTGTTTCGAGGAACTCGTGGTATAAGTGTCCTGTAGCATTAAGATTTGCAAGCAGCATCGCTATAATTACGCACACCAGAAGTGTGACTCCACCTGCCCATGGCTGATTCATGAAGTTCTTGCCAGAAAGCTTCATGGTGTGCAGCCCTTTGTTCCATTTGTAGATAGGAATAAGTCGCATGATAAACAATCTTTTTGTAATAAATGATTTTATAATGTGTGTTGTGTCGTTTTTTTTAACTCTGCTTTACGATATAGTCTTTTGGTGTCAAGCCAGTGACACGCTTGAAGTAGCGCGAGAAGCTGCTTGCGGTTTGGAAATGAAGCATTTCACTTACATCTGCAACACTATATTTGTGGATAGTCATGAGTACTTTTGCTTTCTGCACCACGTATTCGTCAATCCAAGTGCTGGCATTCTTGTTGCTGTACGATATGCAAACGAACGAGAGGTATTTGGATGAAATATCAAGCAGGTCGGCATAGTATTGCACAGAGCGGTGCTCAGCAGAGTACTTGTTGAGAGCCTCAAGAAAGCGGCAGTAAACATCGTACTGGCGTGAGTTTGAATCACCTGTCTTCTGCGTGTCGATGCCGTGTGTGAGGAAGTTCTGCACAAGGAGCACGTTGAGCCAGCTGCGCTGATAGATGAGCTTGTATTCGTATGGAGGACGCATCATGTCAGCCTTCATGGTAGAGTAAATATCGCGGCAGTATGTCATGCGCTCTGACTCACAGTCGTTGAGGAACACAATACGCGAGAACTCAGCATTGGTGTAGTTTTTTCCAAGGTCGTTGAATGCATAGCTCACAACCTTAGGATATACAACGAACATGAAAAAGCGAATGTCTTGACTAGCGCTCTTGAACTTTATGATGTTCTCTGGCATAGTGGTGAGAACCTGACCACCTTTCACAACAAGTTCTTTACCATTCACTTCGAATGTTACAGTACCGTGAAGCAGGTAGAAGATAGTCATCTGGTAGAGCGTATGCTTATCGTCGGTGAGTGTTTCGAGTGGATTATTTCCATCGAAATTGTCGAAAAGCAAAATGAAATTGCGGATGCCGCATGATGGTCTTACTCCCTCTGCTGAGAAAGCGTCAATATATTCAATATAGTTAGTGCTGCGTGTCTGAGGCGCAATTACTGGATTATAGTATGGCATATTCTTAGTTCTCGATTTTTGTTTGTTCTTTGTCAAAACTCAATGACTTGCGATTGTGATTCTTGATGTACTCGTTTGGCGACATGCCTGTAATACGCTTGAAGTAGCGTCCGAAGAAACTCTGCGAAGGGAAGTTGTATTGAGAACTGATAGTCTTGATGTTGGCATGATTTGCATAAAGCGTTTGTTTAATAGCGTAAATCACGTACTGATCGATAACTTGAGATGCAGAAAGTCCCGAGTATGTCTGTGCTATTGTTGACAAATATTTTGGTGTGATGTTGAGCAAGTTTGCATAGAACTGTACCGATCTCTCAGTCTTGTGATGTTCGCTCAATCGTTCAAGGAACATGTTGAAGAATGAGAGCTGGCGCGAATTCTTTTCCTGACGAACATAAGAATCAGGCTTCACGAAAGAGAAGAGCAGCGATACGTATGCTGTTTGCAAGGCGCGGAAAACTATTTCCTTCATAGGATAGTCGGGACGCTTATGTTCGCGCTTGACATGTAGATAGCTGTGGAGAAGGAGTTCTGTGATGCCTGAGCCAAGAATGTGATGGCGATAGCAGAATGCACGCACATTCACTTTCTCGCCTATGCTTGTATGCTCGTAGATGTCAGTCATAAGGTATCCTTTTGTGAGGAACGAGAAATACTGGCACTGAGAAGCGTAAACCTTCACTGTCATGCAAGGCATTACGGCAAGATATTCATTTTCGTTAACAATAATATCTGTACCACCAACATTGATGTTGAGCGTACCCTTCGTTATGACAGTAACAAATACGTATTCTGAATTATATGTTTCTGGACGCTCATCCACAAAAGGCATATCTCTACTGTCCAGATTATCCATTATGATATACTTATCCTCGAAGGAGGAAAAGTAGGCGTTTTTAACATCTTCTTTTTTGATGGTGCTACCCATCTGATACTTTTTTGTCATAGTTATCAATAATAATTGCTAGTCTTTTTCGTTAGTCTCTTCTTTTGCAGCTCTAAGTATGAGTGTTGTGGCTCCGATAGTGATGATGGCGCCATCTTCCAAGTTGATTCGATCTTGGTTGCGGAGTATATCATTCATGTAGAATGTGCCAGTGTCACTTGGCGCGTCTCGGAGAATGTACTGCAGTTTACCTTTCTTGGATCGCTTCACAGTAATGGCGCAATGAAATGTATCCACGCTTGGATCACGAGTTTCGATTGGCTTGTTGATATTCGTTCCTTTCAAGTATCTTCCAAACTCATTTTCTCCGAAATCGAGAGGTATAACTTGTTTGTATGCAAACTGGTTTTCTACCACCACAATGCTGCCGAAATCCTGGCTATACGCTTGCTCGTCGAGTGTTTTCTCTTCGTGGCGGTTTGTCATCTTTGACTTGCCGATACGTATTCCAAATTCCTTTTTGCATTGTTCGCATACAAAAACAAGAGATTGGCCCTCTGAATATTGTGTTTCATCAAACACAATGTAGCTATCGCATTTTGGACAACGAACTCTTTTCATTTTCAGTTTTAATTAATAATCTCTTTCAATCATTGGTTCTAATAAACCAACTCTTGGCTCTATTCTTGCAGCCTATTGAAGAACATCAAAGCTCTATTACCCAGGCCTCATCAAATTCATTCGACTCCTTACGAAGATTGTAGAGGGCAGCGAATGCATCCTTTTCGGTAGGGTAATCAGAATAAATGATGCGGCTAACTTTGCCAGTCTTTACAAACTTTGCCTCTGTAAAGCCCTGCTTAGCGATTTGCTGAATGTACTCGTTAGCATTGCTCTCGCTCACATAACTTGCAAGCACGATAGAAAATTTGTTACTGGCCTGTGTAGCCTTAGCTTCTGACTCAGCCTTTGCTTTAGTCTCAGCTTCTGCTTTTGCCTTTGCTTCTGCTTGGTTCTCAGCGTTTAGCTTAGCATTGTTTTTGATATTCTCTTCAGCGGCAACCTTTTTGTTATCCTGATTATGTGCCTGCTGGGCTGTAGCGTCTTTGTTTTCGTTTGCAGCGGCTGTGTTCTTGCTTGTCCTTGAAACTTGTGCAGGATCAGCCGTATTGTTTGTGCATATTGCTGCCACGCAAGTATCGCTTGACTCAAAAGATGAAGAATTGATTGCTTGGTATGACAAGCAGAAGAATAAGATCACTGCTGCTGCTGCCGAAACGGAGAAATCTATCCAGCGGCGACGCAAGTGGATCACGACATCCTTCTTGCTATTCTCATCTTCACTTGCCTTTGTCGCATTTCCCGCATTCACCTGCATGGATGCAGCCGAAAGCGATTCATTGATCTCTCTCTCCTTCTGTATAGCACTGAGCGTCTTCATCTCAAAAGAGTAGAGCCCATAGAGTGAAGGAGTCAGCATGCCAGACTCAACGGAAGTGAAAGTAATGTTCTGATTGAGTGATTTCGTCAAAGTGCCAACGCCTTGCAAATCGTAAGTGCCTTCCTGGTCCAGAGCAATTAGCATCAGCTCCACTTCTTTCTCCATTTGCAAATATGCAGCTGGGTATGATGCATCGTATGCTGTCATGTATGACTGCACCAGAAGACCATCATTCATCTGCAACTGCTGATTGAATCCTATCGTGCGATAGGGTGGCAAGAATAGAGTTTCATTGCTGTTGTCCAATTGTGCAGTGGCATGGGAGGCAATGAAACCTCCTAAACCAGGAACAATAACACAATCGTGCTCCAGCAAAAGTAGTTCTATATGTCTTGCCAATGAAATCATAGTGCAAAGGTAGTAAGTTTTTTCCGAATTCAAGTAATAAATAATTTGTTTTTTTCCCTTTTAAGTTAATTTTTAGAAAAATTTTGAAAATACATTGACAACAACCTATTTATTCACGCTGTGAGAATACTCTTATTCACACGGTATGACTAATCTTAATCGCACGGCTCGAATAACGGTATTCACAGGAATCGAATAACTGTATCCTGTGAAAGCATATTTCATGAATGGGTTGAAGGATGAAGAATATCAAAGCACTCGTCACTCGTCACAGATGTATGTTAGTCTATTGAAATTCTGTGCATTATCGATGTGATGAGTGGTGATTGAGTCAAAAAGCACTCGTCACACATCTAACACTCTAATCTTCTTGCATTTAAGTGACGCTTGTGATGAGTGATGAGTGCTTCGATAAATTCATCCTGGACAAGTCAGTTTGAGTTCCAAACGCACAGTTCGAAAAATTAAGTTTTTGCAATGCAACCTGTAAGCACAAAGAAAAAGGTTGCACGAATAATCGTACAACCTTAAGCCTTTTTTTCAGATGTTTTATCTTCTGAAATTTACTTAGCAGGAGCTTCGCTGCTTGGTGCTGCAGGGAAAGAAGGAACGTTCTCTGCATCAGTTTGCTGAGCAGGAGCAGAGATATTGATTGGAGCTTCCTCGACTGAAACCTTAGTTACGAATGCTGCTGAAAGGACGCTGAGCACAACCATTGTTGCAGCAAGGCCCCAAGTTGCCTTCTCAAGGAAATCTGTTGTCTTTCTAACACCGAGCATTGAGTTCTGAGCCGAGAATGCCGATGCAAGACCACCGCCCTTTGACTCCTGGATAAGTACGATTCCACACATGAGAATTGATGCGAGAATCACAAGAATGATTATTAATTGGTACATTTTAATATGATTTTTATTTGTTTTCTTTTATGATTATTTCAAGCAATTTAATTTGCGCTGCAAAGTTAGTACTTTTTTTTGGATTATTCAAGCAAATTTTGCGTAATATTTCTAATGCTTGCTGATATCTTCCTTGTTTTATGTATATATTTACCATACTTTCCGTGTAAATCTCTTCATCTTCCACCGAAATCTCTGGCGACACGAACTCTTCTGTGTCATTATCAGGTATGTCAAATCGCTGCTTGCCCTTAGTTGCTTCAATGAAACTGTCTATCAGATCACCTCCCTTCAAGCGAGGTGCGCCCTTCTTCTTCACTGCTGGCTCACTTTCTATTTTTTGTACAGGATCATCATCACTCTGTTGCACGAGGAATGAGGCATAGTCTGTGGTGAGGTCTGCAATGGTAGGCATGCTTCTTTCGCTTTCGTTGCTGTTTGATAGTGTTTTATCAGATAGGAACGAATTTATGAGAGAGATAGTGCGGTTGCCATCGTTCTCTGTCTCTATCGACAATGCTGATTGTGATGGAGAAACAGGCAGCTCATAGTTGGCGCTCTCTGTGATAGCAAACAATGCAGATCTGTCTGGCACGAACACGCTTGCCTTGCGCAGCTCTTTGCCAAATTCCGGAGAATGCTGCTGATAAAGATTGGCAATATATAATAATCGAGCCACTTGAAAGAATGGGTATTTATTCACCAGTTCCTTCAGTTCCTGCAGCGTGCTATCAGAGAGCCTGCTTCTGTCGCTTATGTATTCTTTTAAGTCTATCATAACTTTTACCAGCTTGCTACAGATTCATTAAATATCTGGTCAACAATGTCATCAATCATTTCCTGCACAAGCTGTTCCTGCACATTTGCAAGCTGCTGAGAGGAGTCATAAGTGGCAGTAGAGCTGAATGATTTCTCAAAGTCTTGGGTGTGATCAGTTTGATTTACGTATCGCACATTTACTGTCATCTTCAACTGCGTCTGCGCAGAGTAGCCATCAGCAGCCACGCTTTTGTTCGTCTGGCTGTATTCTGTTATTTCTCCGTCGAATTGAAGGTCGCCATTTCTCTTCAGCACTTTCAGCTTCGTCTTTTTGGCAAAGGCATCGCTGAATGTGTTGTAGAACATCGCTTCCATTGGACTCCATACATAGTTGGAGCGGATAGGGAACTTGTCCAGGCTCACAGTCTTCACTTTGTCGTAATTGATGCTGGTTCCATTGAACTGAAAGCTGATGGAGCATGCTGTCAATGCTATCAAAGGGAATAGCAGGTATAAGATTTTTATACTTTTGATTTTCATTACTGTCGTTTGCTAAATGTCAAGACCGTATTCTTTTATCTTGCGGTAGAGAGTTCTGTCTGCAATGCCGAGTTCAGCTGCCGACTTCTTGCGGTTGCCATTGTTGCGCTTCAAAGCTTCGATGATGTTTCGTTTCATCAGCTCCTTGTTGGACATCGGAGTGTCATCCACCTCTTCGGCATCGATGGTTTGAATGCCATTGTCTGCATAGCTTGCAGGGTTGATGATAGTGTGCTGAGGATTGTGAATCATGCCGCCCTGATACTGCATAGGCTGTTGATGCATTGGGTAAGTATCGTCGTTTATGATTGTGTAGCTGTCGGATGCAGAATGAGGCATGCTGCCCAAGTTGCCATGTATGTACTCCTTCAGTTCTTTCACTTCGTTGCCTATCTTTGCCAGAAGCCCGAATAGCATATCGCGTTCAGCATCGTATGAATGCGCATCGGCAGCTCCTTGCTTGTCGCGATGGCTATTGCTATGCAGCACAAGTCCTGCCTCGCCCATTGTGTCGTCGGTCACTCCATATTGCTTCAGTATGTCAGCGTTAATCTGCCGTTCTCTGCTTATAATGCTGATCTGCTCGGTGATGTTGCGCAGTTGTCGTATATTGCCAGGCCATTTGTATTTCTGCAGCAGCTCTTTTGCATCGTCCGTCAGCACCACAGGATCAATGCGGTACTTCTCTGCCATGTCGTATGCGAACTTCCGGAACAATAGCTCTATATCCATGCCGCGCTCTCGCAATGGAGGCATAGAGATTGGAATGGTGTTTAGACGGTAGTAAAGGTCTTCTCTGAATTTTCCTTCCTTTATCGCCTTCTGCATGTTCACATTCGTGGCAGCAACGATTCTCACGTTCGTTTTCCTCACATCGCTTTCACCAACACGGATATACTCTCCTGTCTCAAGCACACGTAGCAGCCTTGCCTGAGTGGCAAGAGGCAGCTCCCCAACTTCGTCTAGGAAAAGCGTTCCGTTGTTTGCCACACTGAAGTATCCCTCACGATCCTCGAGGGCTCCAGTAAAAGATCCTTTCTTGTGACCAAACAATTCCGAATCGATTGTTCCTTCGGGCAGCGAGCCGCAGTTTATGGCAAAATACTTGAAGTGCTTGCGCGATGAGTTGTCGTGAATCACTCTTGGCAGAACCTCTTTGCCAACGCCGCTCTCACCCATGATGAGCACCGACAATTCTGTTGGTGCCACCTGTATGGCAATGTCGAGAGCGTGGTTCAGCCCTTCCGAGTTGCCCACTATTCCATATTTTTGCTTTACCTGTAGAATCGTTCTTGAATCCATCAGTGACGTGTTTATTAATACTGCTCTGTCTCGTTAGGGAAGTCGCAATTCTTCACGTCCTCAACATAGTGTCCGATTGCATCGGTCATGATATTGTGAAGATCTGCGTATCTACGCAGGAACTTAGGTGAGAATCCCTTTGTCATGCCAAGCATATCGGCGATCACAAGTACTTGACCATCGCATCCGTTGCCTGCACCGATGCCGATGATAGGAATATTGACTTCGCTTGCCACTCGAGTAGCAAGTTTGGCTGGAATTTTCTCAAGCACGATGGCGAAGCATCCTGCTTCTTCCAAGGCATGAGCATCGCTGATCAGCTTATTTGCTTCAGCTTCCTCCTTTGCCCGAACAGTGTATGTGCCAAACTTGTTGATAGCTTGTGGAGTCAAGCCAAGGTGACCGCAGATTGGAATTCCTGCATCCAGAATCTTCTTCACGGCAGGAAGTATCTCCACGCCACCTTCCAGCTTCAGTGCATCGCAGTGCGTTTCCTTCATGATACGGATTGCGTTGCTCACGGCTTCTGTCTCGTTCACCTGGTACGTGCCGAAAGGCATGTCACAGATGACGAGCGCGCGCTTCACACCTCTCACCACTGACTTTGCATGATATATCATCTGGTCGAGAGTGATTGGGAGCGTTGTCCAATTGCCAGCCATCACGTTGCTGGCTGAATCGCCTACGAGAATTACATCCACGCCAGCTTCGTCTGTAATCGAAGCTGTGGTATAGTCGTATGAAGTCAGCATGGCTATCTTCTTACCTTCCTGCTTCATCTGTATGAGTCTATGAGTTGTGACCTTCCTTTGGTCTTCTACTAAATATCCTGCCATATTTTTTTAATTAATGTGTATTTTATCTTTTGTGCATGATGCTGTGCATACACAAAACAGCTATCGAAATGCAAAGTTACTATTATTTCCTAAAATTCAAAC
Organism: Bacteroidaceae bacterium; assembly: GCA_045600665.1. Classification (GTDB taxonomy): domain Bacteria; phylum Bacteroidota; class Bacteroidia; order Bacteroidales; family Bacteroidaceae; genus Minthosoma. The sequence continues at coordinate 13,628 of JAZRYI010000002.1, forward strand.
AATAAACGAGCATTTATTTGTCTGCCTGTAAGATAATTTGGCACTGCAAACTGATTGTTTGTAATGTCTGTCACCCAATAATAAGAGTTTACATTGGATATTCCGAGTATGTTGAAAGCATCAATTCCCAGCCAAATGTTGCGGAATGACTTGCCTGCACCGTTGTATATGTGCCTGTCTTCATTGTTGATCAATCGGTAGCTGATACCGAGGTCAACTCGTCTGTAGCTCGACATCCTGAACACTTGTTTCTCGCGTCCTGAATGCGGAGGGCCGAATGGTAAGCCTGCTGCATAGTGACCTTGCACCGTAGCTTTCCATCTGTCTGTATTTGGAAAATAGTCACTGAAGAACACTGCGCAATTCAACAACTGGTCAGTAGGGCGGGGCACGAATTTCCCGCCGTTTATCTTCTCTTCTGTCTTCATTAATCCAACGCTTACCCACGAATCCGTGCCTGGCACGAACTCGCCATACAACTTTAGGTCAATGCCGGCAGCATAACCTTTCGATATGTTGCCGCCATAATAAACCACTCTTACGTTGTCCACATTGTATGGTACCAGGTTTGCCAATGCCTTGTAGTATGCCTCTGCCGTGAACTTGAATGGACGTTGCTCAAGCCTGAACTTATACTCCATTCCCACTAGAAAATGCACAGACCTCTGTGACTTGATGTCTGTGTTCAAATATGCATTAGTGTTACCACCCACAGTTAGCGTGTCTCTCATCTCCTTGTAGAATGGCGTTTGGTAGTACACACCAGTACTGAAGCGGTAAGTGACATTGTCATGATTCTTTGGGGTGAAAGCCACGGTGGCTCGAGGAGAGAACAAAGTCTCTTTGTTCCAGTTCCAATGAGTCAGTCGTGCGCCATAGTTCAGCACCATCTCTCCTTCCTCAAACTCCATTCTGTATGTGTCTTGAGCGTACATTTCAAAGTGCTTCGATTTTTCCTCATTCACCGAGGCCATATTGTAAATCAAGTCGAGTCTGTCTGCTGTGTGAGGCAAGGAATAGCCGGCAGAATCTCTCATCTCCCACTCCCTCATTCTTTCGTTCACCTTCTCCATCTTCATTAAGGCTCCATATCTCAGCGTATGAGCAGTGAATCTGCTCATGCCTGCTACACCCACATTCACTACACTGGCATTCAGTCTATTTCTCGCATGCTCATGGTATGTGCCAATGCCAAGGCTCTGGTTGTCCCTTTCATTGTTCAGCCAATACTCGCCATTGATGTCGTAAGTCTCCCTTTCCGTTGTCTTGAATGCTGATAGATTGAACGTGAGCGAGTTATTCTGGTTGAAATTGTGCGTTGCTGAGAAAGCCCCAAAGTATGTGTGGAACTTATCCTCCTCGCTTCCATCAAAATACACTTTGAATTCCTTCACATCTTCTGCAGTACCAAATTTCGTTGTTCTCTCGCTTGGCGTAAAACTGTAGTCGTTAGTGCTCACTACGCCCATCAGATCCACTTGCCATCTCTTGTTTGGTGTCCAGCTCCAGTATGTCTGATAGTCAAAATCCCTTGGATCGTATTCACCCTTTGTCTCCAGCGTGCCAAGCAAGTTCTTCATCGTCTTGTATCTCACAGCATTAGTCATTGAGAATTTCTCCGTTCCATATCCGATATAAGCGCTTGCTCCCAGCATGCTTGCGCTCATGCTTCCCTCGAATCCCTTCACCTTCTTGTACTTAATATCCAACACGCTCGACATCTTCTCGCCATATCTCGACTCAAAACCTCCAGCAGAGAATCCAATGCTCTCCACCATGTCAGGATTGATGATACTTAATCCTTCCTGCTGACCACTCCTGATCAACAAAGGCCTATACACCTCAATGCCATTGATATACACAGAGTTCTCATCAAATGATCCGCCTCTCACATTATATTGCGAACTCAGTTCATTATGAGTGCTCACACCTGCCTGACTCGTAATCAGCCTTTCCACTCCACCTCCGCTCGCATTTCCCATGTGCTTCATGTCTGCCATGTTAACATCCGTCATCGTGCTTGTCTGCCGCCTTATCTCGTTCACCTGCACTTCACCAAGTTCAATACCCATGCTTGGCAACATCACATTCACCGTCACAGAATCCGTCGGGTTCTTCAGCACTCTCTTTCTCGTCTGATACCCAATCATCGAATATACCAATACCACAGAATCTGTGCTCTCGCACACAAGTCTATATTCTCCCTTCAGATTGCACACAGTTCCTGATGCTGTTCCTTCCACCCTCACTTGTGCCAGTTCAAGTGCTGATTTCTGGTCATCCACCACCTTGCCTTTCACCACCACGCTTTGTGCATCGCAGTTTAAGGCAACCCCTAATATTATTAATAATGTGTAAATAAATTTCCTCATAATAACTATAATAACGAAATATCTCCTAATTTATTATTGCCACGCCCACTTTTTTCTACTCTCTACTCTTGACAAAAAATATGACAGAAATAGATCAAAGAAAAAGGGCAGGAATCAGTGTGACTCTTGCCCTTTTGCATGATATTAGGAATATACGTTTTCGTTACTTTGTGATTGGCTTATACTTAGGTACAAGAGTCTTCATAATGCACCATGCGATGAGGTAGGCAACGGCACAGTAGCAGAACACAATCATATAGCCTGCAGGTTTGCCTGCCGCTCCAAAGAAACTGAAAGCATCGCCCTGTGTCTCTGCGTAGGTGAAGAGCATACCCGAACCTTTGTTGATTGCGAATGAACAGAGACCGCCGAACATTGTGCCAATGCCTGTGATTGTGGCAATGGCTGACTTAGGGAACATGTCACCGATGGTAGAGTAGAGATTTGCGCTCCAAGCCTGATGGCCTGCTCCTGCAAGACCGATGATGACGCATGGCCACCATGGACTGATACCTGCAAGTGGCTGTGCGAACATGGCTGCGATAGGAAGAAAGGCAAATATGAGCATGGCTTTCATGCGTCCTGCGTATGGGTTCATACCTTGCTTCTCAACGAAGAGCTTTGGAAGGTAGCCACCATACATGGAAAGCACAGTTACGATGAGATAGAGGACGAAGATGAGCGCTTGTCCCATGCTTGATGATGATGGATGACCCAGCTCGGAGAAGTATGCTGGAGCCCAGAAGAGGAAAAACCACCATACGCCGTCGGTCATGAATTTGCCAACGATGAATGCCCATGTCTGACGGTATTTGAAACAGTCGAAGAATGAAAGCTTGATTTCATCATCTTCAACTTCGGCTTCTTTCTTGACTTGTGCAAGGTCATCCTTGTCAGATTCGATATACACGAGCTCTGCCTGGTTTACGAACTTGCTTTTTGAAGGTGATGTGTACATAAACATCCAGAGGCCTGCCCAGATGAAGCCGATGGCACCGATGATGATGAATGCCATTTCCCAGCCAAGGTGTTCTGCAAGCACAGGGATTGTGAGTGGTGCTGCGAGTGCGCCTACAGATGCTCCTGCGTTGAATACTGATGTGGCAAGGGCGCGGTCTTTCTTAGGGAAGTATTCTGCTGTTACCTTGATGGCTGCAGGGAAGTTGCCAGACTCACCCATTGCGAGCACCATACGGCAAGCGAGGAAGAGCCACACACTGAGTGTGCTGACTGCAAGCGCGAGGTCTGTGCCTGCCTTGATGGCACGAAGCTCTTCAATGGATCCGATGCCTTGAATCTGCATTGTCACCCATCCACAGCCTGCGTGGAGACAAGCGCCGATAGACCATACCACAATTGCCCAGATGTAGCCTTTCTTTGTACCCATCCAGTCGATGAACTTGCCAGCAAAGAGGCTGATGACGGCATAGAAGATAGAGAAGATGGAAGTGATGTTTCCATAGTCGTTGTCATTCCAGTGGAAGTCAACTGCGATGAAATCTTTCCATGTGAGTGAGAGCACCTGACGGTCCATGTAGTTGACCGTGGTAGCAAGGAAGAGCATCGCGCAAATCACCCAGCGGTAATTTGTCATTTTGTTTTTGTGTAATGCACTCATAAGTTTTGATTATAATTATTAGTTTTTGTTTTAGTAATTGGTTGGTTATCTATATATTTGTATCTCAATTCCTGCACCATCACATTCTGCACCCATTGGAGGGTTTTCTTTGAGGATGCGTAGCCATACGGAATTAGCTTGAGGAAACTGTTGGAGCAGACTTCTTGCAATTCTGCCAGCTACATGCTCTATGAGTTTGGAAGGAATGCTCATCTCATGCTTTATGACGTTGAATACATTAGCATAGCTGATTGTGCCTTCAAGTTCATCGGTGAGCATTGCTTTGGAGAAGTCTGTCTCGATCTCTGAATCAATAGTGAAGTATGCACCCACTTTCTGCTCTTGCTCCATTACGCCATGGAACGCATACAGCCTAAGTCCTTTGATTATAACTTTATTCATCTGCCAAGTTAATTTCCATGTTTTCGTCAGGGTCGCCGTTGGCTATGTATTTCTTCAGTGCTCGTTCCACACCCACTTTCCATGTATTGATGTTCTCGTTGTCGAGCTGTAATGAGCTGACGAGCTTTATCACGTTGCCAATAGGCATTCGATAGCGTAGCACGCCTGATATGAGTTTTGCGTAATTCCAGTATTCCTTGTTAAATTTCTCCGAAAGTCCTTCTATTGTGGTTTTGTAGCCTCTCCTGTTGGTGAATTGGAAATCATAGTGCTTAGTGCCATCTTGTTCCACATTCTTGATTATGTATCCCTTTGTAACCGTTTTTGGCAGAGCGATGCCATCTTCGTCGTCAAGTACGCCTGTGAAGATTTCGTATGGATATCCATCCAAGAGACCTACGAATGCCACCCACTTCTCTTTGTTGTTCTGGAATCTGACCACATCACAGTCTAGGCTCTTTGGACGTGTCTCGGTGATTTCGAAAGAAGGTCGGTAGGAGTATATCGTTTCTCCAAGAAGAGTCAGCAGCTCATCTTTTTCAGTACAATTGCTTGCATCTAAATTTGCATTACAAAGCACTTTCTCCAGCTTTTCAATGCCAAAGGACTGCAATGTGTTGATGATGATATTGGGTAATGATTGGATAGATGGCATATAGTTGTTTTATTTCCGAAAAAATGTTAACTATTTGCAAAAATAAGAGAGTTTTTTGACATTACAAAATAATTGAGAAAAGAAATTGTTATCTTTGTGCTTAAATAACCAAAAGGCCAATAAAAAGGCTGAAAATTATTAATTATGGAATCAATTATCAATAGAAGAACAATTCGCAAATACAAGTCGGATGATGTTTCCGCAGAACTTATCGATTCACTTTTGTTTCAAGCCTCAAGAGCTGCCACTATGGGAAACATGCAGCTATACAGCGTTGTGGTGACTCGCTCTGCTGATATGAAAGAGAAGCTTTCGCCTCTGCATTTCAATCAGCCAATGGTGAAAAATGCTCCGGTTGTGCTGACTTTCTGCGCTGACTTTAATCGTTTCACGAAGTGGTGCGAGCAGAGGGATGCTGTACCTGGATATGACAATTTCCTTTCTTTCATCAACGCAGCAAGTGATACTCTCTTGTTCACTCAGAATTTCTGCACGCTGGCAGAAGCTAAGGGTCTTGGTACCTGCTATCTTGGCACTACGGTGTATAACCCTATGGGCATTATTGAGACGCTCAATCTGCCAAAGCTTACGTTCCCTGTGGCAACGATTACCGTTGGATGGCCTGATGAAAACCCTGAACAGCAGGATCGTCTCCCATTCCAGGCTTTCATACATCAGGAGAAATATAACGACTACACTGCTGATCAGATTGACTTGATATACGTGTTCAAGGAAATGTTGGAAGAGAATCAGAAGTTCGTTGAAGTAAACAACAAACAGAATCTTGCACAGGTGTTCACTGATTGCCGCTACACCAAGAAGGACAATGAAGCAATGTCGGATGGAATGATTTGTGCTTTGAAAGCGCAAGGATTCTTGAAATAAAACTCGTGCTTTGGCAGAAACTGAGTAAGTTAGCTAACGTAGAGTTATGATACAAAAGGAGAGTACTCATCATCGAGCACTCTCCTTTCTATGTAAGGTAAAATTATCTTAGGATTGGTTAGTCTTTGTTTAATGTCTTTGCAATTTCTTTAATGGCCTCGACATCTTGGCGAACCCTATCGTCGGTATCCAGCAAATCCTTGATCTGCTTGCATGCATGTATAACAGTGGCATGATTGCGTTTGCCGATGTTGAGTCCTATTTGTATGTTCGACTTGTTGGTAAGCTCAGCAGAGATATACATAGCAAGTTGACGTGCATATGCTATTTCTTGCTTGCGAGAACGTGAATCGAGCACATTCATGCTTAGCTTGAGATGTTCACACACAGATTGCTTCACATCGTCGATGGTGATGCTATGTTCACTGATGTCTACGAATCCTGGCATAACTTTTTGCACAAGCTGCATATTGATGTCGCAGTTGTAGCATATCGAGTGTGCCATAAGGGAATTGATAATGCCCTCAAGGTCGCGCACGCTTTCATCAATGTTCTCTGAAATGTATTTGATGATCTGAGAAGGTATCTGGAGTCCCTCCTTATTAATCTTTGCATTGAGAATGTTGAAGCGGAGTGATTGGGTTGGCTTCTCGATTTCTGCTTGGAGTCCCCACTTGAAACGAGTGAGAAGACGATCCTCTAGTCCTTGTATTGCCATTGGCGGACGGTCAGCTGTGAGGATGATCTGCTTGCCGTTTATCTGCAAGTGGTTGAAGATGTGGAAGAAAGTATTCTGCGTCTGAGTCTTGCCTGACAATTCCTGTATGTCATCGATGATGAGCGTGTCGATTGTCTGGTAGAATCGGATGAAGTCATTTACTTTGTTTTGGCGCACCGCATCAGTGTATTGTACAGTGAAGAGGTGTGCTGAAATGTAAAGCACTCTCATCTCTGGATGCAGCTCTTTGATGCGAAGACCTATAGCGTTGACTAAGTGAGTCTTTCCTACGCCCGAATGTCCAAATACGAAGAAAGGATTGAATGTCTTGGCAGGATGCTTGGCTATGGCTTCGCCTACGCTGCGTGCGAGGCGGTTGCTTTCTCCTTCAATGAAGTTGTCGAAATTGTATGAAGGGCGGAGCTGCGAGTCTAGATCCTGCACCTGCGGGGCTGTCACTAAATCTGGCGTCTTGCGAGCATCGAGCCTTTGTTCGCCATTAAGCAGGCGTGGGTTGTTGTCGGATGGGACATGAACAGAAATATTATTTGTCATGTCCTCAAGCACATTGTAATACAATGTTATATTGTTGCCAAATACGCGTGTAAAAGTAGATTTCATCAATGGAAGGAAATGCTCTTCAAGAAACTCCTTGATGAATTCGCTTGGAACATCAAGAACAAGCTTGCCGTTCTCAAACTTGTGCAGTTTGACAAAGGCAAACGACATAGCAAATTGCTGGGGAGTGATGTTGTCTTTAATAATGTCAAGACACTTATCCCACATTTGCTGTATGTTCTGAGTTTGTTCCATTATTGATGCTTTTTCTACTATATAAAGGTTTTAGCAATTTTTGATTTCGACTGCAAAGTTCTTAATTTTTTTTGAATTATCCAAATGGTTTAAGTTTGGCGTTTTACAAACTCTTTACAAATGCTTTTCTTTTCAGCCATTTACGAATTATAAGTAAAATTGCTGTTGTTTGGTGTTGTTTTTAATGTGTCAGATGAAAATAAGCAAGTTATGAAAAGCTTGTCATACACACATCTGACATGATATTGCCTATATGCGCATTTGTAATTTGTTGTTTCTTATCTGATTTGTAGGTTGACTTGAAAGCGTGATGAAAACTGCGCTCTTGTTTGAATTGAATCCAAATAGATAATATTCTCTATTGTGTTGCAAGATGCTTTGAATGTGTCTTTTTTTACTTGTCTTTCTTTCCAAAAACAGAGAAATGTACGTATCTCTTAGGATGATTTCTCATGTCTTCGAGTAGGAGAGATGAGTTTTGCAGTGTGGAATCAAGATGCAACATGATAGAGTTGTCATTCATCAGCATGCCGAGCGTATTATCTTTGCTGTTCATGGCAGTATTGAACTTGAAAGTCATGTCTTGTACATTTGCAAGTGTCTTGTCTGCCTTGCTTGCTATGCCTGCCATGTCTATGTTGTTGAGGTTGCTTGTAGTTGCTTCAAGATTGCTGCCAATCTTTTCAGCCTTAGCCAATAGGACCGGTACATCCTTGCCAAGGAGAGCGTTCACGCTTTTTGTCGTTGTTTTGAGATCCTCTGTCACATATTCGAGATTATGAAGAGAAGAGGCGAGGGATGGATCGTTGGCAAGTGCGTTGAGCGCAGTGAGGATAGAATCCATCTTAGGCAGAAGAGCTTCAACTTGTGGCATCATATTTCCTGCAGCCGACATGAGGTCAAGACCAGACTCTCCTTTGAATGTGTCGCCAGGTTTCATATTGTTTGAAGGGTCAGGACCAAGTCTGAGATTCATCTTTGCTGCACCGAGCATCTCTTTGGTGAGGTAGGCTGTGGTGCCTTGCGGAATGAAGAAATCTGGGTTGACATTTATCTCTACAAGTATTTTCTGTGCATTCTGGTCGTATGTGATAGCTTTCACGCTTCCCACCTTCAAGCCATTTGCAAGCACTTCTGAAGCCACTGGCATGCCTTGCACGTCTGTCATTTCAACAAAGTATGATACTTCATTGCTGAACAGTTTCAGCCCTTTCAAGAAAATGATGCCTGCATATATTATCGCAACTGAAAGTATTGCTGTGGTTCCAATCTTTATTTCCTTTGATATTTTCATAATTCTTGTGGTTTTATACGTGTTTTATCCTAAAATCAAAATGTTACAATATAAGCCTCTGGAAACTTGTCGAGGATACTCTTTCTGATCTTCTTAGCTTCTTGCATTGTAGAAGCTGAACCATAAGTGTAAATATAGCGTTTGCCATACTTGTGCATTTCACACTTCAGGCCTTTGAATTGTCTGTCGTTAGGGGAAAGCTTCACGTTGCCTGCAAGTATCTGCACTTTGTACACTGGACCTTTCTTTGCTGCAGACGTTGTTGATTGTTGTTTTCTAGTGCTTGCTGTTTCTTGCTTAGAAGCGCTTGCTGCCTGTGTTGGCTCTTCTACGGCTGGTTGCTCTTGAGGAGCTGCAACCGGGTCGGCAAGTTTTGATTGCTTGCCTGTTTTTTGAGCTTTGTATTTCACAATTGCATTGTAAATGCTTTGTGCCATAGTTGCTTGTCCGCTTGAAGACAGGAGGAATTGCTCCTCGGCAGGCGTTGATATGTAACCAACCTCGAGCAGTACGCTCGGCATGTATGTGAGTCGAAGCACGGCAAGGTTAGCTTGAAGCACCCCCATGTCTCTTCTGCCTCCAGTGTTCACCATTTCTTTTTGTACAACTTTTGCAAAGGTCACGCTTTCCTGCATGTCGCGGTCTTGCATGAGCTCAAACATAATGTCGCTTTCGCTTGATTTTGGATTGTTGTACGAGTATTTGCTATTGCCGTTTTGCTCATATTGGATCACGCTGTTCTCCCTCTTTTCCACTTCGAGATTTGTTGCTGCAGAGCTCAGGGTAAGAGTGTATGACTGTACGCCCATTGCTTTCTTTGCATTCTTGGGCAACGCATTGGTGTGCACGCTGATGAAGAGATCTGCCTTTGCCTTGTTGGCTATCTCGGCTCTTCTGCCTAATTCTACGAATGTGTCTGTGCTGCGAGTGTATATGAGTTTAACATCTGGACAATTTGCTTTCAGCAGTCGTCCCACTTCGAGCGTGATGCCAAGGTTGATATCTTTCTCTCTGTTTTGCGATGAAGAGCCAATTGCGCCAGGATCTTTACCGCCGTGCCCAGCATCAAGCACCACAACGAATTGACCTCCATCAGCTTTCGCTGCTATTGGACAGAGAACGAATAATGCCAATATTATATTAATTATGTGTACGAACTTTTGCATATAAAAAATAAATAATATGCAAAGTTAATAAATTATTATGTATTGAAAGTGACTTTTTGCAAATAATGTCGAAAATAATATACAAACAGATAGTCTTTCTTTACCAAAAGGACAATTTTTAATATTGCAGTCTTGTTCAATATTTTCTTTTTATTAGCGTTTTTTTGCTAAATGACTCATTGCTTGAATAAAAATCGGTCGCACAGAGCATTTTTTCTGTTCAAAACACATTACGATAATAAAAAATACTTAATTTTGCATTAAAATATCTTTAGTTAAAATTCACGTATCAAAACTTTAATCGGCAATGGACAACAATTATGACATGCAGATAGCGGAATCTGCATCACAGGTTTTTGAGGTGATGAGAAACAGAGTCTCTGACGAAGAAATGGACCGCTTGCAGCGTGCTTACCGCTTTGCTCGTGAGGCTCATAAGTTGCAGAGGCGCAAGTCTGGCGAACCATACATAATCCACCCGATAGCGGTTGCACGAATATGCGCAGTAGAACTGAAGCTTGATGCTAATTCTGTATGCGCAGCATTTCTGCACGACGTAGTTGAGGATACACCTACCTCGGTGGAAGAAATCAGTGACATGTTTGGGGCTGATGTTGCATTCCTTGTTGACGTTGTCACTAAAAAGAAAAAGAAGCTGTACAACACAAGCAAGCAAGTTGATAATTATCAGCAACTGCTTGATTCTGTGCATTACGACATTCGTGCATTGATGGTGAAGATTGCTGACCGTTTGCACAACATGCGCACACTTGACAGCATGCGTCCTGACAAGCAGATGGAGATTGCTGGCGAGACAGACTATTTCTATGCTCCTCTTGCCAATCGCCTTGGACTCTATGACGTGAAGACCGACTTGGAAAACCTTTCCTTCCGCTATCGTTGCCCATTTGAGTTTAGTGACCTCAGCCGTTCCCTTGCCGATGAGATGGTGCAGAATGACGCGCGTTTGCTTCGTTTCACAACAGACCTTCATAATCTATGCAAACGCCATGGAATAGATGCTGTTGTGAAGATTTATTACCGCAAGCCATATAGCATCTGGCGCAAGATGAAAACCCAGAACCGTGATTTCAAGCATATTGCAAATAAGTATTACATACGCATCACATTCGATGGAAGTTCATATAATCTTTTGGAGAAAGATGTTTGTCTGAAAATCTATTCTATCCTCACAAACCAATACAAGGAAAAGCCACAGAGCTTTAACAATCAGATTGATTGCGCAAAGGAAAATAGCTATCAGTCGCTCAATGTCATGCTTCTCTCTGACGAAGGCATCTGGGAGGATGTGCAGATTTGTTCGCACAGGATGGTGGAAAGCAGCAAGATTGGATGCATGGCAGGGCTTGACCACAGCAAAGTGGGCGAGTGGATAGAGAAATTCAAGCTTGTGCTCAAAGATATTGCTGAGGAATCTCACGAATCGTCATTCATTGAGAAAGTAGCGACTACACTCTACTACGACGATGTGATGGTGTTCACGCCTCAAGGCCGCGGCATCATCTTGCCTAAGGGATCTACTGCTATTGATTTTGCCTTTGAACTTCACACAGACATTGGCATGCATGCCAAATTTGCTCGCATCAATGGGCGTCTTTCATCAGTGAAAACGGAATTGCATCGTGGCGACTGCGTGGAAATCGGAACAGATCCTTCAAGTTCTCCAAAGGAGTCCTGGCTTGATCATTGTTGTTCTTATAAGGCAAAGCGTGCTCTTCGCACTTTGCTCGACACGAACGATGGCCCTCATTGCCGCTGTCATATCTGCCAGCCTATACCTGGCGGTGAAACTATTGGCTACAAGCTGGACGATGGTCGCATCGTGATTCATCGCCGATCATGTCCAGAAGTGATACGCCTTGCCAGCAAGCATGGAGATTCTATTGTAGATGTTGAGTTTCTTGAGAACTCAGATGTGCATTATCCTGTCACCGTAGCTATCCGTGCCATCGACCGCTACCATCTTCTTGTTGATCTCATTGATAACATCACGAACAAGTTACATCTTTCCATAGACTCTCTTAACACCGTAACAAAAGACGACATCGTTGATTGCACCATCACCTTCTTCACGCACTCTGTTCGTGAACTCGTGTCTGTTTTGTACGAGTTGAACCACATTAAAGGCGTGGACGAAGTGAAGCAGGTTATTTAGGAGAACTGCTTCGGATAGCGCAATGCGATAGAAGCAACCAAGGCTATGCCAAGGAGGATAGGGTAGAAGAGGTTTGGCAAGATTTCTATAGGATTTATATTTGCCAAGCCTGCCGCAATTAGCATCTGGGCACCATAAGGCAAAAGGCCTTGCGTGAAGCATGAGGCTGTGTCGAGAATAGATGCTGATTTGCGTGGGTCGATGTGGAACCTTGTAGCAATGTCTTTGGCTATTGTTCCTGTTGTTATTATAGCTACGGTATTGTTCGCTGTGCATACATTCACGAGGCTTGCAAGAGCTGCGATGCTGAATTCTGCGCCACGCTTGCTGTTGATGTTCCTTGTTATGGACTTGATGATCAGGTCTATGCCGCCATTGTAACGAATTGCTTCAAGCATACCGCCAGCAAGTATTGTGACAATAATGAGCTCACTCATTCCCATCATTCCGTCATTCATTGCCGAAAACCAACCGAACACGTCGAATGTGCCATAGGATATGCCGATGATGCCTGTAAGGAGAATGCCAATGGCTAATACCATGAGTACATTTAGGCCACATAACGCCATTACTATGACAGCAAGGTATGGCAAAACAAGCAGATAGTTGACTTCGCCGATTGATGCAGGCTCGTTTATGTCACAGCCTATGACGTAATAGATGATCAGCATCAGCAATGCTACAGGCGCTGCTATCCTTACATTGGCTTTGAATTTGTCGCTCATTTTGCATCCTTGCGATTGAGTTGCAATGATGGTTGTGTCGCTGATGAATGAGAGATTATCGCCGAAATACGTTCCGCCCACAACAAGTCCTACCATCATCGGAATGCTTATCCCCGAGTGATCAGCAATGCCAACAGCAACAGGAGTAAGTGCAGCGATTGTACCGCATGAAGTGCCTATACTTAATGAAATGAAGCAAGAGGCGAGAAATATACCTGGCAGGATGAACTGCTCAGGCAGTAGATGCAGAGCCATATTCACAGTGGCATCAACGGAGCCCAATGATTTTGCCGTTGATGCGAATGCTCCAGCAAGAATGAAAATGGAAAGCATTAAGACCATTGTACTGTTTCCTGCTCCTTTTGCGAATACCTTTATTCTTTCTTCTGCAGTGCCTTTCAGCGTCAGCAATGAATATGCTGAGCTGATGAGGAATGCCACGGCTATAGGTACTTTGTAGAAATCTTGCGCTATGATGCTTGTGGCAAGATAGAGAATGAGGAAAAGTAGGAGTGGGCTTAATGCTTTCATTGCTAATGTTAGAGTGTGACTCCGGTCTTGAAGATAGCTATTTCTTGATAATTCTTCTTTTCATTCCAAGTCTCTTCGCCAGAAGCTACTGCAATGACTTTCTGTGCGAAACGCTTGAACACCTCCACCATTGGTTCACCTTCCACGATGGTTCCGGCATTGAAGTCTATCCATGTTGACTTGTTTGCTGCGAGTGTGCTGTTTGTGCTAACCTTCATAGTTGGTACGAATGTGCCGAATGGAGTGCCTCGTCCAGTAGTGAAGAGCACGATGTGGCAACCCGATGATGCGAGAGCTGTAGAAGCTACGAGGTCATTGCCTGGAGCAGAAAGGAGATTGAGTCCCTTCACCGAGAGGCGCTCACCATAAGGGAGCACACCCTTCACAGCACTCTTGCCGCACTTCTGAGTGCAGCCAAGCGCCTTCTCTTCCAGCGTTGAGATGCCGCCAGCCTTGTTGCCTGGCGATGGATTCTCACCTACAGGCTCGCCATGCGAGAGGAAGTATTGCTTGAAATCGTTGACGAGAGTGACTGTTTCGTTGAAGAGTTCTGTCGTTTCGCAACGATTCATCAGGATTGTTTCTGCGCCAAACATCTCTGGCACCTCTGTCAGCACAGTAGTGCCGCCCTGACTTACGATGAAGTCGCTGAACACTCCGAGCAATGGATTTGCTGTAATGCCAGAGAAACCATCAGATCCACCACACTTCAAGCCTACTCTGAGTTCTGAGAGTGGAATGTCTACGCGCTCGTCCTTCTCTGCAAGAGCGTAGAGCTCATTGAGTATCTTCATTCCCTCTTCAATCTCGTCGCCCTGCACTTTCTGAGTGACCATGAAGCGTATTCTCTCCTTGTCGTAGTCTCCGAGGAGTTCCTCAAACTTATCTGGCTGATTGTTCTCGCATCCAAGTCCCACCACAAGCACAGCGCCTGCATTTGGATGAAGCACGAGGTCGCGAAGCACCTTTCGTGTGTTCTTATGGTCTTCAGAAAGCTGTGAGCAGCCATAATTGTGAGGATATGACACGATTCGAATCTTGTCGCCTTTCTCCGCAATAAGCTTGTCGCGAAGCTGATTCACTACGCCATTCACACAGCCTACGGTAGGCACAATCCACACTTCGTTTCTTATTCCAACCTCACCGTTCTTGCGGCGATAGCCTTTGAATGTGAGCTGTTCCTTCGTAAACCACTCTTCGTATGCTGGATTTGTAAGTTCGTTTTCTGACACTGGATTGTACTCATAATCAAGCAATCCTGCCAAGTTTGTCTTGATGTTGTCGTGACAGATGAAGTCACCCTTCTTGTGGTCTTCCAGAATGTGTCCGATAGGGTAGCCATACTTTACCACATTCTCCCCCTTAGCAAGATCAGTCAAGAGAATCTTATGTCCTGCAGGCACATCATTGTTCAGCGTGATGCTTGTGCCTTCAATTTCGACTGTCTCGCCTGCCTTCAGTGCGTCGATTGCTACGGCAACATTGTCCGCAGGGTTAATTTTGATAGTTTTCATGTTGATCGGTATTTAATTATTAGGTTTGAAAATTCTTAAATATACATTACAAATTCATGTACTGCCTTGGCGTATATCCCGTGTGTTGCTTGAAATATTTTGCAAAGAATGACTGATTTGCAAAATTAAGATTGTGTGTCACATCCTTTACATTCACACCTGGCGAGCGCAGCATAGCTTTGGCTTCCAGTATCACATACTCGTTTATCCATTCCGTAGCATACTTTCCGCTCACTTCGTGCACCACGCTGGACAGATATTTGGGAGACATGAAAAGCTTGTCTGCGTAAAAGCCAAGGTTTCTGTTCTCTTTGTAATACTCTCTCACTATGGAAATGAAATTGTAAAAAATCTCCTCGCGCCTGTTCGTAGGCTTGTCTGATTTCTCAATGTCTGTTCGTTCAAGAAACTGCTGGAACATGTTGCATTTCAGTATGGTCAGATAGCTTCGTGCAACATCCTCCTTGAACTGATAATTCGGTTTCTTCAGCTTGGCTTTCACGAGATTATATACACCGAGAGCCTCCGTCATTTCATCGTCTGTCATTGTGTATATTGGATTCTCACTCAGCATTCTTCCAAACTCTACGCCAAGCCTTATGTCCTGAGCATAATTGACAAAGTCTGGCGAGATAGCTGTGAAAATGCACCTCGCATCATCAGTAACTTCCTTGATCTGGAAGAATGTGCCAGGAATGATCAGTACTGCTTGATTCTTGCCCAGTGTGTATGATTCAAGCCCTATGCTCATGCCTATCTTGCCTTTCAGACAAACAAATGAAATAGCCATCGTCACCTGCACAGGATATTTTGGATGCTGATTCTTGTACTTCTCATCTTCAGCATAATCCAAATTGTCCACCATGAAAATCTTTCCAGGCACTTGTGCAAAGCGCTCATCGTTAGGAAAACTGGAAAAATCTATTTTAATGTATCCTTCGTTACCCATTTTGTCAGTTCTATTTTAGCACAGCTTTTGCCTTTCTCGTAGCCTCATCGTAAGCATTTTCCCAATTCGTATCCAGCGAGAACGGGGTCTTTGATGCTGCATTCACATTTGCATTCACTTTCTCCTTGTCAGCATCATTCACCAGAGGATTGCTCAGCGTTGCTTCCTTATATACCTTAGTTATCTCCGCAGCTTTCGCCGCAGACACAGCTTTTGCCTTGCCAAGATTTTCTTTATAGTCTGCCAAGAATGATTCCAGATTCACTGCCTGACTATCATAGAAGTACGGATCCTTCTGCATACCCATCTCCTTCATCTTCGCCATGATGTAGTTCAGCGCAGCAATCTTAAACTGGCAAATGCTCACATCTTCTGCCATCGAAGCAGGATTGTTGATCACATCCGTAGCGCGTTCCATCACAGTCTTATACAAGTTCTGGGCATCAGCACAGGCAACTGAAAGACCGCCAATGATTAATATCAAAACTATTCTTTTCATAACCGAAAAATATTTATTCCAAATGCAAAGTAACAACTTTATTTTCAAACCACCAAAAGAAAGTATGAAAAAAGAGAGACAATCAGTCCAATACATCATGGAAAGGGTTGGGAAAGAAATGACAACGACCTGAAGATTTGTATTTTATTTAGCCTTGCTACTTTCGCAGCTACTGCCTTGCGACAAATGGAAGTGGCAAGGCGGTAGCAACGGAGGTCGCACGGCGGTAGTTACCACAGTCACCGAGTGGTAAGTTTGCTCCTTTCAGAGTGGTAAGTTTACTCCTTTCAGAGCAGTAAGTTTGCTCCTTTCAGAGCAGTAAGTTTACTCTTGTCAGAGTGGTATGTGAAAGGGAAATAACTACAGAATGCACTTGTTAAAACAATTCCTCTGGCACGCAAGCTGCCATTGCTTCATAAGCTTTCTCGCTTGGGTGCAGATGGTCACCAGAGTCGAAACCTGGTGCAAAAGCAGAGAGATGATGCTGATCGCGGACAGCTTGGTCGAAATCAACGCAGCCGTCGAACAGTGGAGACGTGCGAAGCCATTCGTTGAACTGGTTGCGGAGCACATCGCGTTCCTCATTGTATGTACGCCATCCATATATAGGTAGAAGTGTCCCGCTCCAGACCTTCAATCCGAGACGGCGTGCGTGATCTATGTAGATTTTCTCTGTTCCTTGAATGAGATCATTGCATGTGGGCATGTCGCTCCATGGACGGAATGGGTTGCTCTCTACTCCGACTGGGTGAATGATGTCGTTGATGCCGTGCTGAATGATTACGGCACTTGCGCCAGATACGTTGAGCTCGATAGGGAAGCGTGTGGCACCTTTGAGACCGTAGGCTTGATATGTAATGCAATCATATTGGCGCAGGATGCGAGTGCCACTGACTGCGCGGCGTATGATGGACACATTGCGGTGTCCTGATTGCCATGTGCGTAGAGATAGGTAATCAGGCCAGCTTTGTGCTGTGATGGAATCGCCGTAGCATACAAGCGCATGATTCTTCTCTTCCGTGAGAATGTCGATGGTGTTGAGAAAGTAGAACCAGTTTGTGTTGCGAGTTAGATCAAGTGGAAGTTCTTGATTATCTGCAAAGTCACCATAGCTGTACTTGCCTTTTGATAGAGGGCCTGTGATAAGTGTGCCAGCATTCATCTGTGTGCATTCTGCAAGATATATGCTGACTTCTATTGTGTCGCCAGCACTGATGCTAAGTGCTATTTCATCGCTATTTACTTCTTTGCCAGGCTCTATGGTGATGCTTTTTTTATTGCCGTGGGTGATGGCAACAGGATTGTAGTCCTTGCCAGCTTTTGCAACAAACACTTTACTGAGAGTAACAGGTTCTGTACCAGTAAGATTTGAGAATCGAAATCGAAGCTTGCTGCCTGAGAAGCACACATGGATAGGGTAGCGCAATGTGATGTTTTTGGCATATACAGCTTCGCGGCGATCTGTTATAGATGTAGCGTTGCCCCAGCAGGCAACCCATTTGGTATATTCCATTTAATTGAAGGATTGGTGTATAACAATGTGGTAATAAAAAAAGAGTAGCAATTTCTTGTTACTCTTCTTGCGGTGTGTACGGGACTCGAACCCGTGACCCCCAGCGTGACAGGCTGATATTCTAACCTACTGAACTAACACACCAAGTTGTCTTCATTGTTTTGTTTATAGACCTCAGAAAACTTGTTTGGTCTTTGCGGTGTGTACGGGACTCGAACCCGTGACCCCCAGCGTGACAGGCTGATATTCTAACCTACTGAACTAACACACCAAGTTGTTTGTTTATCTTGCTTTGGGGTTATTTCCCTTTAGCGAGTGCAAAGGTACAACATTTTCTTAAAGTGACAAAGGATTTGCCGACTTTTTTTTACTGAAACAAAAAAAAGATGCAGTTCAAGGGGAACTGCATCTTTTGTATGATAGAAAATGCGTCATTAGATGCCAAGCTTCTTGCGAATATCCTTAGGAATTGCGTTCTTGTTTACGAGGTAATCCATGCACTTTGCTACGATAAAGTTCTCTGACATGTACCAAATACCCTTGTACTCGCCAGTCTCACCCCAAGAGTTCTTTACCATATAGTATTTGCGTCCATTCTGATCCTTTGCAAGACCATAGATAAGCATACCGTGGTCGTCAGTAAGCTCCCAGTTGTCAAATTCCTTCTGGCGCTGCTCTTGTGATGGAGTCATCTCTTTAGCACCGATGCCGAGTTCTGCAACCTTGCTACGCTTCTCTGAAGCAGAAAGCTTAAGCCATTTTGCCATATCAGATCCTTCCAAGCCCTGTGGATTCTCTACATCATAGAGAATAGCGAGACCATTGCGAGTAAAACCCTGCTCAGACACGTCACCGCCCCAAGCTACAGTGTAGCCTTCCATAACAGCGTTCTCGATGATGCGAGCCATCTCATCAATTGGAAGGTTCCAGCTGCCTGGCATACGCCAGTTGTCCTGAACTTCTACAGGGAACTCCTCGTAGAATGGGTGGTGTGTGTATGAAGTGATAGATACATAGTCGTTCCAGTCAAGACCGAGGCTTGCTGCAAATGACTTAGGAGTGTATTCCTTTCCTTGATACTTGAATGACTCTGGGCATTTGCCGAGGTATGCATCAAGAATGCCTTGGAAACCATTCTTCCATGTTGGAGTGATTGTCTTTGCTGTGCTCTTTGCTACTGCATCAACGTATGGCTCCATTACTGAGAAGAACTCGTTGAAGTTGTTGAGAGAGTCACCGTACAATGTGCCTGGTGCTGGCATGGCATCCTCTGGGCAAATACCATAGTTCTTCAAAACATAAAGAACATCATAAGCAGAACCGCCTTGAGAGAACTGTGCATCACCATGCATGCGAACCTTATTCACAGCACGATCCATGTAGTTCTTGTTGCAAACATACATTTCGCAAAGGTCGTATGTCTTGCCAGACTTCTTGAGAATTTCTGCCTCGAAGAATGAGAGGGTAGAGTAGTTCCAGCAAGTGCCTGAACGTGATTGGTTCTTGATGCTGGTGATTGGGTTTTCCTTGATCACTGTGAAAACAGGCTTTTCCTGAGCAAATGCTGCTGTAGTTCCAAGAGCAAGGAAAAGAGATGCGATAAATGATTTGTTCATATTTTGTTTTTCTTTTTTGCAAACAAATTCAGGAATCTGCTTGCGTCTGTTATTTTTGGATTACTTCTTGATGAATTCTTCTACGTCGTCGATGTGATATGGGATAATCTTATCTCCTATGACCTCACATCCAGTTTCTGTGATGATGATGTCGTCTTCAAGACGAACACCGCCAAAGTCTTTGAATGGCTCAACAGCATCGTAGTTGATGAAGTCCATGTGCTTCTTCTCCGATCTCCAAAGATCGATGAGATGAGGAATGAAATAAACGCCTGGCTCATCAGTCATCACGAATCCAGGCTGCAAGCGACGACCACAGCGGAGGCAATTAAGACCGAACTGTGTAGAAGGCTGAACTTCATCATCAAAACCTACATAGTTCTGTCCAAGGCCTTCCATGTCGTGAACGTCCATGCCCATCATGTGGCCAAGGCCATGAGGGAAGAACATAGCGTGTGCGCCTTCGCGAACAGCATCTTCAGTATTGCCTTTCATGAGACCAATAGCTTTGAGGTGCTCAGTGATGATTCTTGCAGCACCAAGGTGCATGTCGAGCCACTTCACGCCTGGCTTTGAGTTTTCGATTACCCAATCGTGTGCAGCTTCTACAGCTCCGTAGATGTCTCGCTGACGTTGAGTGAATTTGCCTGAAATCGGTGTGACACGAGTGTTGTCAGAGCAGTAGTTCTCGATGCTTTCAGCTCCAGCATCGCAAAGCATCAAGCGTCCTGCCTCCATAGGGGTGTGGCTTGGGTAACCATGCTGAATTTCGCCATGCATTGAAAGAATGCTTTGGAAAGAGTAGCGGTCACCGTGGCTCATGGCTAGTCCTTCAATCACGCCAGCTACGTACTTTTCTGAAAGTCCAGGAGCGCAAGTCTTCATGGCTGTTGTATGCATGAGATAGCCAATGTCTGCAGCTTTCTTCAATTCTGCGATTTCTTCGGCTTTCTTTATTGCGCGCATGTCAACTATTGCCTTGATGAGTTTCACAGATGCTTTCTCCTTAGACTGGAGAGGGTGAATGCCTACGAGGTCTGAGAGCTGAATCATCAAGTCGTGACGGCACTGTGGAACAAAGTGGATTTGCTGACCTTTTGCAAGTGCAGAATCAATGACAGTCTTGAGCTGTGCCATTGGAGCGGTATTGCTGACGCCTACCTCTGCAGCGAGCTCACTCACAGATGGGACGTAGCCAAACCAGATGATGTCGTCGATGTCGATGTCATCGCCGAATATGTATTCTTTGTTGTTGTCGATGTCTATGACGCCGGCAAGTCCTTCTCGTTTCTGACCGAAGAAATAAAGGAAATTGCTGTCCTGTCGGAAACGGTAGGTGTTAGCGGGATAGTTGTTTGGAGCATCGTTGTTGCCAAACAAGAGAATAAGGCCTTCGCCCACTCTCTGCTTAAGTTCAGCGCGACGCTGTACATAGATTTCTTTAGCAAACATGTTATTAATTCTATTTATTAGATTTATTGTAAACCAAATTGTTGTTTCTTCTTTTCGTATTTGTTTTTCAGAACTTGGGCAAGTCGCTTTACTTCTGGTATTGCATTGCTTCGGCTTTCAACGCATAGGTAAATATGGTCGAGGTCATTCAGCATGCCTATTCTACAGTCTTGAAATCTCATCAACTCATCTTTAGTGCTCACTTTGTCAATTCTATCTATCAGATTCTTTAGGTTGGCAAGCACTCCTGATGCAGGTACTTCATAATTTCTACATGCTTTTGTATACGACTCTTCTGCTTCGTTTTTATGCTCGATGGCGATAGCCTTTTCTTCATCGCTGAGTTGAGAGATATTGCTTGATGCTTGAGCAAGTTCTTCTAAATACTGCTTCTTTATCTCTATCAAAGAACTCGGATTGTTGACGAATGCTGCTTCTTTTGCAACTTTATCAATCTTGTGACACACCATGGCACACTCACGACTGATGTTGCTGCTAGGAATGGAATCGCCGAAGTATTTCTTCACACCCGTAAAATCATTCTCGTCCAATTGCAAAAGTGGATTCTCTTCTTTTTTTTGATCGCAAGAAGAAAAGGCGCAGGCGGCACAAATGGCTATAAGGCAAAAGTGCAGGCATTTTTGTTTGTTATGATTGATTATTTCTCGTACGAATGTGAACATTGCAGAATTTGTAATTTCATTTATTATGCAAATATAGAGTTTTTACACTAAACCACCAAAAATACTTGATGTGTATTAGCTTTGCAGACGCAAATTCTCTTCAATTCGCTTGTAATTTGTACATATTATAAAACAAGAAGAGTGCATCCGCTGTGGGATGCACTCTTCAAAATATATTTCTGGATTATATACCTTATCGGATTACTTGCCAGCCTCCATGTTAGCCTTGAGAGCTGCGAGAGCGTCGAGGTCGCCAAGAGTAGTAGCAGCAGCTACATTCTTGATTACTGGAGCTGCTTCCTTAGCTGGACGAGCTGCCTTCTTAGCTGCGTTCTCTGCCTTCTTAGCTGCACGAGCCTCTGCACGAGCAACATCTTCGAAGATGCGTGAGTGAGAAAGGATAATGCGCTTAGCCTCCTTGTTGAACTCGATTACCTTGAAGTCGAGAGTCTCGCCGAGCTGTGCCTGTGAGCCATCTTCCTTAACGAGGTGCTTTGGAGTTGCGAAGCCTTCTACGCCACCCTCGAGAGCGATAACTGCGCCCTTGTCGAGAACCTCAGCAACCTTGCCTGAGTGGATAGAATCCTGAGTGTAGATTGTCTCGAAGTTGTCCCAAGGGTTATCCTCAAGCTGCTTGTGGCCGAGAGAGAGGCGACGATTCTCCTTGTCGATGTCGAGTACCTGTACCTCGATTGGTGCGCCAATCTGAGTGAACTCTGATGGGTGCTTAACCTTCTTTGTCCAAGAAAGGTCAGAGATGTGGATAAGACCGTCAACGCCTTCCTCAACCTCAACGAATACGCCGAAGTTTGTGAAGTTGCGAACCTTAGCTGTGTGCTGGCTGCCAACAGGGTACTTAGTCTCGATAGCCTCCCATGGATCCTCCTTGAGCTGCTTAACGCCGAGAGACATCTTGCGCTCCTCTCGGTCGAGAGTGAGAATAACTGCGTCAACCTCGTCGCCTACCTTCATGAACTCATTAGCTGAGTGGAGGTGTGCGCTCCATGACATTTCAGAAACGTGGATGAGACCCTCAACGCCTGGTGCGATCTCAATGAATGCACCGTAGTCAGCCATAACAACAACCTTGCCGTGAACCTTGTCACCAACCTTGAGGTCAGCTGAGAGAGCGTCCCATGGGTGTGGAGTGAGCTGCTTGAGACCGAGAGCGATGCGCTTCTTCTCGTCATCAAAGTCGATGGTAACAACGTTGAGCTTCTGGTCGAGTTCAACAACTTCCTTTGGATCGCTTACGCGGCCCCATGAAAGGTCTGTGATGTGGATGAGACCGTCTACACCACCGAGGTCGATGAATACGCCGTAAGTAGTGATGTTCTTAACTGTACCCTCAAGGATCTGACCCTTCTCGAGCTTAGAGATGATCTCCTTCTTCTGCTGCTCGAGCTCAGCCTCGATGAGTGCCTTGTGGCTAACAACAACATTGCGGAATTCCTGATTGATCTTAACAATCTTGAATTCCATAGTCTTGCCAACGAATGTATCGTAGTCGCGGATAGGCTTAACGTCGATCTGTGAACCTGGAAGGAATGCCTCAGTACCGAGCACGTCAACGATCATACCGCCCTTAGTGCGGCACTTAACGAAGCCCTTAGCGATTTCGTCGTTCTCAAGAGCAGCGTTTACGCGCTCCCATGAGCGTGACTGACGAGCCTTCTTGTGAGAAAGTACGAGCTGGCCTTTCTTGTCTTCCTGATTTTCAATGTAAACCTCTACTGTATCACCTACAGCGAGTTCTGGGCAGTAACGGAATTCGCTCTTAGCGATGATGCCGTCGCTCTTGTAGCCGATGTTTACAACAACCTCGCGATCGTTGATAGAAGTGACAGTGCCATCAACAACCTCGTTGTCGTTCACGTTGTTGAGAGTGCTTTCGTAAGCAGCCTGCTGAGCAGCCTTATCGGCAGCGCTCACGCCGTCGTTCTCGAATGCATCCCAATCGAAGCCTTCAAGCGGTTTAATGTTCTTTGTTTCCATAATTAATAATAAGTTGTTTTAATTAATAAAGTTAGACATTATGTTGATAATAAATCTAATTCTAATACCTAGTTATTGGACATTTAAACCCAAAACGGCTGCAAAGTTACGAAAATTAGTCAACCCCACCAAACAATTGCCAATAAAAGTAAGCAATAATAATAAATATAATAAAGAATTGACTTTAGTTATAAACATTATGGAAATAAAAGTGGCGATTAACCATGAGATTAACCGCCACATAATAGATATAATGAGAATATGTATTTAATTACAAACCGCGTCCGTGACAGTTCTTGTACTTCTTGCCAGAACCGCATGGGCAGAGGTCATTGCGACCTATCTGAGGACCATCGTTTACGATTGGGATGCGAGGTTGCTGAGCACGAGTGTCGGTTTGCGCTGCCTGATGCTGTGCCTTTTGTGTCTCACTCATCTCGTCGAGGTTCTGGTGAGACTCAGTGAGCTGCTGCTTCTTTGGTTCTTCCTGTGATGGGAGTGGAGCTTGTCTCACTTCCTCTGGTTCGGCGATTGGGATTGAGCAGCGCATGAGAACGGAGATGGTGTTGTCGTTGATCTCGTTCACCATAGCATCGAAGAGGTTGACAGACTCGAGCTTGAAGATGAGGAGTGGATCCTTCTGCTCGTAGCTTGCGTTCTGCACAGAATGCTTCAGTTCATCGAGGGCACGAAGGTTCTCCTTCCATGCATCGTCGATGGTGTGGAGGAGGATTGCTTTCTCGAATGCTACAAGGATGGCACCGCCTTCAGTCTCATAGGCTTCCTTAAGTGGGATGCTGAGTTGATAGATGCGGCGACCGTCAGTGATTGGGACAAGGATATTTTCGTACATGTGTCCCTTTGTCTCATAAACATCCTTGATGACAGGGAATGCTGTGGCTGCAAGACGCTCTGAGCGGCGCTTGAAGCTTTCGATGACGATGTCGAATGCTTTGTCTTCAAGCTGCTGACGACCCATGTCTTCGAACTCTTCTGGAGTGAATGGGAATTCCATAGCGAAGATCTTGAGGAAGTCTTCCTGACAACTTGCATAGTCGCCTCCACCGATGATGTGAAGAACGCGGTCCCATATCATGTTTGAAATGTCCATGCCGATACGCTCGCCCATGAGTGCGTGTCGACGTCGTTCGTAGATGACTTTGCGCTGCTTGTTCATTACGTCATCGTACTCAAGGAGGCGCTTACGGACGCCAAAGTTGTTTTCCTCAACCTTCTTCTGAGCGCGCTCGATAGACTGGTTGATCATCTTGTGCTCGATCATCTCTCCATCTTCGAATCCAAGCTTGTCCATAACCTTTGAGATGCGGTCGCTTGCGAAGAGACGCATAAGCTTGTCTTCGAGTGATACGTAGAACACAGATGAACCTGGGTCACCTTGACGACCTGCACGACCACGGAGCTGACGGTCAACGCGGCGGCTTTCGTGACGCTCTGTACCGATGATTGCGAGACCGCCTGCAGCCTTGACTTCGTCAGAGAGCTTGATGTCGGTACCACGACCTGCCATGTTGGTGGCGATTGTCACAGCACCGAGAAGTTTGGTCTCCTTTGTTCCATCAGCGTTGATTACCTCGCCCATATTGCTCTGGCCAGCAAGTGCTACAATGTCTGCTTCCTTCTGGTGGAGCTTAGCATTGAGCACCTGATGCGGAATCTTGCGCATATTGAGCATGCGAGAGAGGAGCTCAGAGATTTCAACGGATGTTGTACCAACAAGTACTGGACGTCCTGCGTTGCGCATACGCTCAATCTCGTCGATAACAGCGTTGTACTTCTCGCGATTAGTCTTATATACTCGGTCGTTGAGGTCGTGACGTGCGATTGGACGATTGGTTGGAATCTCAACAACATCGAGCTTATAGATGTCCCAGAACTCGCCTGCCTCTGTGATAGCTGTACCAGTCATGCCCGAGAGCTTGTGGTACATACGGAAGTAGTTCTGGAGAGTGATAGTTGCGAATGTCTGTGTAGCAGCTTCCACCTTCACGCGCTCCTTGGCTTCAACAGCCTGGTGCAAGCCGTCTGACCAGCGACGACCTTCCATGATACGGCCAGTTTGCTCATCCACGATCTTGACCTCACCATCCATAATGACGTAGTCATCGTCCTTGATAAACATAGTGTAAGCCTTCAAGAGTTGCTGGATAGTGTGCACTCGCTCTGCCTTGAGTGCATAATCTTGCATCAAAGCATCTTTCTTTGCAAGCTTCTCCTCGTCGCTGAGCTTCTCGTTCTCAAGCTCTGAAAGTTGAGTGGTGATGTCTGGAAGCACGAAGAATTTGTCATCTTTAACAATATTGGCAATCAGTTGATTACCTTTGTCAGTCATTTCAACAGATTTCTGCTTCTCGTCCACAACGAAGAAGAGTGGGTTTGTTGCCTCTGGCATGCGACGGTTGTTATTCTCCATGTAGATTTCCTCAGTCTGGAGCAATCCTGTCTTGATGCCTGGCTGTGAGAGGTATTTAATAAGGGCATTGTTCTTTGGCATACCCTTGTATGAACGGAAGAGAGACAGGAAACCTGCAGTGATTTCGTCCTTGTCCTCGGAATCGATAAGTTTCTTTGCTTCTGTGAGATAGTTCTGAGTGAGGCGGCGCTGAGCCTCAACAAGCTGCTCAACGATAGGGCAGTACTCCTCAAACATCTGTACGTCTCCCTTTGGCACAGGACCAGAGATGATGAGCGGTGTACGAGCATCATCGATGAGCACGGAGTCAACCTCATC
>JAZRYI010000003.1:0-7181 GCA_045600665.1 Bacteroidaceae bacterium
ATGGGTATCAGTAATGATACAGTAATGTCTGTAAATGTCAGTCTCATGGCTGTCAAACCAGAGAGCAGACCACACCGCGACTTCCTTCGCTACAAGACACCGCTCGGCTACGATGGCGATGCGTTCGACCTCTCGCGCCACGACTACCTCAATCAGCCTTGCGCGCAGACCACAGCCAACTGCTACGTTGTCGATGCTCCAGGCAAGTACCGCATCCCAACAGCATACGGCAACGCCATCGTGGATGGCGAGACCAACAAGGATGCATATACTGACAATGCTGGCTACAAAAACTGCGAAACGAAGAATAACTTCATGACTCACAATGGCAAGCCTATCACAGCGCCAATGATAAAGAACAATGGCATCAACCTTTCTCGTGCCACACTTGTATGGCAGGATGCGAAAGGCCTTATCGACCATAATAGCATCAAGCTCGTGGACGATGGCAACGCCATTGAGTTTGAGATTCTGCCCGACCACATCGATCAGGGCAATGCTGTCATTGCAGCCATGGATGGCAACACCGTGGCATGGAGCTGGCACATCTGGGTGACAGATGAGAAGGCAACGCTTGCCGAACCTATCAGAGATGATATCAATGCAGAAGAGAGTGTTGACTTCATGCCGCTCACCCTTGGCTGGTGCTCTACTACGAATGCAAGTGGGCAGATAGGACGTGAGGCAGCTGTTCGCATCACCATGCCAGATTACTTGTCAAAACGTGCAACCTTCTGCATTCGTCAGAACTCTACACCTGCCAAGGATGTCATGAACAATGTCATTGGCAACTCGACATATTACAATTGGGGACGCAAGGATCCATTCCCAGGTGCAACGAGCACTAAACAGCCTATAGGCAGTGATGATAATGCCCAGGCAATCCCAAAACCATTCTATCAGGCTGGCACTGATGCTGCATCACTTGGTTTGCACGCAGAAATGCATGTTAAGTATGGCGCCAACATGACCAAGCTGTTTCTGCAAGGGGCAACAGTTGGTCTTCAAGGCTTCTTGACTGGTTATGCTTTGGGTAGAGTCCGCTACCAATACAAGACAGTGAGCAAGTTTAAAACTATTGATTTCAATGGAGAGCAAGTTTTGTTCAACCCTGAACACTTAGACTATATGGGCGCAGCTGGAAATTATAATATGCAGAATGTTTATGATGCGCTAACATTGCCAGAAGGTACCGCTCGTCTAGAATTTGCGGATATTTTAGAACCGTATTATGACGAATATGGCGCCGAAGCTCTTGACTATATAGCTTTTGATGATGGAGCTAATGCCGGTTATATGTTAACGCATACCGAGACAAATACACCATTATTATATATTATGGTTGACAATACTGAAGAATCTCTTCGCCTTGTGGCTTTTGAAGCTTATTCTGTATCAGACCTACGAGCGTTTACCATCGCCGCCTATTCAGCCGGTGCATTTTGCGCACTTTCGAATGCATTAAGTCTTGGAGATGTGCTGTTCAATGCCTCAATATTCAAGGGAGGTACAGACTGGTGCAAAGAGATGAGAAATCATGGCGTCAGCGTGAACTACGGCATTCAGCATCCTAACATCCTCTTGCGTGACCCAATCTCTTGGATCAACCATGATGGCGTAGGCAACCTGTGGAATGCAGGTCAGATAGACTATGACGAGAAGAACCGACCAGTGGTGAAGAGCATCTACGACCCTTGCCCAGCTGGCTATTGTGTTCCATCACAGAAAGACATGAGCGGCATTAACGACGAGAATACGAAATTCTCATACTATGGATCAACTACGAAGACGACTGCAAGCGGTCAGGAGTTAAGATTCCCAGGCTTGGGCTACAGAAACTTCTGGTCTGCTGCAGAACCAGGTGCCGCTGTCAACAATAACATCAACGACATGATTTTCTTGAATGGAGATCAAGGATTCTATTGGACTTCTTCGCCTTCAATCAACCAAGATGAAGAAGGCGAGAAGGGTGCATATTTGGTAAACTTCCGTGGTGAAGTCACATACGATAATTATGGCGAGAAGGAAGGCGTGAAACTAACGCCACGAGTGGTGAACGATTTGAAGCTGCAGCCATCGTATGCATTGCCAATTCGCCCAGTGAGAGAGAAAAAGAAATAGTTCTCAAGAATAATAAATTATTAATAAAAATATTATAATATGTACAAAAAAAGGTTTTACAAAGTATTGCTCGGTGCAATGATGCTGATGCCAATAGCGGCGTCATGCT
Organism: Bacteroidaceae bacterium; assembly: GCA_045600665.1. Taxonomy (GTDB): domain Bacteria; phylum Bacteroidota; class Bacteroidia; order Bacteroidales; family Bacteroidaceae; genus Minthosoma. The sequence continues at coordinate 2,231 of JAZRYI010000003.1, forward strand.
CGAGCAGCGACGACGAGGATCCAGAAAGCTGGATGTTCCTCGACGACAACAACAGTACGGTGTATGTTGAGTTCGACGCTTCGGTCAGCGACCTCAGCGGCAGCGACACAAGCTACACGCTCGACAAGTTTCAGGTGTATGGCTTCAACACCGCTTTGGGCTACAGCGTGTTTGGCAACACGAAGTCGAAGACAGCCCAGGGTGTGGAGGTGACTCGCAACATGGACGATGAGACGATGTGGGACTATGTGGATAGCAAGACAAAGGCTATGCTCAAGTGGGCTGCGCTCATCAAGTACCCTATCTCCTTCTATGGCATAGCAGGCGAGGGAGCTGGTCTTGCCACTATCGGCACTAAGAACGCCCTCCCTACCCTCAAGGTGGAACTGCCTGCCGACAAGAATGGCACAGTGAAGGCTGAGGACACTAAGGATCTGCTCTTTGCAGAGGCTCTGCGTCTCGACCCAGGTGCATACCTGAACGACAGCACAAAGATTGAGATGAACTTCAAGCACATGCTGCCTATGGTGCAGCTGCGCGCTTCGCTCGCCAACGCAAGCGACCTCGAGGTGACTGTGCAGTCGGCAACACTGATGGGACTGGCTGGTGCATCAGAGCTGGACTTCAACGAGGTGAGACCAGCATGGACTGCCTACGCTCCTGCTGGCAAGCCTGCCACTGTGGAGGTGGCTCTTCCACTCGACAAGGCTGTGGCGCTGACAGAGGCTCCTGAGTACTTGCAGAAGAAAGGTGCATTCGTGGTGCCTCAGAGCGTGAAGCCTTGGTCGTCGGCTGCTAAGCAGGATGGCGCAGGCATCAAGATCAAGGCTCGCGTGCGCAGCAAGGCAAGCAACACTTATCTTGCTGGCTCGGACAAGGAGTTTGGCGAGGTGTATGTGGCGCTCGACAACACAGAGTTCGCTTCTGGCAACGTCTACACCCTCGACATCACGTTCAACAGCATATTCAATGCTGATGGCTCGCTCGGCTACCGTGCGTCGTACAAGCCTGTCGTGACTCCATGGGTGGAGAAGAACGAGAATATTATCTTGCAGTAAAAAATGGAAACTATGTAGTGTTTGACCTACACGCTTACTGCGTGAAGGACTGAAAGAAATTATTCGTTAATTACCCATTAATTATTCAGAAATTATTAGTTAGCTTGATGCTTAGCTTGAAAATTTCTGTTAAATTTGGCTACGCCGAGCTAAAGGTTCTGGCTAATTTCTGTTAAATTTCGTTTCAGTTCAGCTCTTCGCTTACGAAGAGCGTCAATCATTACCTAATAAGAATCAACAATATGAGAAAGTTATTAATGCTAATGTGCCTGCCGCTGCTGATGGCAGGCTGCTCGAAGGACAACAACGAGGACACTCCCGTTGGTCCTGACCCCGAGATTCCAGGCGACAACGCCACGGACTACATTGAGTTCAAAGGCAGCGTAGTGCCTTTCACACGCAGCTGCGTGGATGAGGCATCGGCAACAAAAGCACACCTCTACGCATGGACAAAGGACAAAGATTTGAGAACCGTGCAGATAGGCGAGGTCGAAATGTCAAGATTCGCAGACCTCCTGTTCTTCAAGCCGAGCAACGGAAATACCATCGAGCCAGACTATGTCACTCTGACTCGCAACCAGGACGATCCTACGGTGTGGGAGTATGAGGATAAGCTTAAATGGCGCGATTATAAGAACAACCCTATCTCGTTCTTCGGCACCATCGAGCCTAAGGACTGCGCATCGCCTGTCACTATCACAGGATATGCATCCCCTTATGAGCTCCAACGCAATGTGAAAGAGGCGCAGTATATAGCTACCAGCAATGAGCACTACTACAACAGCGGCGACATGAACGACGCGATGATCGCTTTCGCCAGAGAGTGCGGCTATGATGAGTTTGCTGGCAAGAAGGAGGTGGAGCTGAACTTCCGCCACTTGTTCCCACGCATCACACTGAATGCTAAGCTGGGCGCGCAGAATGCAATCGAAGTGAACGTGGTGGAGGCATACGTGTATGGCATTCAGGCAACAGGCACGAAGGCTCTTGACGCCGATTGCGATTTCAATGCACAATGGACAGCAAAGGTGAGCCCTCTGAATCAGGTCATCCAGATGGATCTGAGCAGTCCTGTGAAGCTGACAGCTGAGGCACAGCCTCTTGTGGACACAGGTCATGAGCCTCATGTGCTGCCTCAGCAGGTGAAGCCTTGGACATCCTTCGCCAACCATAATGGTGCAGGCATCGTGATGTGTGTGAATATCCGCAACACGCACGATGGCTCGTGGATTGTGGGCCAGGAGAACCAGTACGACTACGTGTATGTTCCTTTCCCAGTGGAAAAGCTGGAGATGGGCATGATGTACAATATCGATGTTGTGTTCGGCACTCTTTTCCGCGACAACGGCACAGCGTATGGATATCAGCTGAAGTATCAGCCACAGATTGTGGAATGGGATGTGAATAGCGAGAATGTGGAACTAAAGAGATAAAATGATTAATTATGAAACATAATATTAACAAAGTGTTCTTGCTGGGTGCAGCTTCTCTGTTGCTTGCATCCTGCGTAGAGGACATGAACATATTTGGCGGCGACAAAGAGGGCACAAACCTCACATTCTCTGCCACAATGGATGAGCAAGACTGGTATGGCGTCAGCGCAACCACACGCGCCGTGTCTAACCGCGACGAACTGATACCTACCAACTTCGTGACCGACAAAGGCAAGCGCGTCAACATCACAAGCCATCAGGTGAACGGCATCAGCGGCGAGCGCACGAGCCTGAACGATGACAGACAGACGCGTGCCATCATCACTCATGCTATCGACACTCGCAAGCTGTCCATCTCTCAGATTGGCTTCACCAATGGCAACGGCGGCAACACTCAGGTGGAACTGCTCAACCAGGAAGCCGTCACTACCGACGGTCAGGAATGGAGCTGCAACGAGTTCTTCGTGAACAGAAAGGACTTCACTGCTGTCCGCGTGTTCGGTGCATTGTTCCCATACAGCGAGAACTACAAAATCTTCACAAACGACTATAACAATGAGCAGAACCCAGTGGGCAGTCTCCCTTGGCTCTATCAGCTGCGCGCCGATTATGAGCTGGCATCTGACTCGGCTCATCTGCAGGAGGATCTGCTCTATGCTAAGCAGATTCGCTCATTCACTGCCGACACCTATGCTTCCAATGCCGCTACTCCGCTCGTGTTCCGCCACGCCATGACAGCGGTGAAGGTGAAGCTGGGCTCTACTGGTTTCGTGCCAGCAGTGATAAAGGAGGTGCGCCTGACGAATGTACACAACAAGGGCACGCTTCATTTCTTCGACAAATACAATGGTTCTCAGACGGAGGCTTCGATGGTGAACACCAGTGGATGGTGGGAGGTGAAAGACGACGTCACTCAATGCGTGGCTGTGACTGACTTCGACACTCAGGGCGAGTACAACTGCTACGTGACTGGCGATGCTGCCACATTCATGATGATTCCGCAGATGCTGCCTGCCGATGCTACTCTGGAGCTCGACATCGTCTTCAACAGCGACCCAGAGGAGGAGGTGGTGACCATCTCTGCTCCTATCGGCGATCGTGGCGCTGAGAACCGTCCTAAGTACTGGAACATCGGCACTACTCAAGAGTACATCATCAGCACCAACGAGAATGTGGATGGCTACTACATGGTGATGGATGGCATCAACAACAGCGAGCGCGCTAAGTATGTGGATGCTGCTGGCGGCGACGCAGGCATCACGCTGAAGAGCTACAAGACAAGCGAGGAAGAATCGGCTGAGTATGCTCCACTGGCATGGAAGTACATTGGCTGGAGCTACGATGGCGAGGACATGCACGATGAGGATGCAAGCTGGCTGCACATGAGCCTTGAGGATGGCACGCCTGTCAATATCGGCACAGAGGGCACAGGCAGCATCACTGGCGAGAAAATCAACATCAAGATCGACGCTATGCCAGAAGAGACTGGCGTTGAGCACAAGGATGTACTCAGAAGCCGTGAGGCTAAGGGCGGCGTGTCAAGCGGTCCATACGACCTGAGCCGTCATGAGTTCGGCACAGGCAAGAGCATTGGCACTACTTCTGCCAACTGCTATGTGATTGATGCTCCAGGCCACTACACCTTCCCTACTGTGTATGGCAACTCGATGAAGAATGGCGTTGCCAACCCTCTGTCATACGGATGTGAGAATGGCGTCAACATCAATGCAGGCGCTCCTAAGGGCACAAGCTTTGTTGACTACCTCGACCGCCAGATTGTCAGCCCTCTCATTCAGTACAACACTAAGCTGCGCCGTGCTGCCCTTGTGTGGGAAGACGTGGAAGGCTTGGTGACTGACGTGAAGCTGACTCAGCGTGGCGACTATGTTGATTTCCGCATCGACCGCGACAATATTGACCAGGGCAACGCTGTGATTGCTGTGTATGACGAGCAGAATCGCGTGGTGTGGAGCTGGCACATCTGGGTGACTGACGAGAACATCAATGCTACTGTGGCTACTGGCAGCGGTTCGTATAAGGCTATGCCTGTCAACCTCGGCTGGAAGAGCGTCAAGACTGCCAAGGCTGTGCGTGGCCGCGAGATCTACCTCCACTTTGCTCAGGGTGAGACTCCGGACGACTTCGTGTTCTACCAGACTACTCTCCGCATCACTCAGCGCAGCGACTACAAGAATGACGATGAGAACAATCACTTTGGTTCGAGCCCTTACTACCAGTGGGGACGCAAGGATCCTATCTTGGGTGCATACGAGGGTAAAAGCATTGGGGTTCACACATACGGCTCGCACTCGTTCTATTGCGAGAGCCTCACCACATGGGTTGTGCCTGATTGGCTCGCCAATGTGAACAAGGCTATCATCTTCACTGGCGCAGCAGTAGTTGGCTTCTGCACTGCCGGTGCAGGCTGGTTGGGATATAACGCAGATCCTACTAAATATG
>JAZRYI010000004.1:0-7867 GCA_045600665.1 Bacteroidaceae bacterium
CAAAAACAACATGTCAATGAGTGGATAAACGAACGCAATCGATAGCCGAAGTCCTCTGGTGAGCGACTGATTCCGAAAGATTGACTCTAACGGAACGGCTTCCACTCGAATTTACGAATTAATAGAACCTACCTATAATGACATGTGAAATTGGAGTTGTCAATTTTTGCATTGTCATCAAGGTTCTGTGCTCCAAAACAGAATGTGTTTGTAGTTGTTGTATAGGTGACAGGAGTACCTGCTATGTACTTTGGAGCGGAGCATGAACAAATCAGGATAACTGCACAAATCGCCAATAAATATTTTGTCATAGGTTAATCTAAGAATAAGAGAAGGGGCATAACCTCCATTCGACTTATTCTTTTCGGAGGTACGGCCAAGCACCTTTACCCAAACAAGTACGAACGAAAGGCCACGCCCCTAAACGGGACGTGAGCCAATCACTTACTTGTTCTCGGGTTTCTTCTAATTGGCCGTTTTCCGAAAAGAGAACAAGAGCGAAAGCTCAAGTATATATGTGTGTCGAACGGGATTCCGCTCACCTTCGTGTTAATAATAATTGTTTGTTAGTCACGCTGGTGAAGTGGCAGTGCGCATGGCACTCCGTTCTTCTGAATGTTAATTAGTTACTGTCTGTTTCTTGATAATTGTTGTTTTTAGTGGTTAAATATTCGTGTTATCTTTATTGTCTTATTGCAATGCTTCTCTAACAACGCCGATCTTTATTCCTAAATTGGCTGCTATTGTTTCCGCAGGCATACCAGCAGAAGCTAACATTTTGATGGACTTTGTTACTGCATTCTCTAATTGCATGATTTTTGTATCTTTTTCCTCAACCTCAGATACAAACTCGTCCTCTATGTCCATCTGATCACGAACTTCTTGGTCAGTTGCTGCATAAAGCAAACGGTCGAAGATGATATGAGTGTCATCGTCGTTTGTGAAGAGATCAGGATTTACATAAAGCAACTGGCTGTTTCGTGGAGACACAGCATTCGACTGGTCAAACACAGACAGAATCTTCTCCAGATGATTGCGCACATTGCCAGTAAGGTAAGGCACCTGCACAATGATGCTGTCGTGAGTGAGGTTTTCCACGAATGGATCTGGAACGCCTTGCGTTATTTCATGATTGTCGTAGTCAAGGTATTGTCTGCGTACATAGATGACAGGCTCCGTTATGTCTCCCACCTTATGACCAAGGATGTAAATAGACACGATAGGGTAATACTCCTCGTCTCCCTTCACCTCGTCATCAGCAGGAATCGTACCTCTGCCTGTCAAACCAAGATATTGCTTGCCAAGATACTTTCGGAATCGAAGAGTCTCTGTTGGCTTCCAAGTTTTCTGAAGCTCAATAAGCACAAGATGCTCTGTGCCGTCATCTTCAAGCACTTTCGCGGCAAAGTCGATACGGAATACAGTAATCTTGTACTGCTTCACGTTGCTGTACTCATGTGGGCGTACACTCACCTCAATCACCTTCTTTTTCAAGAGGGCAGACAGAAGTGCGCAAGTTACCTTTGGGTCTTCAAGCAAGAACTTGAACACCGAGTCGTAGAGCGGATTTGCAATGTATGCCTTCAGTGCCATAAGCAATCAGTTTTTAGATGTAATACCTCATTGTCGCCACAAAATTACACATTTAACCGTCGTCTGCAAAATAATTCCGATGTTTTTTGTAAAGAAGGCATTAAAAAGGCTGATTTTCTATGATTCAGACATAAAGCGGAAGGTGATGAGCTATCTGCTAGCCTATCTATACGCATTCGGTATCAGAGTGTGTGTTACCCGTAAGGCAATTCTATATTCTGAAGGTTATCACATTCAAGTCGCGAGCGTTGCGTATGGCATAAAGCTCGTCGTCAACCATGCCCAGCTCGTAGGTGTCGATGCCAGAGTCGCTGTAAAGCGAATCGGTTTCGATACTGAAAGTGAAGCTATCATATACAGTTATTCGTTTGCCAGGGAAAAGCGTCTGGAGCTTGTCCATGGCTGCCTCACGGCAAAGGTCGGTTTCGGACGATTCTTCGTCCAAACGGAATTTGCGGAAAGTGAAAAGGTCGTTGTCGTTTGATTCCATGTATGTGACTATTTTACTTCGATTATATCCTCAAAATTTGTTGTTGGTGATTTGAACGGCTGAAAGTTGAGAGGGAGCGACATCGCTTCCGACTCAAAGCCTTGCGCTCCGAGGCGAATGGTATTCATGCCGTAGCGTTTGTTTATATTGTCGGTAGCCTCCATCAATGCGCGTGACTTGCCAAGCGACAATGGAGATTCTGCGAACAGATCAAGCTGTATGGCATCATCGGAGGTGATGTCAGACAAGATGACTCCTGCTCTCTTGTAATGCATGTATGGACGGTATGCCTGACGCAAAGCGTCGAGTGCAGCATTGGTGATGGCAATTGTGTCAGCGCTTGCCACACTGAGCTTGACTGTGGCAGAGTTGTCATACTGTTCAAGGTCTTCACGGTGTGGATTGGTAGCAATGAAGGTTGTCACGGCGAGACAGACGGAGTGCTGGTCTCGCAATTTTCGTGCTGCAGCCACAGCGTAATCTGCGATGTATGACTCCAGAACGGAAAGTTCCTGAGTCATATAAGTGAAAGTGCGCGAGTGCATGATTGACTTTTGCTGAGCAGGAGCTTCGATGTCAATGCACTGAATGCCATGCAGTTCTTGCCATGTTCTGTGGCCAGTGACCTTGAACTGCTTCTTGATCCAATAACCGGGCTTGTTATAGTAATCAAGCGCTGTAGTAATGCCGTATGACTGCATCCTTGGAGCGGTGCGGCGACCGACTCCCCACACATCAGCGATTGGCAGAAATCCAAGAGCGGTTTCGATGTTCTCCTTGGTGAGGACGCACACGCCCTTATAGCCGGGATAATGCTTGGAGAACCAAGTGGCGACCTTTGCGAGTGTGTATGAAAGCGAGATGCCACAGCTCACGGGAATGCCTGTGCAATGCTCAATATGCTCTTTCACTTTACGAGCATACTTGGCAAGCTCGTTTGGGTCTTCCAACGGAAGTTCCCCGAAGAACTCATCAACAGAGTACTTGACGAAGTTTATCACGATGTCTTGCTCCTTCACTACTTGCATCAGGCGACGCGAGATGTCAACATATTTAGGGAGATTCGCAGGAAATACAGCAACCTTGTTGCGCTCAAGAATCTCTTTGACTTGAAACACAGGATTTCCTCGCTTCATGCCAAGAGCTTTCGCCTCCTTGGTCAAAGCGAGAATTATGCCGCCTCCAGCCTCGTTGCAGTTAGCAACTACTACAGGCTTCCCTTTGAGGTCTGGTCTCAGCGAGACTTCACAAGAGGCATAGAACGTGTTACAGTCAATGTGCAGTATCATTTTTTCTTCATAACCCAAGTTACGACACCCCAGACAGTTAATCTGTCGGGGTCAGTAACCTCAATAGGCTTATAGTTAGGATTTCCAGGCAATAGCAGAATGCTGTCGCCACGCTGAACGACACGTTTCAGCGCAAACTCTTCTTCGTACATGACCACGCACACCTTTTTCTCCGTAGGAAAAAGTGAACGGTCCACGACGAGCAAATCCCCTTGCTCGATCCCCTCCTCAATCATGGAGTCGCCCACCACACGGACGATGAAGGACGTGGCAGGGTGGGCGATTAGCTCCTTGTTCAGGTCAATTGGTTGCGACAAGTAGGCATCATCCACAGGGCTGGGAAAGCCCGCATGGACATCGATATTTTCTACCATCGGCACCGAAGGTTTGCTGTCGGTTGCGATGTGGAAAAGCTCTATTTCATGTTTTGCATTCTTCTTCATGTGCAGTAAGTTGATTAGAACCCTAACAGTTTAAGAACGAAAGGAGTAAGTAAGGCAGTGAGTACTCCGTTCAGTATTAGTCCGAGTGATGCGTATGCACCGTAGGACTCGCCTTTTTCCATTGCTCTCGATGTTCCCATAGCATGAGAGGCCGTGCCCATGCTCAATCCTTGCGAGAATGGGTTGCGGACATGCCACACTTCAAGGACCTTGAAGCCGCCTACAGCACCGAGAAGCCCTACGCATACAACTATTGCGGCAGTTAGCGAAGGGATGCCTCCCATGGTCTTGCAGATTTCCATTGCGATAGGTGTCGTGACGGATTTAGGAGCCAGGGAGATAACTACTTCTTTAGATGCTCCGAGCCAGTGAGCTGTAAGCACAACACTCACCAGTCCCACAATGCAACCTACAAGCTGAGATATGAAGATAGCCACAAACTGCTTGCGTATCTGTTGCAGATTCTGATACAATGGAACGCCAAGAGCAACGATGGCAGGATTCATCCAGAAGTTTATCTTGCTTCCTGCTGTATCGTATGTCGCATAGTCTATTCCTGTTAGCTTCAACATAGCAATAAGTGCGGCTATAGTGACGAGGATAGGATTAAGTGCAATCCATCCCGTCCACTTCTGCAGTTGCCTTGCGCCATAGAATATGGCAAAAGTGATAGCCAGAAGAACAAACTGATTACTGATTATCTCCATCATCTTTTCGCCTCCTTTCTATGAATTGATGAGTCAGTCCTGTGGCAACAAGCACCAAGACTGTGCTGACAAGCGTAGCAATCGCAATCGGCACAATCTCCATCTTGATAATATCGAAATACAGCATGAGTGCCACGCCTGGTGGCACAAAGAAGAAGCCGATATTGGATATGAGGAAATCCGCCACACCCTTCACCCATTCCAGTTTCACCACCTTCATCTGCAACAAGGCAGTCAGCAGCAACATGCCTATGATGCTGCTTGGAATGGCAATGCCTGTGAGCCTCACAACCACCTCGCCAACAGCAAGGCAACCGAATATTATGAGTAACTGTCTAATCATGAGCAAAGCAACATCGTTGTTGCAGTATTATTAGCAATACCTTTATCAAGTCAATTCACAATTTATCTACAAAGATACACATTTATATATTAAGACACACAAGACCATTCCTCTTTTTTTGTCAAGAAAGCATTAAAATAGCAGGTTTTGCTATGATTCAGGCATAAAGCATTCAAATTGCTGTGATTTTGCTATATTTTGTCTGCCTCATTGAATTGTTTTGACGATTTATTGCTAATTTTGTGCCATAATCATTAATATGTACCCAATCACATGAAACAAGATACACAGCTTGATGCCCTTTTTGACATAGTGGACGAAGAAAGGATATTTGAATTCTGCAAGAACTATGCTTACCGCAATAGTAGTTTTGCAGAGGCATTGAAAAAGCACTTCAAAAAGGAATTGCCATCGCCAGAGAAGAAAATGACGATGACAACATTCCGTACAATGATTGACCGCAGTTTTGACCATGAATATGATGGTCCGTCATGGAGAGGTTCGTATTATTATGAACCTGATTATCTGGATTGGAGTGCTGTGGGCAGAGACTTGATGCGTGTCATCAATCTGGCAGAAACATTGATTCCAAAAGGACAGGCTCAACTTGCGATTGATGTGGCTTTGCTAATGCTCGAAAAAGTGGCAGAGAACTATTCAAACGACTATTGTTACGAACGTGAAGACTTTGACTTTGAAGACATGCATACTGAAGAGATATTAGACCTAATACGTAGTGCATTCAATAGTGGTCAGATACCAAATCTCCGTAAGTTGGAGACGGCGGATAAGCTGGAAATGATTGAGAAATCAGAAGCTTACGATTATGAATCATACGGATTTGGAGCATTAGTTGATACGGTGCGAGAGGAATTGCTGACAGATGATGAACGTATTGCCATTCGTCGCCGAGCTTTCGATAGTGCAGAAAGTGATTACAGCAAGGAGGATGCAGCAAGGGAACTTTGGGATTATTTGCTTTCTCTCAATAGAGAGGATGAGGCAGTAGCTTTCTATAAAGCAAATTCTAAGATAGATAAGCTTCGAGACAAGTATGTGCAGCTGCTGGAGGGGCAAGGAAGATTGGAGGAAGTGGTGAAAGTGTTGAATGAAGGCATAGTATTAGCAAAAACAAAAGGGTATGATGGTACTGTGTTGAAGTGGGAACGTGACAAACTCGAGATAATTGAGAAGCTGGATGACAAAGAGCGCATTGTCAACCAGTTGAAGAAACTATTTGTGGAAGACAATAACTATGTAAGCTACTACAAAAAGTTGAAAACATTGGTAGAACCTGCCAATTGGGAACAATTCTTGAGAGAGTTGATTAGGGAGATAGGATTTGAATGCTATTCAGCAACATGTCAATTAACTGAAATCTATGCAATGGAGGAATGGTATGATGATTTGTTCGATGCTTTGATGCATGCAAAAGTCAATCTTATTGATGCCTTAAAGCTGTATGCCCATCTGTTTGATTCTGAGCATCAGCAACAACTCGTGTTGCGCTTGGAGCCAGGATTCAGACGTTCTGCAGATAGCAATATGGGTCGTGACAAATACCAACAACTTGTTCGTAATCTTCAAGAATTGCGTTCCACATGCACACCAGGAAAACAGCTTGCCGACAAACTCATTTCTGATTTCCGTCTGAAGTACAAGAATAGACCAGCCATGCAGCAAGAGATGGCGAAGTATTAGGGAAAAACAAAAACGGAAGGCGAGGGGAGCCTTCCGTTTTTATGATAGTCAAGTGAATATACAAAAAGGCAATGGGCGTGTGGTTAACTTTATCGTATGTCAAATTATTGTATGGCTATTTCTATGCAATACTCTGGCTGAATAAAACTAATTATATGTCAAAAACTAATTGAGAAACACCACAAGTTCACAACTTTGTGGTTCACAAGGTTGTGAACTTATGTTGTTTTCTTACCTTTGTCCATAAAGAATGCCATTCTACTAGTTTGGAGAGATAACTTTTCTAAACAAAATTCCATGCGATAGATCCCTTTCTTATTGTTTGACATAGGCTTAGAGTAGATGGGATACAGCAATACCTGTGAGAATGGCGATGGTGAAACTTGCGAGTGTTCCGATCAACACATATTCTGTTGTGCGGATTTCCTTTGCCTTATTCAGTTCGCCAAAACGGAAGACGGACTTAGCAGCCAGCAAGAAACCTACTCCTTCCATACTGCCAATAAGAATAAATGTGAGTATCAGGATGCGCTCTATGTAACCAATCCACTGCCCTGCATTCGGCAGGCTCTGGGTATTTGGTGATGCAGGAGTCCACTTGTCGAGAAACAAACTCAGCAGGATGGATGAAGGCTTTAGCATCAGGATGTACGCCATGCCAATAAACCACACATTTGCAGAGCAATAGCATGCCAAACAAGAAAGGTCAACCTCTTCGTAGTACAGGAAGAACCAAAGCAGTCCAATTACGATGATATGAGCAAGTTGGTCCATAAGGAATATCATAAGAGAATCCTTATGGAACTTACATTTTATCATATCTATGAAGAAGTGGCTCACGAGAATGACCACAGGAATTAGCCAACAAGACCAGTCTGCAACAAACAGATATGCGAAAATCGTATGAATCATGCTGTGAATCATCTGGTAACCAAGACCTTTGCTTCCAGACTTACGCTTACCATTATTAATGGCATCAGTCTGAAAGATAAAGTCTGAACACAGATGGGCACAAAGAAGTTTTATCAAAACAATGAACGCTTCCATATTAGTGTTTGATGAATTGTGAAATATGTAATTTGTTATATTCTATATAATCCTGGATTAACTGGATTCTGGCAGAAGTCCAATGTGAGTTGAAGTTCTGCTTTGTCAATCCCAAGTCTGCCGCCATATCTTTCTGTGTCTTAGGAAACAGCAATGAGTGATATGCAACTCTCGCCTGTTTGACTGTCCATGAAGATACAACATCATCCGCAAAGCGTGTGACGAGTTCCATTGCATTGTTGAATTCTGACCAC
>JAZRYI010000005.1:0-24778 GCA_045600665.1 Bacteroidaceae bacterium
GTTCTCGCCCATTGGCTTGCGGTATATTGTAGTTTTCTGCATGATTCTGTATGATTTCTACTACAAAGGTACGACTTTTTTCTGAAATATCAAACTAAATGTCTAATTATTAATAAGTTAATTTATAGAACATCCCTATAATAATATAGGCACAAAAGAATGACGAAAACAATAATTTTAACGCACACAGTGCCCAAAAGTTTGTATATTTGCACACGTTTTCCCACAACAAGAACGTAATTTATGACAACATTATCCAATGGCGAACTATTTATACAATAAAATGACGAAGGTGCGTGAATGGCAGTTGAGAGGCAACCATCCCACTCCTACGACCGGCACTTCCGCGGAAACCACCTGTCTGAACTGTTCCACTATTTTCGTCGGCAACTTTTGTCCTCACTGTGGTCAATCTGCTAAAATCAAGCGCCTTACTATCGCTCAGGGCATATCCGATCTGATTGCCATATTCACAAACTTCGATACAGGTTTCTTCCACACTTGCTGGGAATTAATCTATCGTCCTGGCCACATGATACGCGACTACCTCAATGGTCATCGCAAGGAGTATATCAAGCCTCTCCAGCTCATCACCAAGCCTTGGCATTCCCCTTCTCCTCATTGTCTATGACTTCCATCAGTTTTATCAGATCAGCTTTCGCAAGTCTGTAGCCCTATGCTTGCTCTCCAGCCTTCTTGCCCTGGCTACCTTTGCCATCATAGTGACAATTTGCGCATTAAGCCTCGACCACATACTCGGAATCTTCGATCACGATTTTGAGGGAATGCTCTTTGGGTAGCAAACATTTCTCCCTCACAACGCACAAGCATCCACAGCGCTTACGAATCCTCCTGAGTCCTTTGCGGCGAAGGACTCGAGTCCTTTACGGGGAAGGACAGCAGTCCTTTGCGGTGAAGGACTACGATGTCACTTTCGTAACATTCCACAGTTTTCCTTATGTTACATATTTGACAATTGCCTTTCTCTTCTGCAAGTTTTGCAATCAAGAGGAAAACATCTTAATCAGTTTGATAATCTAACACTTACACCTACATTGTAAATTATTTGTAAACTTCACGCAGCAATTGTAAATTTTTTGTGAAATGTTTTTCTTGGTATTTTGGAGGAAAGGAAGTAACTTTGCAATCAAAATCAAACAAAAGTGATATGAAAAGAACAATCTTCTCTCTGTTCGTTGCTTTGATGGCAGTGAGTATGCTTGCTAAAGGCAAGAAGGACATTGTGATAAAGAAATCGGAAGGATCCATCACATTTGTCGTAGATGAGAATCTGCCTGCACCTAAGGGACATCTGGAGCTGAAAGATGGTGCACAGATTGCAAAATGGAAGGTAGGCGATGGCAAGAACAAAAACACCATTGTGGCAACAAGCTTTGGAGATGCAAAGCTGTGGAACTCTAACCACAATGCGATGTTCGACATGCTGATGAAAGCATACGCCGAGCATCGCCCAGTGGTGCTTTCGCCTGACGATGTGTGGCTGTGCATCTCACAGGGATTTGCTCAGCATGTGAACAAAAATGCTGAGGCATTGCGTGATAAATTGGTGTTTCATGAAGACAAGATGACTCTCAAGGTGGATTCATTGCTGCAGATAGGGGGGGGCGATAACGGGAACGATAACGATAACGATAACGGCAACGATAACGAAAACGATAAGCTGGATGATGCGGGGATGGGACTTGTTGACTGGCAAGAAGTGTTTGACGGTTTGGTAAACATAATGAAGGAGAACACAAAGGGGGAGATTGTGGACAATATGTGTGCTGCATTTTCCACCACCACAGTAGAGAGCCGCATTGCATCGCAGATCACGCTGATGAATGCTATGCAGCCATTCTTCAAATACGTGGGTGAGTTCAGTGCTGCATGTGGCATTCCTTACATCACTCTGAAAGGAACGGAGGAGGATTGGCAATGCGTGCTCGACAAGGCACGAAGGCTGGAGCAGTATGACTTGAAGTGGTGGACAGACAAGCTGTGTCCTGTGTTGGAGGAGTTTGTGAAAACGGCACAGGGCAAGCCTGATCATCAGTTCTGGAGATGTATGATGACTCAGATACCAATAGACAAGTTGCGTGGTGGCGGATGCAGCAGAATAAAGCCAACGGAGTTTGACGGCTGGTTTCTCTGCCTGTTCCCATACGACAGCAATGGACGCACTCCTGCAAAGGTGACAATGAGGCACGATATGCCCAACAGCTTCAAAAGCACAGACTTCCTCTACCGGTTGAAGGATGATTATGGCAATCTCCTGACAGAAATACCTTTGACGTTTGCTGCTGGTTTTGCGGGAGTGGAAGAGAGTGAAGAAAGCTACGAACTGAGTTTGAGAATAGGATGGCTGGTGAGAAGAGTTCCTAAAGAAGGAGAAGGCAAGAAGTAAGAGGGGAAATAGTATGAGCATAAATACATTAAGTGGCATTTTATTTGCTGTTATATGGGCGCACTCCATGTCAGCTCTTTCACAAAAACCTTTGCATCTTGACTGCATAAGGAACGTTAGGATAGTGAAGGAAGATGATGTGAAAGAAGACTACACCAATGTGTTTAAGTACGATTCGTTGAATAGATACATTGGCAATGAAGCCCACGGCTATACTCTTACCTATGATGAGAAAGGAAGATTGCTGAAGGCACGTTCAGAGCAAAAGAATACAGGCAACAACGTATTGAAAGACGTGACAATAGACGGAGTTCAAGCCCCCGACGCCACAACGGTGCTATTCTTTGAAGAATGTGCAGAATATGATGAGAGAGGAAATGTAGTGGTTGAATACTCAAAGACAAACCATAAGTATCGCACCACTTATCGCAATGAATTTACGTACGACAAGGATAATCGCAGGACTTCGTACATCAGGTATGACTACTCCTATTCTGGCGATATTGCCGACGTCAGAAAACACACATACTTATATAATAAGAAAGGCACACTGACTGCTCGCAAGGAATACACATACGAAGGCAGTCGCTTCTGGCAAGGCAATAAGATTGTGGAGACAGAACCTCGATGGAAGGAGATTGCTCACGACCTTTGCGACAAAGATGGCAACATTGTTCTGCATAGTGATTACGACAACAACGACACCATTCGCTACGCATACACTGATGGCAACAGAATGGTGAGCAAAGAACTGTACAGAGAAGGCAAGTTGCAGCACCGAGTGGAATACAACTACGACCAGCACGGGAATGTTATCAGTGCAGATGTTTTCAACGAGAACATGAAGCATGAGGTTTCTCACCACATAGAGTACGACCTAAATGCCAAGGCTGCCGACACTGGCGGCATCAAGCAAGAGTTGCACTTGGGATATTCAGCTCTGCAAGTTTTCATCCACAAAGAAATTGACTACAAGCCAAAGATGGTGAACATTCCGGTTCATATTTCTCACATCAACTTTGACTATGACGACGAGGTGAATACGTATTTTTACTATTCAGACAAATAAGAGTATCAGCTCATCGCTGGTGCACCCTGGGTTGTCCTTGTGGTAACGAATCTTCCGCTACTCTTTCACTGCCATCTCAAGCACCTAAAATCTTAGCAAGCATCTTTGCCACTCCATCGTCATCCACCGAGCTGGTTACGATGTCTGCACATGCCTTCACCTCGTCGCTTGCATTGCCCATAGCCACACCTATGCCAGCGTGGAGAAGCATGGGTTTATCGTTGCCACCATCACCAAATGCCATTGTTTCGGAGATATCGAAACCGAAGTGGCGAGCCACATCATCTATACCCGAGGCTTTGTCGGTGCCTATAGCAATGCAGTCAGCAAAGAAGGGATGCCAACGCTGAGCGGAGCAATTTTTGAGAACATTCTGCATGATGAAAGGCTCATCTTCCTCTGTGAAGAAAGCAATGACCTGCATAATGCCCATTGTCAAAGCTTCTTCGGGATTGCGCGACTGCGGAGTGCCAAGGTCGAGAAGGTCGAACACCTCACGAAAGCTCTCGTTGTAGTGAGTGACAAATGCCTCTTCGTCAGTGGCATACGCAACTGCTATCGGATGCTTCTCCTGATAGTCAATCATCCGCTGCACATCTGCCTTATCCACGTTCTTGTGGGCAATGACTGTGCCATCGTTGAGTATGATGCTTGCGCCATTCACTGCTATTATGCCATCGTATTCGAGCGTGCCAAGGTTGTTGATGAAAGGGCGAGGACGACCTGTGGCAATGAACACCTTGATACCCTTTTGGCGAATGGCATGAACGGCATCGATGGCTGATTGAGGCACACGATGAGTGTTGAAGGATACGAGCGTTCCGTCAATATCGAAGAAGACTGCTTTTATATTTTGGAAACTATTGCCAATCATGCACATACTAATTAAACAACGCAAATAGTCCTAACTGATCAAGGAACACAATACCTATTGCCACTGGCGAAATGTAGCGCAAAACAAAGATGAGAAGCTTGAAGTATGGAGTCTTCAAATCGCCTCCATTCGAGAGTTCATCGCGATACAGCTGTTTGTCGAGTATCCAGCCAGAGAAGATGCTGATGAGCATGCCGCCAAGTGGCAAAAGAATCATGCCTGAGAAGTCGTCGAAAGCAGAGAAGATGTTGCGACCGAATATCTGTATGCCAGATAAAGGACCAAACGATAATGAGCAAAGCGCACCTAAGAGCAAGCACACGCCTGTCACGATAGTAGCAGCCTTGCGGCGCGTGGTGTGATACTCTTCTGCCACAAATGCTGTTGCCACCTCATGCAACGATATAGCACTGGTGAGGGCAGCAATGAACAGCAAGAAATAGAATAAGATAGAGAACACCCACGCCAGGAATGGCGCACCAGCGAATGCCTGCTGGAACACATTAGGAAGCGACACGAATGTAAGGCTTGCGCCTGCGCCAACCTCGTTTGGATTCATGCCGATATTGAATACAGATGGGAAGATGATGAAGCCTGCCATGATTGCAACAAGAGTATCGATAACTCCCACATTCACAGCAGACGACGCAAGCTTCGTCTTGCCATCAAAGTAACTGGCGTAAGTACACAGACAGCCCATGCCCAATGAGAGCGAGAAGAATGCCTGTCCCATTGCGCTGAGCACTGTGCCACTTGTCACCTTGCTCCAATCTGGCACGAGCAGGTACTCAATGCCTGCACTTGCTCCTGGCAAAGTGACCGAGCACACAACAAGAATCAAGCAAATGATGAAGAGCAATGGCATCATTACCTTACTGAACTTCTCTATGCCCGACTGCACACCACGAGTGATGACATAGTGAGTGATGGCTATGAAGAGTACGAGCCACAGCGTTGGCAGCCACGGATTGGAAGCAAGAGAATTGAAGATATTCTCAAACTCGCTCGATGGCACGTCGCTGAATGCCGATGTGGCTGACAGGTACGTGTAGTGCAATGTCCAGCCACCCACCACGCCATAATAGCAGAGGATTAGCCATCCTGTGAATACGCCAAGACGACCGACCCACTTCCAAGCATTGCCACCAGACAGAATGCGGTAGGCACCTGCTGTGTTGGCATGAGTGTGACGACCAATGAGAAACTCACTAATCATAATTGGCAATCCAAGCAGAAGGATGCACACTACATATATAATGATGAAGGCAGCGCCACCGTTTCTTCCTGTTTCGATAGGGAAACGCCAGACGTTGCCAAGACCTACGGCCGAACCGGCAGCTGCAAGTATCGCACCTAATTTGCTGCCGAAGTTTTCTCTACTATTTTCCATACTGAATACGATATTATTACGCCAATCAAGGCTCCAAAAGAATTTGCAAGAGCGTCTAACCAGTCACCAGAGCGGTAAGGCAAACATGCTTGAACCAACTCCATCAACATGCCCCATACGGCAGGAATTGCAAATGAACAAATAACAACCCTCATAGGCGGCATCACCCACTTCTCCACATACCACCAGTCAAGCCACATGGCAAAGGTCATTGCTGCATACATAAGGAAATGCACCCACTTGTCGAAAAAAGGAACGTCTTCGAGTTCAGGAACTTCTGGCACATACATTGTGCTCAGCACTGTCACCATAGCAACCATCAGACCAGAGAAAATCCACCTTTGTTGCTTTACCATGTCTTATATGGGTGTTGTGTTAAATACTTGTTGTAATAGTGATAGTCGCCTGTCACTTCTGCACCGAGGAAATCTGGCTTTTCATACTCCTCGTCTTCGCTATTCAGTTCAATCTCAGCAATTACGAGTCCTTCGTTCTCGTCGAAGAACTCATCCACTTCCACCACATGCTTGCCATTCTCGACAAGGTAACGATTCTTATTAACACGACCTGGCATACAGAGCTTCATCAGCTCATGAGCATCATCAAGAGGTATCTCAATTTCAAACTCATAGCGAGAGAGTCCATCTGCTTTTGCAGGGCCTTTAATAGTGAGATACGCTTTCTCGTCACGAATGCGCACACGAACCGTCTTGCCAGGCTCTGTGGCAAAATAGCCTTGCTCTATATGAGTACAATTATAGGACAGCGACTTATACGAATCGTCCTTAACCAAAAACTTGCGTTCTATCTCTTGGTGCATAATTATTCTGCTGTTGCGAACTCCATTAGATATGCCTTAATAAATCCATCGAGCTTACCATCCATCACGCCACCCACATCGCTTGTCTGATAGTTTGTGCGGTGATCCTTCACACGGCGGTCGTCGAACACGTATGAGCGAATCTGACTGCCCCACTCTATCTTCTTCTTGCCAGCCTCAACCTTTGCCTGCTCTTCCATACGGTGCTGCAACTCCTTGTCGTACAGCATAGAACGGAGCAATCGGAGTGCATTCTCCTTGTTCTTTGGCTGGTCGCGAGTCTCTGTGTTTTCGATGAGGATTTCCTCTTCCTCGCCTGTGTAAGGATCTTTGTATTGATAGCGGAGGCGAACTCCCGACTCCACCTTGTTCACGTTCTGACCACCTGCACCTGAGCTTCGGAAAGTGTCCCATGAAATGCGAGCCTGCTCAATCTCAACATTGATAGTGTCATCAACAAGTGGAGTGACGAACACGCTGGCAAAAGATGTCATTCGCTTGCCCTGAGCATTGTATGGGCTCACACGCACAAGGCGATGAACGCCATTCTCACCCTTCAAGAAACCGTATGCAAGATTGCCTTGAATCTCCATGGTCACAGTCTTGATACCAGCTTCATCGCCATCCTGGAAGTTGCTGATAGCAACCTTGTATCCATGCTGTTCTGCATAGCGCTGGTACATACGCATCAGCATGCTTGCCCAGTCCTGCGCTTCTGTGCCGCCAGCGCCAGAGTTGATCTTCAGCACGCAGTCCATCTCGTCTGCCTCACCCTGAAGCATGTTCTTCATCTCAAGGTCCTCGATGAGCGTGAGAGCATGAGCATAGTAGTCGTCAACTTCCTGCTCTGTTGACATTTCCTCTTTATAGAAGTCGAACGCAACCTCTGTATCGTCAGTGGCAGCCTTAACCTCATTGTATCCCTCTATCCATTTTTTCAGGCTCTTCACTTTCTTCATCTGTGCCTCGGCAGCCTTCTGGTCATCCCAGAATCCTGGCGCCTGAGTGCGCAATTCTTCTTCCTCCACCTCGATAAGCTTGCTCTCGATATTGAGGTATCTGTACAACGCCTCTGTGCGTTCCTTGATGTCTTTTAGTTGTTCGATTGTAATCATAATTGCTCGTTATTTTGTGCAAAGGTAGTGCTTTTTATTTATAATGTGTGCGTTTTTGACTGACAAAATTAAATTCTTCACCTTTCATTCTTCATTCTTCATTAATTTTCCGTAATTTTGCACCTTGAAAAATTGTGTAACAATACACTATCCGCAAGGAATGACACTAATTAAGAAACTTGACATATTCATCCTGAAGAATTATCTCACGCTGTTTGCAGGCACGTTCTGCATCAGTCTTTTTGTCGTTATGATGCAGTTCTTGTGGAAGTACATCGACGACCTCGTGGGAAAGGGACTCACATTCGACATCTACGTCAAGTTCTTCTTCTACGCAGCCGAAACGCTCGTTCCTCTTGCCTTGCCGCTTGCCATACTGCTGGCATCGCTTATCTCATTCGGCAATATAGGTGAGCGTCTTGAGCTCTTAGCCATCAAGGCTGCAGGCATCTCGCTGTTCCGCACGCTGCGACCTCTCATCATCCTCAACATGCTTCTTTCACTATGCTCTTTCTACTTCCAGGACCGCATAGCGCCAGAAGCACAGAAGAACCTGATGCAGCTTCTCTATTCCATGCGCGAGAAATCGCCAGAGCTGGACATACCTGAGGGAGTGTTCTATGACGGAATCGAGAACATCAACCTCTACGTGAAGAAGAAGAACAAGGAAACGGGCATGCTGTACGATGTCATCATCTACAATATGCAAGATGGCGTGAACAAAGCGCACATCATACTCTCCGACTCCGCCAAACTCGAGACAAGCTCGGACAAGACGCACCTGCTCTTGCACATGTATCAAGGCGAACAGTTCGAAAACCTGAACGACAACGCCCTGCAAGCTCAGAATGTGCCTTACCGTCGCGAGACCTTCGTGGAGAAGCATTTCCTCATCGACTTCGACACAAATTTCAACATGGCAGACCAAGAGATGGTATCTGGCTCTGCTCTGACAAAGAACATGAATGAGCTCACCCACGACATCGACTCGCTGGAAGCATACTATGACAGCCTCAGCACTTTGTACTACAAAGACATGCAGCACAACGCGCTGCGCATACCGCATAAGTTGACGCTGTCCGACTACGACTCCATCATGATTTCCACAATGGACTCCTCGCGCATCAAGGCACTCACCAAGGAAGAGAATCGCCAGCGGGCGCTGCATGAAAAGCGAGCATACAAAGTGCCAACGTCGAGCGTAAATATCGACACGTTGCTCAGCAATATGGATATGCAGCAGAAGCAGCGCGTCTTTATGGCTGCAATGGAGAAGAGTGGCATGCAGCAGATGAGCGCGGATTATAAAGCAAGCGTGATGAGCGAAGGCGATCTTGACATACGCAAGCACTGGATACAGTACTGGAACAAAATCACCACTGCCCTTGCCTGCCTCATGTTCTTCTTCATCGGTGCTCCACTCGGCGCCATCATCCGTAAGGGTGGCCTTGGTTTGCCAGTGGTCGTGTCGGTCATAATCTTCATTGTATATTACATCATCAACACATTCGGCATGAAGGTGGGACGCGAAGGCAGCATTCCTGTGTGGTTCGGCATGTGGCTGAGCACGATAGTATTGATGCCTCTTGGCATATTCTTCACTGTGAAGTCCAACAACGACTCTGCGGTGTTCAACATGGATGCATACACCAACTTCTTCCGCAAGCTGTGGGGCATACGCGCCAAGCGACACATCACTCGCAAGGAGGTCATCATCAACGACCCTGACTATCCTGCTATGAGCGAGATGCTCGGCGAGATGACTCAGAACTGCCGCAGCTACCTGAAGCAGCACCGCCGCCGCTCACCATTAGGCTACATGAAATTCATCTTCAGCAAGCGCAAGGACGCAATGGCTGAAGACATCAATATGCATCTCGAGTACATTGTCGATTCGCTTTGCAATAGCAAGGACAAGCAGATACTGCTCGACCTCAACTATCTGCCGATAATGGACACGCGCGATTTCAGATTCTATCGCCGCAGGAAGAGAGACATGAAAGCTATTATTAAATACGGAGAAAAAATAAAAGACTATATAGATGGAAAATATTCAGTTCAGCAAGATTGAAGACGCTCTTGAGGACTTCCGCCAAGGCAAGTTCGTCATCGTTGTCGATGACGAAGACCGCGAGAACGAGGGTGACTTCATCACTGCAGCGGAGATGATCACTCCTGAGAAAATCAACTTCATGCTGCGTGAAGGCCGCGGCGTGCTTTGCGCGCCTATCACTATCTCACGCGCAAAAGAGTTGGAGCTTGCTCATCAGGTGGAGGACAACACCTCTATGCTCGGAACTCCTTTCACCGTCACTGTTGACAAGCTCGATGGCTGCACCACAGGCGTGTCTGCCCACGACAGAGCGGAGACAATCAAGTGGCTTGCCAATCCAGAGGCGAAGCCACAGGACTTCGGCCGTCCGGGCCACATCAACCCTCTCTACGCCCAGGACAATGGAGTGCTGCGCCGCGCTGGTCATACAGAGGCAGCAGTTGACCTCGCTCGCCTTGCAGGCTTGAAACCTGCAGCAGCGCTTATCGAGATCCTCAATCCCGATGGCACAATGGCTCGCTTGCCTCAGCTCATAGAGAAGGCAGAGGAGTTTGGCATGAAGCTCATCCAGATAAAGGATCTCATTGCTTACCGCATGCAGCAAGAGCGACTCGTCGAGAAAGGTCTTGAAGCCGACATGCCTACGGCATACGGCCATTTCCGCATCATACCATTCAAGCAGAAGAGCAACGGTTTGGAACACATCGCCCTCGTGAAAGGCGAATGGAAGGAAGGTGAGCCTGTGCTTGTGCGCATGCACTCAAGCTGCGCCACTGGCGACATCTTCGGCAGCATGCGTTGCGACTGTGGTGAGCAGTTGCACAAGTCGATGGAACTCATCGAAAAGGAAGGCAAAGGCGCTATCGTGTATCTGCAGCAGGAAGGACGCGGCATTGGTCTCACTGCCAAGATTGCAGCCTACGTGCTGCAGGAGCAGGGCATGGACACTGTGGATGCCAACATTCACCTCGGTTTTGACCCTGATCTTCGCGACTACGGCGTTGGCGCACAGATTCTTCGTGACCTCCGCATCTCCAAGCTTCGCCTCATCACCAACAATCCAGCCAAGCGCGTCGGACTTGACGGCTATGGACTCGAGATAGTGGAGAATGTGCCTATCGAAATCAAGCCAAACCGCTACAACGAGCGCTACCTCCGCACAAAGCAGGAGAGAATGGGACATACGCTTCATTTCAACAAATAGCCCCACGAAACACCGATATCTCGAATAATCGAACAATCGAAAACTCAAAAATCCGAAAAAAACTCGAAATAATATGGAAATTCTTTCAGAACGTCTTAACAGACTTTCCCCTTCTGCCACTCTCGCTATGTCGCAGAAGAGCTCTGAGCTCAAGGCTCAGGGTGTGGATGTAATCAACCTTAGTGTCGGTGAACCTGACTTCAACACTCCTGACCACATCAAGGAGGCTGCAAAGAAGGCTATCGACGAGAACTGGAGCCGCTACAGCCCAGTGCCTGGCTACCCAGAGCTCAAGAAGGCTATCGTTGCCAAGCTCAAGAACGAGAATGGCCTCGACTACACACCTGCTCAGATTCTCTGCTCTAACGGTGCTAAGCAGAGCGTATGCAACGCTATCATGGCACTCGTGAACGCTGGCGACGAGGTTATCATCCCAGCTCCATACTGGGTTTCTTACCCACAGATGGTTCTCCTCGCCGAGGGCACTCCTGTCTTCATCGACGCTCCATACGAGCAGGACTTCAAGATCACTCCAGAGCAGCTTGAGGCAGCAATCACTCCAAACACTCGTGCTCTCATCCTTTGCTCGCCAAGCAACCCAACAGGTTCTGTATATAGCAAGGAAGAGCTTGAGGCTCTCAAGAACGTTCTCCTCAAGCACGAGCGTGTCATCGTCATCGCTGACGAAATCTACGAGCACATCAACTACGTAGGCGCTCACGCTTCAATGGCATCATTCGACGACATCAAGGATCGCGTTGTCATCATCAACGGCGTGTCAAAGGCATACGCTATGACAGGCTGGCGCATCGGTTTCATCGCTGCTCCAGATTGGATTGTGAAGGGATGCAACAAGCTTCAGGGTCAATACACTTCTGGTCCTTGCTCAGTTTCTCAGAAGGCTGCAGAGGCAGCATTCGCTGGCGATCAGACTTGCGTAGAGACAATGCGTCAGGCATTCGAGCGCCGCAAGAATCTCATCGTTAAGCTCGCTAAGGAAATTCCAGGTCTTGAGGTTAATGAGCCACAGGGCGCATTCTACCTCTTCCCTAAGTGCTCAAGCTACTTCGGCAAGAAGGATGGCGACCGTGTGATCAACAACTCAACAGACTTCGCTATGTACCTCCTCGAGGTTGGTCACGTTGCAACAGTAGGCGGCGACGCATTCGGTTCGCCTGAGTGCTTCCGCATGAGCTACGCAACTTCTGACGAGAACATCGTTGAGTCGATGAAGCGCATCAAGGAGACACTTGCTCGCTTGAAGTAAAAAATAGAATAACACACAATAAAACTTTCTCTTTCATGAAAGCTTTACTCACAATTATTCTTTCACTCATAAGTGCTCTGGGCGTTTACGCTCAGGGCACTTATTGTTCTCCCACAGAAGGAGTCATCGACGATACGTTTGTCGATGAACCAGCCATGAAGCGCGACCTCCTCCAGATGCTCGCTGACTTCTCGCAGTACATGGTCAATGACTTCCAGCCTTGCCAAGCCCCAAACTCACTTGGTGAAGAGTGCGGCGCCTTCAAGGGCGAGAACACTATGGCAAATGATGAGCGTGGCGTGCGCCCAAATGCCGACCTGTCGATGATCTGTGCCTTTCTCGTCAAATACGGAAAGCCTGCGGGCATCGCTTTACCTACCGGAATAACATGGGAGAAGATAGAATACATGGCTATGAAGTCACTCGTCTTCGCCTACTCTACTCATAAAGCAAACAAACTCAAGGTTTGCTCAGGAAACAATTACTGGGGCTCAACCTCAGCCAAGGACGTGTCGTGGGAATCATCCCTCTGGGCAATGTCGGTAGCATACTCTGCCTACTTCCAATGGAACAAGCTCACCGATGCGCAGAAGGGCTACATATACTCTATGCTCAAGGCAGAATGCAACTACGAGCTTGAGCGCACCATACCTACAGGCTACATTGGCGACACAAAGGCAGAGGAAAATGGCTGGGAGGCTGACATCCTCGCTGCCACTCTCGGCTTGTTCCCTAACGACGAGCTTGCCCCACGCTGGTTTGACCGCATGCGTGAGTTTGCCATCAACTCCTACTCGCATCCTTCCGATGCCACAAACAAGACCATCATCGATCCCGACTACGACAACAAGACTGTAGCCGACCTCTATCGTGGTCAGAACCTCTACGACGACTACTCTCTCCAAAACCACAACCTCTTCCACACATCCTACCAGAACGTAGTGATGCAAGAACTTGGCGAGGCAGCACTTGCCCTCAAGATGTTCCAGCAGAATCTGCATGGCACAGAGAAGTGGAAGAGCAACGCCCTCATGCACCACAACCAAGAGGTGCAAGACTCCATCCTCAACTGGCTCGCCCTTCCCGATGGAGAACTTGCCATGCCTAACGGCAACGACTGGTCACTCTTCCTCTATGATCAGATCACTTCATACACCACACAAGCTTGCTTCCAGCGCGATGCCAACGCTCTTATGCTTGAGAACATGGCATACAAATACATCAAGGCACGCCAAAAGACAACACACGATGGCTCTTGGCTGCTCCGTGCCGATGTGGGTGCGCGCCGCATGGGTGTGGAGGCACACCGAGTGATGATGACCTATCTCATGCACGACGTTCTTTCCACAGCCGACCTCACGCCGACCAAGTGGGACGACTTCAACGAGCGATACAGCGAGGCGCGCATGATTCCTTGTCAGAACGTCGTTCGTGCCAGCAACGAGCATCGCTTCTCATGCTTCTCTTGGAGCGAGGGACTCAAATCATACACAGGCTACTTTGCGCCAAACAATCCCGACCGCAACAAGATCATCGTTCCTTTCCGTGCCAACAATACAGGCAACTTCATCGGATGGTATGATGTGGTTGGCAAGCGCACCAATGCACGCCCAGGCAGAAAGGCGGAGTATCAGTTCGATGGCAACTCATTCACCATGACAGGCGAGCTCATCACCAACGATGGCACTCTCAGCAATCGCTTCATGCTCTACTCCACTCCATCAAACGCCATCATATATATGGATTGGGTGACAGCACTTGACTCCTGCATGATAGAAAAGGAGAAAGGTGGCCTACTCGCCATCTCAACCGACGAGCTGACCTCTCTCACGCGTACATTATATTATTGTAATGATGGAAAGAACATCGAAAGCATTACAAGCGATGGCACAGGGTTTAAGACGTTCAACTCCAACTGGACAAACATTGACAACAACATCGGAGTCGTTTCCCTCTCTGGCAAGCCAATGGCATTCGGCGAGCGTTCCAACAACAACTCCATCATGACATCCAAGCTCTATGCATCCTATTCTTCCAAAGACACTTACCCAACCCCAGCTTATCCTACCTACGAGCCAGGCGACCTCGTCGATGCCCGCGTCTTCGTCTTCTACAGCAACATAGACGCAAAGCAGACCATGCAAAATGCCCGCCAATGCAAATGGATAAAGCAGAAAGGCAACAAGAGTGCCGTGAAGATAAAAGATGGCACGAAAACCTACACCATCATCTGCGACTTCTCTGGAGAGGACACAAAGGTTGACATAAAGGCAAAATAAGAAGCCTAACTACTTAATACACATAAAAAAAAGAAGCCTCGCTGCACCAACGCAACGAGGCTTCTTCATTGTCATATACATATTCGGTTGAATTTCAACTAACACTTTCCTTTCTTCTGCAACCTCATTTTGGTGTCATCACAGAGTGCAAGAGGAACGCATTCCCACTTGCATCACCAATCATCAGAATAGTTGCCATCCTCATCGTAGCCATCTTCATCAATACCGTCCTCATCATACCCCTCTTCGTCATAGCCGTCACGATCATAACCACGACGGTCATATCCTTTGCGGTCGTACCCCTGCCGATCATAACCAGACTCATCGTAGCCATCCTCGTCGTATTCATCGTCATCACCACGATAGTAATGATGTCCACTGCTATAATAATAAGAATTGTGGGCCGAAGTTTCCTTGACATTCACCTTTGTCTCCTCAAACGACTCCTCAGGTTCCACTATTGAGTCCAGCACCAGCGAATCGCAATCATCCCAATCGTAGCCATCATAAAACATCGATGAATCATCGCTCATGCCAGAATCGTGAGTAGAACCGAATGGCCAACTGCAATCCTTCAAGCACACAGCAATCAAGATGACAATAGCAACAATGAGGCATCCAGCATTGGCACACCCTTTGCCACCAGATCCGCCACTTGACCCACCGCTGCCACTCGAACCACCACTCGAACCGCCACTATTGTCAATGCAATTGCGAAACCAGGAATAATCCTGAAAAGAATCATTTGAATATCCAAAACCGAAATCACTCATAGTCATTTTCTTTTTAAAAGTTAATACCTTTTTATTATTTCGGCACAAAGACAAGCATGCACATGCTCCACGGCATGGGACACCCCCAAAGAAATTTTCACTATCTTAGCAAAAAAGTGAGTTTAGAAGATGTTTCTGACGTAAAAGTAAGGAGTTTATTGCAAAAGAAAAGAGAAAGATGACCATTCATCAAATGGATGCTGTTACGCTATTTCCCAAACAATTCAGAATGAGTCCCTATACGCTCCACATATATTGCATCAGCATCCATCCATATCAGCAAGAAATCGTTGCCTACATGACACTCCATGCAATCTTTATAGTTTCCTGAAAGCATGTGTGGACGGTAACAAGAATCAAGCTGTCCGCCAGAAGCCAAAACCGTTAGCACATGAAACAATGCCTGCATCTTTTGCAGATCATTACGATATCGTTTCAAATCTTTCTTTGCTTTCGTAGAATATCGAACTTCTTTCATCTCTACGCATCAATGCTATTAAGAAACGAATTAAAGTCATTCATGTCAAGCGTGCCTGCGTACTTCCCTGCTCGTGACTCTTCAATAGCTGCAACTGTATCAGCATTTGGCGTGCCATACATAGCTTGCGACAAAATACTCTCCACATAGTTGTTCAAACTACGATTGCATTGAGCGGCACGCGTCCTTAAATCATTCAACAATGTCTCATTCAGTCTAAATGCGGTCTGTCGTCTATTTATTGCAACTTCCATACGTTTGTCATTGTTATATAAGTGTTATACAATATAATGCAAAGATATAACAAATAATCGTATTATGTCTAATAGTTGACAAATAAAATGTTTGTTCCTCTTGACATTTGCTTTTTCTGTACGAAGATTGTTACTTGCATATTACTTTTACATCTATATCAAATACGTTATCTTCCCCTTCTTCCTGCTCTTTCACAAGCCCATAGTAACCAGAGGAATTATAGGGAGCAAATCCTTTGATTACCCAGCATTGATTTTAATTTACTCATTAGAAAGTATATATGTATTCGTTCCGTCTTTTAGTGCATGCATATATAAGGGGAAAAGAGAACTGTTCTTCGAAACGAAGCCAAAAATAAGTGAATGGCAGTTTTCGCTGATGTATTTGTTGCAGATGAGAGCTGATTGTTTGGAGATTCGAGGTTGGGGGCATGGGAAAACGAACGCAATGCGATGAAGTATAAATTCTGTTGGCAATTTACAACTACTGATGCAAGAATTAAACTTGCTTCGATGTACAATTAGCCTTTTTATTAGATGATTTATTTTTCAATTTCGACCCGCTACGCAGGTAATTTTAAATAAATCAAATAATTCAAATGAATCGAATAAATCCTACACGCTTCGCTGTGCATTATTTTGTGACGGGGCGAACACTTCGGCCGCTCCTACGGCCGTTGCCGTACGTGCCGTGGTAGCTGCTATAAAAGCCCAGGTAACGGGCGCTGCCGGAGTAGGACGAACTAAGCGTACTCGACCAGTAGTAGCCGTACGAACCGACGTAGTTGGAGTCCGTACCGAAACAATAGCCAGCAGCAGGAAGGAAGATGCTGCTGCCATTAGGACCTGTCACTGCGTAACCGCTTTGACCATTCCTTGACGTCCAAGTCCACTTGCATTTCTTGCATAGCTCGTCGTTCTCGGCATGAGTAGGCATGCGCCATGTACTGCCCCAGTTCTCGCGGGCGGTGTCATGACCGCTCGTTGGAGTTATGCGAGTCTGACCGCCAAGTTTGTAGGTTCCCCAAGCTGAATCTTTATTGTATTCTTTTGGATTTAAACAGTCGAAGCAGTTTTCCCAGTCATAACTTGACTTGGTGCTCGTTTCGCCCCAAGCGTAATAACCGCCGTAGTCACTTGGACTGCTCGCTCCTACGTTGCAGGTAGCCCACTTAACGGATAAGCCAAGGTCGACCCATTCGTGACCGTTCAATGTTCCAGTTGTTGGTTTCGAATTCTGCTGTGGCTTGCTTGTAGTCTGCTTCTTTCCTGCATTCTGCTTTGCAGGTTGCTCTGTCTTATGTTTTTGCGGTTTAGTTTTTCGTGTTGACTGACGAGTGATTGGTACTTGTCCCATCACGCCCAGTGATGTGACAAACAGAATCATGCATAAAAGTATTTTCATTTTTCTTGTCTGTTGAGTTATTACTGATCCACTCCATTAACGACATCTCCATCAAAGGAACCGTTTGCGGTGTACCACTTGCCATTGTATGGTGTGCCATCCTTGAAGGTTCCTTCGAAACTGCTCTTGTCTGCAAGGATATACTTACCTTTATCGTAATAGCCGTTCTTGAATGTGCCGATGTATTTGTCGCCTGTAGAGAAGGTCATTGTGGCAGTACCAGTATTGTCCTCGCACACTCCATTAACAAATTCTCCCTCATACGTTGATGCAGGAATATTTCCGTACTTTGCAAACTTTGCCGTTCCCTTGCCATTAGGCAACGCTCCAAGTGTGTCAGCTAATTCACCAGTGTATGAATATTGGCGCATATTATCGGGGCCAGATGTTACAATAACAGGATGATCAGTGACAGCTTTCATTGTTACAGTCTTTTCTTCTATTGCAACCTCTTCCTCACTGTCTTCATCACCTCCAAGATTACTGAATGCAACGATTCCGCCTCCTATGCAGCAAACAGCAACAGCCGCTATTATCACCTTCTTTACCATTCCATTGTTTCGTGTCTTTACGGTGCTCTTTGACTCTGGCTTTGCAGGTTGGGGTTTCCGTTTAACTACAGTATCATTGTCATCTTCAGCCTCTTTGCGAGTATTGTCAGAAGTTGACATATTATCATTAGTTTCCGCAAGGAACTGCTTTACTTCCAATACACTCTTTGGACGCATTGTGCGGTAAGGTTTCATCAGCCAGACTATGAGTCTCTTCGTCTTCTTGCTGACACTATCTGGCAATTTCAGAGCAGATTGTGAGTCTTCGCCGATATCGGATGGTGATGGTGGTTCCTGCCTCGTCAGCAGATTAAACATCGTAGCGCCGAGGGCATAAAGGTCTGTCCAAGGACCGAACTTCTCTATCTTCTGTTCCATCTGCTCAGATGGTGCATAGCCTGGCGTGTATGCCAAAGCAGAAGATGTAGAGAGACTATCACCATTAGCATTACGCAACTGTTTGCTGGCGCCAAAGTCAATGAGTTGCACGTTGCCCTTTGCGTCAATCATGATGTTCGCCGGCTTAAGGTCAAGGTGCCATATACCTTCATTATGTACACACTCCAGCGCATCAAGCACCTGCGGCAGTATAAGCATGAGCTCTGCCTCACTCATGGGTTTCTTTGTGCGCTTCAATCTTGCAGAAAGGCTTTCACCCTCTACGAAGTCCATGACATAATATGATGTACCGTTCTCTTCAAAAAGATTGTGTACTCTCACGATGTGTGGATTGGAGAGCTTACGTAGCCTCCTTGCTTCCTTTATGAATTTCTCCTGTTGCGCAGAGAAGGCACGCTGATTTTCTGTAAGGCTTATTGAAATATCCGTGTTGTCCTTGTTACGTCCGCATACACCCTTGATGAAGAGTTCCTTGATGGCTACCTTCTCGTCAAAAGCAGTATCAGTAGCAACGTATGTGTTGCCAAATCCTCCCGAAGCGAGATACTGGTCGATGCGATATTTGCCGTTGGAAAGCATGGTTCCAACTTTCAGCATGTTCTCTTTCTGTATATTATCTGCCATGATTCTTTGCGATTATTTGTTGTGTCTTTTTATAGTGCCTTGCACCTGTTCTGATTTATGTTCGTTTTGCTGTTTTGTGTCTTTGCTGTCTGCATCAGACGAAGCAAAGAGAAATACAGCAGCCATGATGCCTATGATAATGAATATAAGAAGAATAATAAGCATTCTAAACTTATTCCCTTTCTTGTCTTCTCGTTTCGGTTGCAAGGTGTCAGCATCCTCAACCCTCTCTAACACCACAGATTCAATATCAATAACTTCCGCCATTTCTACGAGATAGGCTGTATTATTATCACGTGTATCTCTGGTCTTGCATTCTTTCTCAACGCCTGCCAATCTTCTTTCTAACGGCAAATCATTAAGCAAGCATTTACAAATGTCATTGTTGTCGAGTTGCTCAACGACGCCATCACAGCACATAAAGAACACATCACCCTTGCGTATGTCTGTCAATGCGTTGTATGTTGCCTTTGCAGGATAATCCTGATGTGGTTGTATGGCACGTGTGATAACATTGCGCTGAGGATGACTCATAGCCTCTTCTTCACTTATTTCTCCTGAGGCTATGAGGTCATTCACCAAAGAGTGGTCACGCGTCTGAAACACAATTCCTTTACCCGGACGCAATTGATACACTCTGCTGTCTCCTATATGAGCCACCAGCACTCCATCAGTACAGAGTGCAAGGAAGGTGAGCG
Source organism: Bacteroidaceae bacterium (assembly GCA_045600665.1). GTDB lineage: Bacteria > Bacteroidota > Bacteroidia > Bacteroidales > Bacteroidaceae > Minthosoma. The sequence continues at coordinate 19,661 of JAZRYI010000005.1, forward strand.
TAGTGCCCATCTTCTTCTCTGACTCACTGTTGTCCAATGCATCAAGATTATGGTATGCCTTTGCCAAAGCGTCTTCAAATGCGTTGCGCATTTCGCCTGTAGTGCATGGAGGTATTGTTGAAGTCAACTGCCCAATGGTATCAGCCACACATGCGCTTGCCACCTCACCATTCTCATGCCCGCCCATGCCATCACACACAAGGAACACTCGTGTATCTTGTGTTGCTTCACCCGCAAGAGGAAACAGCGAGTCTTCCTGGTTCGGTTTCTTGCCTTTAGCAGAATAGCATTGAGGTTTTGAAATTCTTATGTTCATATTGCTTTGTAAGTAATCTCCAATTCCTTCCCTCGGGGAGGTCAGGAGGGGGCTCTGTTATTCAAATTCATTTGCCAAATACATCTTCTTGCCACCCAGAGTCAGACAGTCATTGATGTTGAGGTATATGATATCGTCATTTATCAGTTCTATGCCTTCCTTAGCAGTGGGATTCTTGCCATGTTCCTCAAATGTGCATTCTATGCCTGCTGCCGTACAGCGCAATTCAATGATGGCATGTTTCTTACTCATATACATTGTCTCGTCAGGAATCTGCACCTCAGCCTCATTGCCCTCTTTCCTGCGTCCTACCCACTGTCTGCCGAAACGAAGCTGATAGTTCTTTCCATCCACCTTCAGGGAGTATTTAGGAAGGTAGTCATTAATGGCATTTGGTTGTTTGCATTGCGGACAAGGAGCATTCTTGCTTTCAAGTCCTTCTGCGGAGGTTACTTGAAGTTCACCACCGCAGTTTGGGCACTTAATGAATATATTCATCTTGAGTTTATTTTATACGTCGTAAACAGTTACGTCAGCATCGTTGGAATAATCCTCTGTTCCATCATCAGTATAAACTGCCATTGTGTTGTCAGAAATATCATCTGCTGTTGGCATGGTGATGTGAGCGTCGCTTACGTCTCGCACTTCACCTTCGTCAAGCATGCCGTTGCGATTCTCGTCTGCAATGGTAATGTCAACTTCGCCGTTCTGATTGCTGTCAACAAACATTACAGGCTGATCGTCAATTGACACTAATGCTACATTGACAGTTTCGCCTCCTAATTCCACATCATTCTCTACATCAACAACGACCATTTCATGATCTGTAGGTGGTGCTACCTGATGCTGGGCAAGATATTGAGTTGTCACTGGGTTGCCTGCTGCCCCAGGAGCAGTTTCACGTTCTTGGTGTGCGTGCCATAAAGGTCGGCTATGTTCCTTGCATCCGTCTCTGCCTTCTTCAAATCACGGATGTTCTTGTAATCGCAGATGCCTACCGAAACAACATACATGGTTTGGGCGTTACACACGGCAGAACTCATCATTATGGTCAAAAGTAATAGAATATGTTTCATTGGTTGTATTACGGTAGTGGACAATTACATACAGAGTTAGGGCAATACTTATGTTGCTTTAGTATCTTATAAGGTGTGAATCCTAAGAACTGATGGCAATAGGGACAGACATACTTTTCCCGCATCTCGGCATTAAGTTCTGCCATGCGGAGGTTTTTCTTTGCCATTATCTTCTCACTTGCAATCATCGAGATGACGAGTACTGCAATGGTGAGTCCAACAGTGATACCCATCCTGACGTTGTTATCAAGTCCTTGACCGACAAACATACCAAGCAGCATAGTGAGTATAGAGGGTAACACTCTCAGATAATTGACTATCATTGTCTTGCGGTCCCACTGACGTTTTTCTTTGTCATATTCATTCCAGACGGCATCAAGGTCAACGGATGTTGCATCTTGAAGTAATTGTCGCACGGATGTTTTGAATGTTCCCAACAGTATTGGTGTCTCAGCCTTTATGGTCTTGCGCTTTATTCGCATGCCAAAAATAAAGATACCCTTTGTAGAACCTTTGTCTTCTATCTGATACATTCCTTCAGCCGTCTTGCGCAGCACTGCATGCTGTGGGTCAACGCTTGCGTCAGCAATGTGCATCGGCTGTTGCCCCATGCGGCCTATTGTTATTTCTTCACCTATTTTCATTTTTTTTGTTTTTATGCTAAATCAAGAAAGTCGTTTGAATCATCCGCCTGCTCTTCTATGTTGAATAGTTCATTAGAAGAAGGGCTTTCCTGAATTGTTTCACTTAAACTTGAACATCCCGCAATGTTCGCTTCTTGGTCTGCTACTATTTGGATGTTTACGTCATTATTAAGGAATTCAACTGTTTCGGATTCTTGATTTACTATTGTAGTGAGTTCAATAAGATCAGATGAATCCGCCATTTCTGGAACTATGGGTAAGTCGAAATCCATATCCATCAGCACTTCAGAAGTTGCATCAGGCTGATTCATATACTCATCTACAGTATCGTCAACCAGCATCACTTCGCTCAGTACATCGGAATATGCTTTTGTGGACTCTATTGCCGATGAGACAAGCTCCATTTCCTTCTCTGGAAGATTGCCATCCAGAAATGCCGCAAACTGTTCTATAGTCAGGTTGTTGTTTAACTCCATGCTCATATATCTTTGAATTCTTTTTTGAGAGCACTGACAAACTGCTCCTTTGCCAACTTATGCTTGTTATAATAATTCGTCATGCTCATCCCCAGCGCCTCGGCTGTTTCTTCGTTTGACTTTCGTTCAATATACCGCAGCCGAATGATGTTCCTGTATCTTTCGTTGGTCATTGTGCTAATAACAACTTCAAGGTCACTGCGGTCTATCGAACTCGTGTTCATGGTTGTAGAGTATGAATTATCGAGCAATCTATCACCATAGTCATCATTTGGCATTTCAACGATTGGTATTCTGTTCTTACGGTCATATCGATGATAGCAATAGAACAAACATGCCGTCTTTAGCCATGTTGACAGCGTACTCTCTCCCCTGAAGTTATCCAGTTGACATCTGCCCGTATCCTTGCTTGGTGTCAATATGAGAATGTATATCTCGTTTATGAATTCATATACATCACTGCTATCTGTGAAATAGTTGTTGTATATGGACTTAAACATAGGATAGCATTTCCTATATAAATACTCACGAGTTACCTTTCCATCTCGTTTCAAGATAGATTGGGCTATCGCTATGTCTTCATCAAAAGTCCTGATTGTGTTCATTTTTTCTTGAACTGTTAATCAATATTGCTTACCAATAATGTTTTCCTTAATTCCGCGACTCTTTCATTCATCCTTATTCGTTTTACTTCTTTCAAACGACCAAATTTTACTGGAAGTACGAATAAATTAGCAACGCTAATGTTAGTAAATATGTCTGTCAAAGGGCATAGAGTCCAATGACATTGCAAAGATAGCAAAAAGGTTCAAAACAAAAGCACCGACTGGCAAAAAAGTTGCTTGTCGGTGCTAAATTCTTTTTTTCAGTCTTATAATCCAACCATTCAGCTCATTGTCACGATTAAAAAGCACACCATTTTTCTCAATTTCAGTCAAACGCTTAACATCAGGCTCCCAACTTATAGTATTACAACAACTTAACTGTGGTAGGTATTGCTCAAACACCTACCACAACACCTAACAAAGACCTAACACACGCCTAACATGGATTACACCTTGCAAATAGACGAATCATGATACTATCCTTGTTGGTATTAACAAAAAAACAAAACAGGCGTATAGGTCACAAAACAAAAGCACCGACTGGCAACTTTTTGCCAACCGATGCTAAAATATCATTTGATTCTATCGTCATTGTTTGTCCTCATCCTCTCCCGCCTCAAGCAACTTTACAAGTCCTTCCTTCGGAGGAAGGAACTTAACGATTTCTGGCTCTACTTCATCTGCTGTTTTATAGGTTGCAACACCCATAGGCTGACGGAAATCTTGCATTATGTAGTTGATGTACTCCTTGTCCATGTTCTTGCAGAGGATGATGCCGACAGGTGGGTTCTCGCCTTCTCTACGGTCATCATCATTTAGAATGCGGAGATAGCTGCTTAGCTGAGCGAGGTAAGCAACTTTGAAGTCACCTTTCTTCAGTTCGAACACCACGGTGCGGCGGAGGTCACGATTGTAAAAGAGAAGGTCTATCCAATGGTCATGCCCAAGTTTGTCAAAATGTACCTGATTGCCAATGAAGGTGAAGCCTTTGCCAAAGGTCATGATGAAGTTCTTCACATTGTGCACTATGTCTTGTTCGATGACACGCTCATCCACCTCCTCGTCGTGCATGCCCAGTTCCTCTACATTGATGAAGTCAAGCAGATATTCATCCTTGAACATCTGCATGGCACGAAATGCTTGTTTATAGTCTGGCATCGTCTGCACAAAGTTGTTAGGCATAGAGCCTTGATGATGGAATAGATCTTGCTGCTTGATTATCTTCGGAAGCTCTTCTGTTGTAGGCTTATAGTTGTGACAATAACGGATGTAGAAAAGACGCTCTTCAAAATCCTTAGCGTTCTCAATAATACGTATATGATGGGTGAAACTGATGCTGAGAAACTCTGCAAGAGGGAAGCTTTCATAATTCGTCAGTTGCAACTGATGAATTATATTGTACTCATTGTCAGCACATTCCTTCAATTCGGCAATCGCAATTGCCGAATTAGATTCAATGTTACACCATGCCTCATAAAAGCTTCTCGTGTTTTTGAGCTGGCGAGTTCCAAAACCTCTTAATCCTGGCAATTCCAATTTCAACTTGTTGCTGATACCTTCTATGACACCCTTTCCCCAATTCTTGCTTCGAGTATTGGCAGAAATATAGCGTCCGATGCCATAGTATAGAGCTAATTGTTCCTGATTGACAGCCTTAACTGCTCTCGCCTGACTTTGCAATATTGCCGTACGAATGGTGCTGACAGCTATTGAAACATCGCTAGATATATTTGTTGATTCCATTTGCTTACATATACATTCTTGTTTCTTTTGCAAAGATAATCAAAAACATCAAAACTAAAGCACCGACAGGCAAAAAAGTTGCTTGTCGGTGCTAAATTCTTTTTTCAGTCTTATAATCTGTATAATCTAATCCAAAAGTGCACCACTTTCTAATTGAAAAGTGCACCACTTCTGATGTGGTTTCAAAGTTATCAAAAATAATCTGTTGGTGCAAGTAAATCGTAAAAAATCATTTGTTTTGCTGGTTAAATTTCTTTG
>JAZRYI010000006.1:0-16115 GCA_045600665.1 Bacteroidaceae bacterium
AAATGGAAAAGTGAACGGGTATGCTCCGGAAAAATGGCTTCGCGCTTCCTTCCTGTCGGAAAGTGAACGGATATGCTCCGGAAAAAGTCGCATTCTGCGCTCTGCTTTCCAAGGTGAACGGATATGCTCCGGAAAAATAGCACAATTCTGAGTTTTTTATCCATTTTTTAGTCCTTTTATGGACGAATGGACATCAAAAAGAGGTCATTTTACCCCTTCTGGCTGCTGACTACAGCCCCGGAATCGTGAACGGGTATGCTCCGGAATATGTAGCTGATGATGCAATCTACACAATCGACGGTCGACTTGTGAAATCCGATTCTCTCCGTCCAGGCTTGTACATCAAGAATGGCAAGAAGTTCTTCGTCAACAAATAAGTAAGGAGGGTTATTGTTAAAAGTACAAAGCCCCAAAGTCCAAAACCATAATTCTTGACATGAGAGTACAAGAGGGTACAAGAGGGGACGTTTCTCTCTTGAATACAAGGGGACGTTTCTCTCTTGCAAAACCAATAACATAAGTTCCCAAAGCCAACCAAACCTTTGGGAACTTTTCTTATCTCTCTTCAAATGGAAGCGAAGCGGTGGGATGAATTCAAATGGGGGGAAGAACGAAAAACTCCCAGGAGCGGTGGTGTTCTTTATTCTTTAGCAATCATACGAGGCGTTTTTTGTTTATCTCCTTTGTTCATAAAACGAAAGCACAAATCGCAAATAGTTGATATTTAACAAAAAAAGGAGTCGTTTTGCTAAATTTAGCATCACAGATTTGGAGATTACAAAAGATACTTGTACATTTGCATCGTCAAAAATGTTTGTTTTATAGCATTTTATTTGGCAACTATAAGTAGTAACAATATAACATCAGAAATACTATGGCAATACCAATCAGAGATATACCAGTACTGACAGGTCAGTCAGCTATCGACTTTGTGAACGAGGCCGACAAATATGCAGATCGTCCTGTTCCCCGTTTGACAGAGGAACAAGAAGAGCGTCTCAGAAAAATAAAAGAAAGCGCTAAGAATTTTGTTTGGTAATATGGCTCAGTGCATATCAATAACTACAAATACAAGAGGAGACGTTTCTCTCTTGCAAAACCAATAACATAAGTTCCCAAAGCCAACCAAACCTTTGGGAACTTTTCTTTTCTCTCTTCAAATGGAAGCGAAGCGGTGGGATGAACTCAAATGGGGGAAGAACGAAAAACTCCCAGGAACAGTGGTGTTCTTGGGAGTTGCTGTATCTATACATTGAAGAGTGTCGTCAAGAATACACGTTCTTCAATACATGTTTCTTTGATTATACTACATAATCCAGTTCGTTACGCTTCATTACAAGAGGGTAACGCTCTGGGTGCTGGAGACTGTCTATCTCCAGATCAATGTCAAGAGCAGGCCATTCAATAGCTGTCTTCCCTAACATCTGAACATTGAGTACGTCAGAAATGCGCGCATCACGCATCCAAGGCAATCGGTTATATGAAACAAAATAATCGTTTCCTAACACAGAGAGCATTAACCCTTTGTCATTAATCATTAATACGCTTACCGATGTGTGCTGTGTATAAGTATTTGAACTTGTCTGCATATTGTGTTGATATTTGTATTATTTTCTTTATTTCTTTACTTTCAAATCCATCATTCCTTGCTAATTCCACTTCTGGTTCCAGCCATATTTTTGCTTCTTTTTCTGCTTTGATTACATGAATATGGCGTCTTTCTTCCTCATTGGAATGGATTCTAAAGACAAAACCTTCTTCTCTGTGAAATACGGGACTCATTTTGATTGTATTTAATTTGTTTGCAAATTTAAGTCTTTTCCTAGTTTTCACCAAACCTTTGGGAACTTTTCTTTTCTATCTCTTCAAATGGAAGCGGTCAGATGAACTCAAATGGAGGATGACCCCCCAAAAAAATGGGTAATCAAAGGAGGGGGACTCTTGATTACCCATGTGGCTATCTGCATGTCAGATGAAAGCAGCCCTGTTTTCTTTCGTATTTCACGTAGCATTTGCCTTGCAAGCGAAGGTCGTTCAGCACTTCGCTCAGCACTTGCTTCATAGGCTCGTTCCAGCGAGTGAGCGACTGGTTTGGCGTGTAGCTCTCCGACACAGGATAGAATTTGTTGTAGGCAATATCTACCGTTGTGCCATAGCAGTGGCATGAGTTGGTGGTGGCATTTTTGTTGCCGCGCTGAAGTTTGGACACATCGCTCACTGTGCGCAGCACGCTTGTCACCATAGGCAGGTGGATAGGAAGTCCCTTCACCTGGCAGGAATCAATGAAGTTGAGACTGATAGTGTTGAGCAGCTGCTGTGCGCGAGGCACGAGGTAGGGCATGGAATGTGTGAGCGTATCTACCTTGTAGAAAGGAGAGTGGTAGATGTTGACGAGCTTGTGGCTCTGCACCAATCGCTCTGCCTCCATTCGGTCTTGCACAGGCGAGATGCCATGGCGACGAGCGGCAAGCAGCTGCACGTCGTTGATGTCTGGAAAGCACTTGTCGTAGCTCCACACACCCTTGATGCGATGGCGTGTGGCTCCTGACGAGTGAGTGGCTTCAGATATCGGATGCTCTATCATCAGATTGTCCTCGGGCGAATCTACCGTTGTCTCATGGTGATTATGGTTGAACACCACCTTGCCGTCAACGTTGCCGTAAGCCTCATCGGCATCGAGAGCAAGAAGCGAAGAGTCTATCTTCACCTCCTCGCCGTAGGCTATGGGCTGGTCGAACATGGTCTCGTCCTGCGCATCCTCGTCGATAGAGGCAAATTGGTCGCTATCATGCTCGTCCTCCACGAAGTCGCTGGATGAGTGATGGAGTGGAATATCAATAGAGAAACCATGACGCACAGCCGCAAACAGCCCCATCACGATGAGAAACGTGATGAGGAATTTGGGCTGGCTGTAGCGTGAGGTCTGTTTTTTCTTCTTTTTCTTTTCCAAAATGGAGCTTGTTTTTGTCTCCCAGCGAAACTGCTGGGAGCTTGTGATTAGGCACGTCCGCTATTCTCGATGAGAGAGGCGAGGCGTGCGTTGAACTTATCCTCGTGCAGAAGCTGTTCCACAGAGAGGTGCATGCGGTAGCGCCAGTAGTGGCGTGGGTTGGCAGGGATGTTGATTCGCTCTGCTGCGGGATCGGCAAGTCGGAGACGCTCATCCATGGAGAGGAGGTCCTGGAGTGAAAGGAGGCAGAGCACTGATGGCGAGAAGAGATGGTCGGCAATGATGTCCTCGCAGAGCCATCCCGGTGCAGGGTGTGGAGCAGGGCCATCCTTGTAGATGGCATTGTTGTAGAACTGCTGAGCACGCTCTGCATCCTCGTCCCACCACAGGCGCAATGGGCTCATGTCGTGTGTGCTTATCGTTGCTACCGAGCGGTAAGGATTCTCCCACAAATGTCCGAACTGAAGTGCTGGCGACTTTGGCATAGTCTGAATCTCGAGCGAAAGCACCTTGAGGTTGTTCATCACCCAAGCCACGCAGTCTGGCACCATGCCGAGGTCTTCTGCGCATACGAGCATGCGAGTGCTCTGAGTCAGCACAGGAAGTTTCTTCATTGCCTCAGTGTACCAGAAGTCGTTGTGACGACGATAGAAGTAGTCGTTGTACAAGCGAGTGAATGCCTCTTGCTCATGCTGAGGCAGCGACTTGTATATGAAGTCCATCTGAGCCGAGATGCGTGGATGGAAGAGCTCTGGGAACTTTCTGTCTGGCACGAAGAGCACGCAGCTTGCAAGTGAGTACAAGCCATCGCGGAGCGAGATGCTGTCCTCGTCGGTCTTGCCCTTGAATGCCTTCTCGATGAGGCGCTGCGAAGCATATTCATCCTTCAGGTCGTAGCGACCGTCAGTGCGAGGACGCAAATAGAGCGTCTTCACGAGGTCAGCACGATAGCCGAACACGCATTCGAGAGTGCTGTCAGTGATGTATGGGCGAGTCATCAGCTCAAGGTTGAAGCGCATTCCGTATCCTTCAATCTCATTCACGCTCATAGGCATGGAAGGAGAGAACTGACCGAGCAATCCGTGCACAGAGTGCATAGGAATCTCCCAGATGCGGAAGAATCCGAGCACGTGGTCGATGCGGTATGCGTCGAAGTATTCAGCCATCTTCTTGAAGCGGCGCAGCCACCACTGATAGCCATCCTCAGCCATAGCATCCCAGTTGTATGTTGGGAATCCCCAGTTCTGACCATTCACAGAGAAGTCGTCTGGCGGTGCGCCAGCCTGTCCGTCAAGGTTGAAGAGGTGTGGATCCGACCATGCCTCCACGCTCTGGCGACTGATGCCGATAGGAATATCTCCCTTGATGATGATGCCGTTGGCGCGAGCAGTGTTGCGCACGTCAAGCAGCTGGAGGTGAAGCTGATACTGAATATAGTAGTAGAGTGCCACCTTGTCGTAGTCCTTAGCGTCAGGCGCAGCGAGCTTCTCCACTTCGTGCTTGCTGTACTTGCTGTGTTTTGGCCAAGTCTGGAACTCAGGAGTGCCGAACTCATCGCGCAGGTATGAGAACACAGCGTATGGGAGGAGCCAGTCTTTATTGTCTTCAAAGAATTGCTTGAACTCAGCAGTAGCAAGCACATCCTTTCCCTCCTGGGCAAAAATGAGGCGGAGGTATTCCATCTTCAGGGCAATGACCTGCTCGTAGTCAATCTGCGAGAGCGCATTGAGCTGCTGCTGCTTCATCAGGAACTTCTCCATCTGCAGTTTCTGCTTCAGGCGAGGCAGAGCGTTGATGTTGCAGTAGAGAGGATGCAATGCATAGATGGAAATGGAATTGTATGGATAGCTGTCTTGCCATGAGCCTGTCATCATCGTGTCGTTGATAGGCAGAATCTGGATGGCGTGCATCTTCGTCTTCACCGCCCATTGTATGAGCAGCTTCAGGTCGCCGAAGTCGCCAACGCCGTAGCTGTTGTTTGTTCGTATAGAGAACACAGGAATCACCACGCCAGCAGCCTTCCAGTTTGCGTAGCTGAACATAGGCTGACGGTCTGTCTTCACCCACATCTGCTTTGGCAGCAGCTTAGGCGAGCGCAGGTGGCGGTTCATCGATTCCTCCCAGCGTATGATGTTGTTGTCTTTGTCAACGATGACATACTTGTATTCAGCCTCGTCGAACAGCAATTCTGCATCTATATTGATTGCCCATTCCTGCAAGGCAACGAGATTCATTCTCTTAGGCTTCTTCCATTCGCCGAGCTGCGGAGTGCTGCCGCATACGGCAAGATACTCGCCCTTGCGGAGTCGTGGCTCCACCACTCGCAGCTGCAGAGTGGATGAGAATAGCGTGTTGACAGCCTCTGATGAGTCGTCGATAGCGCCGACGCACTCTGTGTAGGCAGAAGAGTAGAGCGGCAAATCCTCAGGGATTGGTCGCCAGCTGTCGCTGATGATGTAGCTTGTGGTCACACCATCGAACATAAGCTTGTGCGGTGCAACTTCCCACTCAGTCCAGATGAGTTCTCCGTTGCGATACATAGCATATTTATATTCTATTCCGGCAACGCCTGTGTTCTGGAACGTCACTTCTCCTTCCCACAGATGTCCGTCGTATGTGTCGAGCGGGCACTCCTTCATCTGCTTCTTCTGTCCGTCCTTTGCCACTTTGGTGAGCTGAACCCTGATGTCTTCGCCCCATTGAGTACCGTAGTCAATGTTGAATCTTATTTTCATTTTGTTATCAATGATTTAGATGTTATAAGTGTATAGGTTAGTTTGAATTTTGCTACAAAGATAATGATTTTTGACGTTTTACATGGCTTTTTAGAACTTTTAATTAAAAAAATGGTATTAGAAACATATAGAACACGTATTTTTGCATCGTGATGCTTGCGTATCAGGCATCAATATTGTGTAACAACATCATCAGCTAAAGAAATGAAGCGTATTTTTGGTTTAATCTTTTTATTTGCATTTTCTATGGGGGTATTCACACTAAGGGCACAGAGCTACGACGCCCTTTGGAAGTCGGTGAGCAACGCGCAGATGGACGGACAGCCTGTCACGGCGCAAGGTTCGCTGCAAAAAATCATCAAAAAAGCAGAGCGAGATGGCAATTTCGCTCAGTTGCTGGCTGCATGCATGGAGATGGCGCAGTGCCGCTCTGACATTGATCCTGACAGCATCGTGACAGACGTCGAGGCGATGGAGAAGAAGTTTGCCAATCGCTCCGATGCCACTGAGCGTGCCGTGGTGCATGCTGCGCTTGGCTCCATCTATGAGGAAATGAGTCATTCGTGGCGATTCGCCTTCGACCGTGGCGCCACTGGAGCATTCATTGTCAAGAAGGAAGAGCACTACTCCCACGTGCTCGACGACCTGAAGTCTTTAGCTATGGCAAAGGCAGAGAAGTATAAGCCGCTTGCAATTCTGAACAAGGATGGCAAGATATTCAATCACGACATGCTTGCAGTGATGGTGGCATTTGCCGATGAGCATTGCGATTTCAGCTTCGATGCCATGTCGAAGATGCGCAAGGAGGCAGCAGCTGTCTATGCCGAATTAGGCAATCGCGAAGGCGAGGCAATGATGCTGATGCATGCACTCAGCAACCGTGATGAGCTGCACGACCTGCTCATGCGCTCGCTCGACCTCAATGTGGGCATGGACATCGCCTACAAATATTACAGCCACGTGGTCAATGCCGACGAGGAGAAGAAGGACACGCTGCTCAATCCTTATCCTGCCGAGTATGCGTACAAGAACTCCACGTCTGATCAGCTCGATGCCAACCTCCGCTTCATCCGCTGGGCGCGCGAGCATGTGAAGATGTCGGACGCATGGAGCAATCTTCACAACAAGATGAAGGAGATTGAGCGTGCCACGCTGTATATTCAGAACAGCGATGCCGTGTTTGCTGACAGCGACATAAAGCTGAGCATCGACTACAACAACAGGAAGTCGCTGAAGCTGGAAGTGAGAAAGTACAATGGCACCACGCTGAAGAACAATGTTGCCATGCTTCGCACTGATGGTGAACTGGTCTTGAACCGAGAGTTGACGCTTGGCGACGATGCGGTCAACATAGCTCGCGAGAAAGCAAATCTGCCTGTGCGTGGCATTCGTGAGACAACGCTCAACCTTCCTCCTGGCCACTATGTGGTCATAGCAGGCACAGGGTTTGTGGAAGAGCTTCACCTCACTTCAATGCGAATGATAGAGATGGGCATCGAGCGTGGAAAGAGCGCAGTGTATGTGGTTGATGCACATACGGGTCGCCCTGTGAAAGGCGTGAAGGTGATTGGCACTAAGCGCAACGAGCTGCAGCCTGAAGAGTCTGTCACCAACCAACTCGGCATAGCCTACATCAGCACTAAGGATGTGAATGCCATCAAGGCAATAAAGAGCGAGGACGACTGGACGGAGTCCTTGTACCCAGGCCGTTTCAATGAAGCCGAGAGTCGCAGCAAGCAGACCTATGGCAAGATATACACCGACAGAGCCATCTACCGACCAGGCCAGAAGGTGAAAGGCAACGTGCTCGTGTATTCTATGAATGGCGATGAAGCCAAGGTTGCCAAGTCGGCAGCCACGCGTGTCGAACTGATAGATCCTGCTCGCAAGCACACTCAGGCTCTTTCGGTCGTGACGAATGAGTACGGCACAGCCGACTTTGAGTTCACATTGCCAGATGATGCCGAAGTAGGCTCATACGCATTGAACCTGAAGGCAGATGGCGTTCTGTTCTACTCTCAAGTCAGAGTGGAGGAATACAAGCGACCTACGTTTGAGGTCAAGTTTGATCAGGCAGACAACAGCAATCAGAAATTCTCCATCGATGAGAAGATAGACGTGACCGGCAAAGCGATGCTCTTCAGTGGAGCACCAGTGCAAGGAGGCAAGGTTAAGTGCTTGATACACTGCGGCACAACATCGTTCTGGTGGTGGCGACAGCCCAACTGGACGAAGATGGCAGAAGTGGACCTGACCACAGCCGACGATGGCTCATTCACAGTGCCACTCACGCTCTCCGACTCGCTCATCACTGACGACGATGAATATAGCGATGTGTGCGTCTTCCGAGTGCAAGCCACTGTCACCGACCAGAGCGGCGAGACACGCGAGGGCGAATGGTCCATCAGAGTGTCGCACAGAGAGTTTGCGCTCAATGTGGAGTGCGACGCCAATGTTGACATGGACACTCATCCTTTCGTCAAGGCTGTGGCAAAGAATGCTAACGGCGACGATGTGGATGTGGAAGGCGAGTACAGCATCAAGAGAAATGGCAGCACGGTAGCGAAGGGCACATTCCGTTCCAACGCAGACATCAGCATTCCTGATTCTCTCAAGTTTGGCAAATACACCATCGAGCTCTCCTCTCGCGACAGCAAGAGCCACGACATCCATGCTTCGCAGTCGTTCTGGCTGATGCATTCCAAGATAAAGGCAGTTGACATACACACTGTTGGCACAAAGGACGTGACCACTGTAGCCGCTTCTGCTGAAGGCAGGGGTGGGGAAGAGTTTGTCTATGCTCCAGATGCCGATTTCTCCGAGGCAAAGCCAGCAAAGCTGTATTTTGCGCCACTCAAGCACAATGCTTATGTATATTATAATGTGTTTGCCGGCGACAAGCTCATGGATAGCAGCCAGGCTGTGCTCAGCAACGACTTGCACTGCATCACCATCCCTTACCGCAAGGAGTATGGCGAAGGCGTGCTCGTGCAGATGTTCTACGTGCAGAACGGGCATCTCGGCACGATGACTCAGTCGTTCACATACGTGCAGCCAGAACCCGAGCTCACGCTCACTTGGTCCACATTCCGCGACAAGCTTCAGCCTGGTCAGCAGGAGGAATGGACGCTCAGCATCAAGGATGCCAAGGGCAAGGCTGTGAATGGCGCAGAGATGATGGCTGTGATGTACGATGCAGCCCTCGACCGCATCCTTCGCCATCGCTGGAATATGTCGCTCAACTACAGTCGCAGCGTGCCATACACCTACGCTCACAGCACTGGCAATGCGCATTTCCCTAATTTCAGTTTGTTAGAGCATGTCTCATTGTCCAGTCAGTTCACCCGCAGGTACGATTATCTCACTCTGTTTGTTCACAACCAGTTTATCGACGAATCTCGCCATCTTGAAACATTTATGGTGGGTGCTGCGCCTGGACTCATGGCAGAGCATGTTGAAGATAGGGTAGTAGTGAGCAAGTCTCGCGCTATGGCTGCTGCGCCTATGGCGATGAAGGCAAGCGTGATGAATGGAAATGCTGAGGAAACAGAGCAACTCGATGCCGAGGTGGACACCCAGGCATTCAGCAATGCCAAGGTGCGTTCCGACTTTGCCGAGACAGCCTTCTTCATGCCTCATCTCGTGTCGGACAGCAAGGGCGATGTGCACATTGCGTTCCAGTTGCCTGAGTCGCTCACGGAGTGGAAGTTCTTCGCTCTGGCTCACACTGCCGACATGAACTATGGCTTGATGTCGCAGACGGTGGTAGCACGCAAGGAGTTCATGGTGCGTCCCAACATGCCTCGCTTCGTGCGCTGGGGCGACAAGGCAAGCATCGTTTCGTCCATCATCAACCAGTGCGAGAAGGAGGTGAAGGGCACAGTGCGCATGCGCATGCTGAACCCTGTCACAGGCGAGGAAGTGCTTGTCATGCATCAGCCATTTGCTGTCGAGGCTAACAAGACAGCAAGCGTGGAGTTTGAGTTCGATGTGCTCGACACATACGAAGGCATGGATTGCGAGATCATAGCAGTGTCGGGCGACACAAGCGATGGAGAGAAGAATCACCTCCCTGTGCTTTCCACAAAGAAGGAGATGGTGGAGACTGTGCCATTCTATATCTATGACACTGACGAGGTCACGCTCGATCTCTCTGCGCTGTTCAACAACAACTCTGCCACGGCAACCAACCGCCAGCTCAGCATCGACTACACCGACACTCCTGCATGGATGTGCATCGAGGCTCTGCGAAGCGTCAAGACGCCAGCCACAGAGGATGCCATAAGCTATGCTTCGTCCATGTATGCCGACAACCGCATCGTGGCGCTCATCGACTCATTCCCTATGCTCAGGGAGTATGAGGATCAAGAGACAGTGCGTGCCCACTATGCTTCGTCTCGCGACAAGCTTCGCGCATTGCAGCAGCCAGACGGAGGATGGAGCTGGTTCAGAGGCATGCACTCCAACTACTATGTCACTCTCTCTGTATGCGAGCAGCTGGCAATGCTCCGTCAGCGCACTGCAGCCGAAGAGGCAATGCTGCAAGACGGATTGAAGTATATGGATCAAGTCTCGCTCAGCGCATACAGGAGCGACAAGAAGCTGAAACATAAGATTATGCCATCCAACAGCACTCTCCGCTATCTGTATGTGTGCTCATTGGTGGCAGAGCGCCCACTCAGCAAGGATGTGCAGAAGATGCACAAGGAATATCTCACAGCCCTCAACAAGTGCATTGGCGACCTCACCATGTTTGGCATTGCAAACGCATCGTGCGCCCTTCGTGCCTTCGGCTATGAGAAGATAGCAGACAAGTATGTGGAGTCGCTCAAGCAGCACACTGTCACGAAGCCTGGCCTTGGCCGCTTCTTTGCCACCGATGCTGCCTACTACTCTTGGCGCGACTATCGTCTGCCAACTCAGACTGCAGCCATGCGCGCTCTCTATGCTAAAGACAGCCGCGATCCATACTTGCTCGACATGCAGCTCTGGCTCATTGCTCAGAAGCAGGTGCAGAAGTGGGATAGCCCAATGAATACAATCGACGTTGCCGACCTCTTGCTCAGCATCTCGCCTGCTGCTTCGTTCCGCAAGGCATCTGTTCCAAGCATCACCCTCGACGGCACTCGCCTCACCGACCTCCGCACTGGCACTCTCAACACCGAGCGTGACGCCCTCGAAGGTCGCAAGAGCAACCTCTCGCAGCAAGGCAACATCATAGCCGAAGCATCCAAAGAGCAAGCTGCCAACGGTGTCCGCACCCTCACCGTCGCTCGCGACACTCATCCTCACTCTTCAACAGATGATGATGAGCTCCAAACAGCAGGACTCGGCATATCATGGGGCTTTGCGCAAGCAACATTCCTTGAGGAAATCGGCAACCTCAATTCCTACGCCACAGCCGAGCTCTCCGTGTCTCGCCAGCTCTTCGTCTCTCGCTCAGGTGAATGGGTAGAGATCGGCAACAATGACGAGCTTTGCGTAGGCGACAAGGTTCGCGTGCGCCAGATTGTCACTGCCGATCGCGACATGGACTTTGTTCGTCTCAACGCTCAGCACCCAGCCTGCTTCGAGCCTGTCAGCACACGCTCAGGCTACCAGTGGCTTGGCACACGCTCAGGCTACGTCTCGCTCCACGACTCCAACTGCGAGGTCTATTTCGACTCCTTCACTCGTGGCACCACCACCATCGACCTGGACTTCTTCGTCAATCGCACTGGCACCTACCAGCTTGGCATCTCTACCGTAGAGTGTGCATACGCCAAGCAGTTTGGCGGTCACACCAGCGGTTGCACGGTAGTAGTGAAGTGAACATTTACAACTGTCGCATTTTGTGTCGCATTTTGTGTCGCAAATGCGACAGTTTTTGGTGTCGCAAATGCGACGATAATGATAATAATATATATATATATACCCTACGGGTAGTACGGCTGACGCCGAGGACATTGCTCAGGCAATGTCGAAAAGCAGTTGCAAACAGTTCTAAATTGCTACCATTTATTGGATTATTACATACTCCCAAATCTTATATTTTTCTTTATTTTTCTCTATCGATGTTTCATGGCCTACGGCAATAACTATAACCTCTCAGTCCTTATTGGCGCAGGACTGCAGTCCTTGTGCCGAAAGGACTCGAGTCCTTCCCCCACAAGGACTGAGCAGAGTCTTATTTACGCACTATGGCCGAATCGATAACTGCTTTTTCCTGAAAAAGGAACTTTTAAGCAGAACGAAAAAGGAACTCAAATTTTCAGCATCCAAAAAGGAAGAAGAGAGAAGAAGAAAATATAAGAATCTCTTCTTGTTGATATTTTATGGCCTACGGCAACAGCAGGTAAATGCCATATAATTTCCAATTTTCACCCATTCAGAGGTCAAAACCAATATTTTTTCTTGTGCTCCGTCAAGAAAATTCACATTTTTGTAACAAATAAGAAAAAAAACACTAATAATACAATCATATTTCTTAACTTTGCAACGAGTTAGCATACCATTTCTGTATAGCTATGACTCATTTGACATTGATTTTCGAAAATTAACTACTACTATTATTTCTTACTATTATTTATGAAAGCAAAAAAGCTTTTGCCGTTACTTCTTTCGGCAACTGCATTCACTGTTGGTTTGAGTGGATGTAGTGATTATGACAATGATTTCACAGCTCAAGAAATTCAGTACAGGGAGAATTTTACCAATACATTTGGCAAGATTGATCCTGAACAAGATTGGAATTTGGCTACACGCGCTGCTGTAACAGTAACGACAAGCAGCCCTTCGAATGTTAAGATTTACGCAAAGACAGATGGTACTTACCGCATTGTTGCGGACTATGATAATGTAAGCGGCACTAAGCAGCTTGGCTTTGATATGCGCGAGGATGTTACAGAACTCGTTGTGACAAATGGTTCTGAATCTCACTATGTTAAGCCTGGTGATAATGTAACTTTCGGCGCTTCTACACGTGCTATATATGAAGCGGTTAAAGAGGCTGATAAAGCTGGTGTGAAAGAAGAAGATTACGAAGAGTTTGATTTGGATAAGTATCTTAAAAATGTAGTTGCAGATACTGGTATTTTGCCTGAGGAGAAAGCTAACCTTGGCAAAGTAACTCAGAACTTCTCTTACATTTCTAATGGTCCTTTCACCATCCATCCTATCTATTGGTACTCATCTTCAAGCCATGTGCTTGGAGTTTACTGGAAGGATGGCAATGAATATCATTATCAAGATGTGTATAAGGATATGGATGCCGATGCAAAAGATTTGGCAACAAGAACAATAACATATACAGATAAATGTGAGCATTTGTGGAAAGAACCAACTGCTGGTATGACTTGTAAATGGAATCATGGAACAATTTCTCGTGTTGCAAATGATTCTGAAGGTTTCCACATGTACAAATATGCAAAGCAATATTGTTATGATGGCAAAGGCAAAGGAGAAACATGTACAACGCACGGAAAGAAAGTTGATGGTAACGATGGGCAATCCTTTCATGATTCTGAGGAAGAAATGACATGTTCATTTGACCACTTTGATATTTCATACAATGTAGGTGATAACTGTCCAACTTGTGGTAAAGAAATATTGTATATTGATGGAAACAACTATAAATATACAACAGAAAAAAAGAATTACACAGGTATTGGTGGAACTGCACCTACAACAGGAATGGTGTATTCAAAAGGTATCACCATAGATTTGCCAGCAGGAACTTTGTTTGGCTTCTATCTGAAGGTTTATACAGGCGGTACGTATTATCATACGCTCTATTCACAAGGAGAACTGAACGAAAAAATGAAGGGCGACTTCTTTGATAAAGTCAATTTCCCAACTCAAACAGGAGCCAACGCTTGTAAAGTTGTTACAAATAATGGATTGAATACGGAGAATTCAAACGCTTGGGCAGCAACATTCCAGACAGAAGTGGATGAACAAACTGTTCAGTATCTTTGCTTTGAAGACTGGTCTGTTAATAAGACCGACCTCAACGACCTCGTATTTGCAACCCCAACTACAAAAGGCTACACACCACCATCAATCGTCGATGAGGATGCTGCCACATGGATTATCTGTGCAGAGGACTTGGGTAACACATTCGACCTCGATTATAATGACGTAGTTGTGGAAGTTAGTCATGTGAGCGGTAAGGCAGAGGCGACAATCACTCCTGTTGCCGCAGGTGGTACTCTTGCTTCTTACATATACTTCAACAATGGCAGTCAGGATGAGTGCCTTGGTGAAATTCACGAACTCCTCGGTCAGAGCAATCAAACAAGTGGTGATTATTATCCATTCAATGTAGAAGGTAAAGTAAACACTTCTTACTGCCAGAATATAAAAGTTGGAGTGTCTGAAACATGGTCCATAGCATCTTCTACAGTGGGTGATGCTAATTTCAACAATACTGATGCCTACAAAATGGGTGGCTTCCACGTAAATGTTGTACCTGCTGGTAAAGCTTCTACTCAAGGCAATGCCACTATTCTTGGTCAGAAGGTTCAGAACTCTTTCAATTCTGGTAATGATAATGTTCCTTACGTATTCTGTGTGCCACGTGACTGGGAGCGTGTAGAGGGTTCTACAAAGTACAGCAGCTGGTTCCGTTGGTCTAAGGAGTTGACACCTATGTCAGCACTTAGTGGATACTCTAATCCTTCATACAACACATCTGGTCACTCATTTGCTGAATGGGTAGGTAACCACAATGCCGCAACAGACTGGTATAAGTATCCACTTATCTCAAGCACAATGGGTATCAAGGGTATCACAGAGACTACAGTAAGTGCAGGTGACCTTCCTGGTGATGGCGGAAGTGGTAGTGGTAGTGGTAGTGGAAGCGGTAGTGGAAGCGGAAGTGGTAGTAGTGATTTGATCTGTACAGTTTCAGCAGTTGAATCCGTTTCATTAGGTTGGACAGAGGCTACAGGTCAAGTTATCACAATTCCTTCTGGAGCAGAAGCTGGAGATAAACTGTTGATTACTTTGGCGAAGAGTACAAATACAGACTTTTTAAATGGCTCTTATTCTGGTCAAAAGATTACGGGCAATACTATGGATAAATTTGAGATAGAATTAACTGCAGATTATATCACAAATGGAATATATGTGGTATTCTATGCTGAGAATTCTATTCAATCTGCAGTTGTTAAAAAGCAGTAAGGGAATGGGGCACAGGGACAGGTTCCCTGACCCACCTCCAACAATACACAAAGCAAGGATCACAGGGATAGGTTCCTGACCCACCTCTAACAATATTCAAAGTGCAGACTCCTCCACGAGCCTGCACTTTGAATTTCAATCATTTTCTTTCTGAAATGTTTGGAGGAATGAATAAAAAGATATAACTTTGTGGCGTGAATTTACAAATTAACATTTATGACAGCAACATTAGACATAAGTTATTCGCAGATTCGTGACCTCGTGCTTCAAATGACGAAGGACGATCAGGTGCGTTTGCGTGATGAACTTATTTCCTATCAGAAAAAGGAAATGTTTGGAATCATAACTGGCATTGCCGAGGATTGCCCTTTTACTGACGAGGAGATATTGCAAGAAATAAAGAACGTTCGCAAACATAACCTACAGTATGCAATATAGGGTAGTTGTTGATACGAACGTTTGGATTAGCATTTTGATTGGGCGTAAAGTCGCTCAATTCGTTAAGATTCTCTCTCAGCCAGAAGTTCAATTGGTGGTTTCTGATCAACTACTAAATGAAATAATAGAAGTCACCTCTCGCCCTAAGTTTGCAAAGTATTTCCCTCAAGATAAAGTACAATACTTGGTTAGTAGTTTGAGGCAAGTTGGGATGTCTTTTCCTATACAGCCACCTTTTCCCAAAAGATGTCGTGACGGAAAAGATGATTATCTTATAGCGCTAGCCGAAGAGTCGAAAGCAGATTTCATTATTACTGGTGATGCAGATTTATTAGTACTTCAGCATTATAATAAATGTCAAATGGTAACTGTTGCTATGTTTGAGGCGATTGTACTCAAAAGTACCACCGGGGCACAGGTCGCTAACTAACCTTCCCAACAATAACACAAAGTGCAGGTTCACCACGAGCCTGCACTTTTCTTTTTCATCATTTTCTTTGTTAATTATTTGGTAGTATAAGAAATATGTCGTACTTTTGCCACAAAGATTGAGTATTAACTTCAAAATTTCATCGGTATGTGCAAATCAAATGGTCTCGTTCGCTTTGATTGGGCAATAAAACGACTGCTTCGCAACAAGGCAGATTATGTCGTTGTGGAAGGCCTCTTGACGGTCTTGCTTGGCAGGCCAATCAAGATAAATAGCTTGCTGGAGAGTGAGGGCAACAAGGAGACAGCTGATGACAAATTCAATCGCGTGGATCTGTTGGCAGAAGATGAGGATGGTGAATTGCTCATCTTTGAAATACAGAACAATCGTGAGCTTGACT
>JAZRYI010000007.1:0-7210 GCA_045600665.1 Bacteroidaceae bacterium
TGCTTCTCAATCCTTCCTCAGAAGCTCGTTAATATCCACTTCGAGGAGTTCTGCAATCTTGACGAATGTCTCCATTGGTGGCTGGCAAGCATTGGTACACCATTTGCTTACTGTTGTTGGCGCACATCCCATTTGCTCTGCAAGCCACTTATTGGTCTTCTTTTTATCGACAAGAACCACTTTTATTCGGTTTTCCATTCTTATGCTGAAGTTATTTGTTTGAGGTCTTTTTGTACGTTTTCTATCTCTAAGTAACCATTTACATGGAGTGCATTATCTTCGATTATTTTGCAGGAGTGGTTACGTCTTCCATATAGATAATCTTGTCACCCCATCCATCACCAAAGATGCTTGGAGAATGAGTGGTGATGAAGAACTGGGCATTAGGATTGAATTTGACAAGGATATTGATTAACTCGAACTGCCAGCTGATGTCAAGCGAGTTCTCTGGTTCATGATATTCACATCTTCGTTTGCCATGAAGTGGACATCTTGCTTACCCCAAAGTCGGGTTGTAATTTCTTTTATTTTTGGATTTGACATAATGTCAGGGCTTTAGGTGTGCTCGATATTTGGTTAAGAACACACATTATTAATATTACTCGTACAAAGTTAATCATTTTTGACTAAATTAAAGATGGTATTGCCAGTTTTTCTATGAAAATTCCACACTTTAATAGCATTTTCTTCACTTTTATACCTTATAGTTGCCAATTTCTTGCAGATAATCGTCATTTATAACAAAGAATCCCGTGATGCCATCAAGTCATTTGCTTGGTGGCATGAAGCCATGTGTTCACATATTCATAAAAAGCCGTTCCAGAGAATACTGTTATTCGTACCGCGTGAATACAGTTATTCATGCCGTGAGACTGTTATTATTCATGCCGCGCGAATAGATGCATCCACAAGAAAGGAATATCTACTTCATGCTGATACGCCCTTCTGGCGATTGGTACATGTCGGGAACTCTCCCTCCGAGCACCTTGCGGAAGTACTGTATAAAGAGAACAACATCGGGAATCATGAAGTCTTTGTCGAGAACAGCGTAGCGGAAGGCGCCTTCGCCGCCAAGATTCTTGAGCAAGTGGTCGGAGGAGGCAACCGAATATGTTTTTGCAAGGTCAACAGGCTCGTATTCACCTGTACTGGCATTCATGATCTCGAGACCAGACACTCGCCGAGGCGAATATAAACAGAACGTCATAACGCATGGCAAAATGAATATTTTTCAGTTTGTGCCCTTAATTCTTGAACCTGATGCAAGAATAAAGCAGTATTTGCTCACTTCGAAAACAAAATCCTTCCCCCTTCTTCTCGTGAAACAGATAAGCATGCATAATGCTAAGTGTTCAATAAACGAAAAGCTGGAATAGAGAAAGAATGGGAAAAGTTGATACCTTTGCAGCGAGTTTATTACTCTATTGTTTAATCCCTAACACAAACAGAATTATGAGAAGTATCACTAAGCTGGAACTGCAGTATGCTCACCGATTCTACGGATTTCAGGGTGAGGCGCAGTACTTGCATGGTCACACGGGAGTGTTGACCATCGAGGTAGAGGACACCATCACGCCACAAGTCAACATGGTCTTTCCATGCAACGAGATCAAGAAGATAGCCTGGGACATCCTGCGCAACTTCGACCACGCTCTTGTGCTGCGCGAGGACGATCCATTGCTCCCTGCCATACTCGATGTGTATGACAAGCAAGGCATTCGCAATGGCCATCCTCTCAACACGATGAAGGGCGAAGCATTCCATACCGAATGGGCAACTGCCTATCCTGAGTGCCGCCTCGTGGTCACCAAAGAAACCATGACCGTAGAGGGCATGATAAAGATTGTATATGACCTGCTCAAGGACAAGCTTCCTATCGCAAAACTCACCTTCAAGAGTGGCGCAAACAAGGCTTCGCAGGAATACAAACCAGAGAAGCACTTCGACCGCTGCCCACTATGTGGTGTCAAGCTCGATGCATCAGGCAAGTGCCCTAAATGCGGATGGCAGAAAGGAGAAAGATGCACTCCCGAATAAACGTTGACGAAAATGCAGTTGTCAATATTGAGTTACGTTGAGTGGAGGCGCAGAATCTCATGCTTGAATGCATAAGTGAAGAAATAATGGGAGAAAAGAGCAGAATCCCTCAAAAAAGATATGAGGATAGTTTTTTATTGGCACTTTGGTGGATTCGGTTGATTGTGAGTTCGAAAAAAATGCATAACTTTGTGGTCATTACTATAAAAACTATCAAAGATATGAAGGTTATAATACTGAATGGAAGCCCAAAGGCTGAAGGGAATACTGCCACTGCGTTGCATGAGGTGGAACGCGTGCTTAACGAACAAGGTATTGAGACGGAATGGATTCACGTAGGGCATCGCCAGATACATGGGTGCATAGCTTGCAACAAGTGCTGGGACACGAACGTGTGCTGCTTCGGGGATATTGTGAACGAGATCTCTGAGAAGATGGATGAGGCAGATGGATTGGTGATTGGCTCGCCGGTATATTTCGCTTCGGCTTCGGGAACGCTGATTTCGCTTCTCGACCGCCTTTTCTATTCGTCGCTGCACAAAGACTGGATGATGAAAGTTGGAGCATCAGTGGCAGTGGCAAGAAGAGGTGGAGCTACGGCTACGATGGATGTGCTAAACAAGTACTTCCTCAAGACGAATATGCCAGTGGTACCGTCGCAGTATTGGAGCATTGCTCATGGCACTGCTCCAGGAGAAGTGGTGCAGGACGAAGAAGGCATGCAGACAATGCGTCAGCTTGGGTTGAACATGGCGTTCATGATAAAGAGTTTCCGTTTGGGTATGCAACAGATGGGCAGTCCAAAGATAAAGGAAAAGTTGGTGGAGACGCATTACATACGATAAGATGCTGGGCGAGGGCGATGCGCCTGAATATGAAAAATGAGCAGATCTGAAATATGGGATCTGCTCATTTTTTTGTGGATTGCAAAAGCATGCTATTAGTAATTCCTGCTAAATGCTTATGCTGAGAGGGTTTAGTAATTCTCGCTATACACTTTTTTTGTTGTGCCATCTGCGCGCTTCTCTATGTAGAGACCGTGCGGATTGGAGATGCGGCGTCCTTGCATGTCATAGTATGTGGGTGGTGCATTGAGCGCTTCTGCATCCAGGTCGCGGATGACGGTTTCCTCATTGTCTTTCATGAGAATGAAGGTGCTCAGGCTGTTGCCAGGGATGTTGATGGTCACATACTTTGCAGGTTCTGCCATGTCAACTGTCGATTCCTGGCAGAGATTCTCTTTCTCGTTGCCAGTGGAGAGGATGTGGGTGCAGCTCTTCACGTTGAAAGGCATGTACAATCTCAGCTTGTAGGACTGATTGGTTGCAGCAATAGCCTGTACGATGATGGAGTCTCCCTTCATGTATGCCGATGTCTCGAATGCATCTTCTGTCTTTGGCTCGGAGTAGCCTGTGGCAGAGGCATAGAGGCGAGTCGCGCCAGTCACGTATTTTGAGAAGTGCGACATGACGTATGCACGTGGCAGCAAGACGTTCTTCTTGTTTGCTGTGCCGTATTTCGATTCACCTGTGCCAACGAAAGCCCAGTGAGCGCGCATGTACCAGTAGATATAGCCTGTGCAGCCAGACAGCATGCACTCGTTCAGTTCCTGAGCAAACTGAAGCTGCTCGTGCCAGTTTGGCAAGCGATCCTGAATGTTGTCGCTCACAGAGTGCTCAGTCATCCACACTTCCTTGCCATATTTCGTAGCAAGCGCGCTGGCAGACTTCATATTTCCCAATGGCGGGTGACCATAGAGGTGTCCGGCTATGATGTCGATTTGCTCACGCGCAATAGGGTCGTTGAGCAGTGCGTTGGAGTATTTAGGATCAAATCCAAGCGGCTCAGCGCTTATCAAACGAACGTATGGATACGTCTCTCTATCGAGCATGTGAGCATAGTTCTTGACTAAGTTGACCTGCTGCTGAGGCGTGTAGAGACAGCCTGAGTAGTCTACCCACCAGTCAGGCTCGTTCTGGATTGACACAGCATCAACCTTGACGGATTGTGACTTCATGTATTTCAGGAATGTGTTCAGCCATGGGAAGAACTTCTCGTAGCAATCGGCACGCAGCTCGCCGCGTTGATTGCCTTGGTTGTTAGCATTTCCGCCTTGTGCCGTACCATTGGTTTTGTACTCGCCTGGAGGTGACCAAGGCGTGCCGAAGACGATGCCTCCGCGCTGTTTCACTATCTTGGCAGACGGAACGCTGCCGTACCAGTCGTAAGGAGTGTCCCAACCAACATCAGCGGCAGTGATATTGCCCTTGAAGTTAGGCGAGATCTCCATGCGCATGATGTTCAGACCTACATTTGATGTGGGACCGTAGAGAAGCCTCACAGGCTGGGTGTCAGAACCGAAAGGACACATCGCACCGTCGCAGCAAGCGGCCCCAAAGCCAGTCACTGTCTGGTATGACGTAGTTTTCACCGCAATGGTGATGGATTTTTGTGCATGGGCAGCAAAAGCGATTGCCAGCGTAAAAATCAGAGTTAAAGACCTTTTCATTGAATTAGTTATTTTTTTTGAATCTCTTTTTTGCCTAATAGCGTTTGGGGCACAAAGGTAATAAAAAATCGGCAAATGACGAAAATGTTCTATGCGAAATCAACACATTGTGCCCACTTTTATTGCCTGCTATGGCACTATGGCTTGAAGAGTCGTGCGATGTGCGGACGCTTTTGTCCATCCTTGCCTCGGCGAAGAAATACGATTGCTTGCAGAGTATTGCCAACCGCAATGTCAGGCACAGCGCCTTGCGCGAAGCTTGCATTGACAAATCCCTGCGTGAAGGAAGGTGACGTGCTGCCTTGTGAAAGCTGAAGAGGTGAAAGTTGCTCCGTGATAGGAGCAGAAGGGTCGGTGAGTTCCCATGCATAGTACTGCTTTTCAGCATTGTATCTCGTGATGTGTATTTCGCGAGGCGGGAAGGAATTCATTGACGAAGAGCCAATGATGATTGCCGACTTGAAGTTGCTCTTCTGCGGAGTGATAGGCACGAACTGCACGAACTGCCCCTCTTGCGCTTTGACAAATCGCTGTCCTGAGGAAACGAAGTGACGAGAGAGGGCATCAAAGATGTGAATGTGTGCATGCTGCTGGTCGATGTGCTCAACATAGCCTGTGACAACAGGAAATGCATCTGAAAGCGGCTGAGACGATAGCACGGCATCGACGATGCGCATGCCAGAACCGTCTTGCTTGTCGCGCAGAAGGACATTGTACATCTGCCCAGGGTTGACATAGTGGCGTGCCTCGGTAGGAGTGAGCGGATTGGTGCGCAGAGCATGCGTCTCTGCCATCACCTCGGTGCCGTCGGGCGTGGAGAGAGTTGCGAAGAAAAGCTTGCGTCCTTTAATCTCTGACTGGCTTACTTTCACAACAATCATAGGCACGATGGGGTGAAATCCGAAGCGCTGTGGCTCTATGCCATCAGCACTCTCGTCTGGGCGAATCAGTTGCGCTGTGAGTGCCGCTCTCGTCATCCTTTCAGCCAAGGATGGGAACACCTTGCCATCATCACTCTTGCCTTGCTGGTAGTCTTCCTCGCGTAGATTATCCTTGGGATTCCATAGCTGAAGGAAGGGCACGAAGCGGAACTCTGTGAAGAGCGATGCCATCTTCGTCGCTGCCCACAGAATGGAAGAGTATAGCGCAGATGGATGCTGCAGAGGCAGGCGCATGACATCTGCCAAAAGTTGGCGGCAAGGGAGTGCGCCCAGCTCGTCGGCATGCTTGTTTATAGCCTTGCAAATGAGCCAGGCATACTGTTCTTGGGTCTTTGAGTCGGATGGCGCGGCATCGGCATAGAGCGCGCGCAGCTGCTGCAGCTGTGTCAGTATAGATTCATTCATAGTACAATGTTTTCGTTTTGGGTGCTCAAAGGTAGTCAATCCGAAGCTAAGAAACAAGTTTTAGGGGAATGTGTAGCGAAATATAGCAGTAAATGAAACATCGCATTAGTGATTTTGCAAACTATGGCAGGCATTTTTGGACCGTTTTGTTGCTTTTCTTCATTTTATGCTAAAGAAAATAATACAAAGCATATTTGTTTTATAAATTAAAATGTAACTTTGCACCTTGTAATGTTTATATTTTTTTTAGAGTAACAATCTTTTTAATAGTAAAACTTTTTATGTTGTGTAGTATTATATACCCGGTTTTAATTGTTGTTTTAGTAATTGCTTTAGGTTATGTCTTTCATCTTTATAAAAAGGAGGTTGACCGCAGGAAAGTTTTAGAAAATGGTGTGGCGATGCAAAAGAGCTATCTGCAGAATATGAGTCACGAGATTCGTACGCCGATGAATGCTATTTGCGGATTCTCCCAGATTTTATGCAATCCTCAGATGAAGGACCTTCTGACCGACGAGGAAATTGCAGAATACGGCAACATTATTCAGAGCAATACGGATATGCTCACCACGCTTGTGAACGATATCCTTGACATAGGTGACATGCAGAGCGGCAAGTATCGCATGACGATGGCAGACTGCTCTGTGAACGAGGTGTGCCGCAAGGCTATCAGCACAGTGATCTACCGCTGCCCTGACAATGTGAAGATGTATATGACAAGCGACTTGGAGGATGACTTCAAGATATATTCAGATGCTAAGCGCGTGGAGCAGGTACTGATCAACTACCTTACAAATGCCGTAAAGCATACCTCGCAGGGTGAGATTCGCCTGCATGCTTCTCTGACCGAGAATCCAGGCATGCTGACTATGTCGGTGACAGACACAGGTGAAGGTGTGCCTGTGGATAAGGCAGATGTGATTTTTGGCCGCTTTGAGAAGCTGGCAACATTCAAGACAGGTACTGGTCTTGGCTTAGCAATTTGCCGCAGCATTGCCACTCAGCTTGGTGGCGAGGCCAAGCTGGATGTGCACCACAAGGAGCAAGGCGCACGCTTCCTCTTCACTCATCCAGTGAAGAAGGTTTGACCTGCAATAGAATTAGCGGTGCCAAGCTCAATAACACCATATTAATATATTAACGTGAATTCGACGAATTGTGTTTGATTGTTTATGCGCAAGCGCCATGTTAAGAAAAACCTTTGATAAACAGAACAAAAACAAGAAAAAACATTATGGTTTTCCTTTTGTTTTCTTTTGTTTTTTTTGGTTTTTCTAATTGGCCGAAGGCATGAAAACAATTCATCGAACTCACGTTA
>JAZRYI010000008.1:0-36754 GCA_045600665.1 Bacteroidaceae bacterium
GGTTCTCGCCCATTGGCTTGCGGTATATTGTAGTTTTCTGCATGATTCTGTATGATTTCTACTACAAAGGTACGACTTTTTTCTGAAATATCAAACTAAATGTCTAATTATTAATAAGTTAATTTATAGAACATCCCTTATACGACTCACATGACTGCCTCTTGGCTGCACATACACTCTCATGTTCTTTTTCTTCGAGCAGTTGAGCCATGTGCACACTCCGCTTGCGCTCCAAGGGTCAATCTCGCCATATATGAATATATGGGTTGGGTCCTCGTTCTTCAAGAATTTCACCGTGCGGTCATACAAGCGCTTGTCAAAGTCATACTTTCTCAGGCTGTCAGGCAGCATCAGTTGCTTCAGGTATCCCTTTGTGTTCTTCACCGATGCCCACTTCTTGATAGGTTTGAGTGAGTAGCCGTAGTAACCCAGCTCGCGGCTTGCCTGAACATCAAATGGCATGAACTTATTTGGGTATGAGAAATAGTCTGGATCGGAAATAGTCAACAATGCGCGTGCCCAATCTTCGTCGCTTGCATCTGATGCAGGTAGCGTGCTGACTGGCGTGCCCCATTGCCAAAGAGCGAATGGGAGTTCAAGTACGCAATAGTCGAAGATGTCTTCATTGCTGATGTAGAACTTATAACCTCTCTCAGAGCAGACATTATTGAACATAGGCATAAGCTTGCTTTTTCTCTTCATCAGTTCCTGCATGGCATTCTCTATAGCCTGTCTTTCTGCTTTTGTGCCCACTTTCTTTGCGAGGAACTTCTCATGCCTTCCATCTTCAACACTTCTATTTAATGGAGCCACGTAGCTGACGCTGACATCCACGTCGTCAGGGTATGTAGCACGATAGAACATCGTTGTCTGACCGCCCTTACTGATACCTGTGCTTATCCATTTTCCATTGAACACTTGTCCCAGCAACTGCCTTGTGTGGTGATAATCCCTGAGCGAGTTATCCACAGTCATATAGTCCCAGTTTGTTGGCTGAGGCACACTCTCTGCGAAATACCTGTACTCGCACAGAACCACATTAGCATCGAACATAGCACTAAGCTCTTCCTCATAGTCCTGTCTCAAACCGTAATCGGCAAAGTATCCCTCTGTCACGAGTACAGTAGGCCTGTCCTCGCCACGGTAACCAACAATCACTCTTTCACCAAATGTTCCTTTCTCTGGAGTATCTCCATCCACATTCTGCTTAATCTTCACCACATACTTTTCCTTGAACCTTGTCGTTTCCAGATACTTCACTTCGCTGATTCCGTCCAGCTTGCACAGCTTTTTCATAAATGCAGTTGAATCATTTTGTGCTGATGCTACCGTTGCTATCAACATAAATGCTATAGATAAGTAAGTCTTCATATTTTTCATTTTTGTCATTTTTTTATATTGGTTTTTGTTAACTTTATGCAAAGTTAAATCTTTCATCGCAAACCACCAAATTAAATTTGTTTTTTCTAAAAAAGTGACACCTCGTGTCTGATTGATGAAATCAAGTTGCGCCCTTTTCTGTTCACATTTTGAATTACTAATAATTAGCTGAGAAAACTGTCAAATGATTGATGTTAAATACTTTGACAATGTTGTTAAACAAAAATACGAGCCTTAGATCATGAAAAAAGTGTGAATTTTGTGAATTGTGAATTTAAAGGTTGAGTGGATGAGAAAGTGATGTATATAATAAATAATAATATATGATAATATATACTTTTTTTGCCGCTTGAAATTGTTGAAATTCACAAATTCACAATTTACAAAATTCACACTTTCCAAATTCTTGTATTTCCGTAGTGTTGGGGGCACAGCACTCATACGGCCTTCCTCCTATCGCTCGTATTCGCTGCATGTCAATGCCCAAATGACATCGATGTCGTTGCTCGTATGACATCGATGTTGTACGAGGGATGAACAATGGCTATGATTATTCTTGATCTATCAGTTGGGTTACAATTGAGTTTGGCATCAGTTGGGCTGATAGAATATCTACATTGGCTATATGGTATGCTTGTGGACGCGGAGAGTGATTGTCGGTGCTCTGTGCCAAGGAGTAGATGACTTGGATGTTTGCGCACTGACGTATCTGGATGGGGGATAGGATGGCTGTGGTGATGAGGATGATGCCTCCAAGCCATTCGGTCATGGGGAGCTCGGATTGGAGACCATAGTGGTTGACGACAAAAGAATCGAAGAGTTCCACAATGTGGTTGGTGTGGAACTCTTCGGATGATAGATAAACACGGGTGGCTGCAACTCGTCTCATTGTCTAAAGGAGGAAGTAGGGGGTGGTTACTGCGGTTAATTGCCTGTGCGACGCTGCTGTGTGTTGTTAGTGCGGCGACGGGGACCATAAGTATTGCGCGAGCGAACAGAAGGAGCGGCTTTGATGTTAATCTTTTCGCCTGTCTGGTTCTGTCGGCGAACTTCCTCTGGAGTGAGTCTCCTCTCGTGTATGACTGGCGTTGTGTCTTGCTGAATGGTGTCAGCCTTGATGGTGTCGGCTGGAACGTCTGATGGCACAGGAGCGCTCTCATGCATGCGAACGAATGATATGCCGTTCACTATGCAATAGTTGCGGGAATCATCCTTACCGCTGTAGTAGAAGAAACCTGACACTTTGGAGAGTGGCTGATCCTCTTTTGCTGTGATAGAAAATTGCTGAGCACCAGTATAATTGACTTGTCGAGTTTGACCAATGGTTTTACCGTCTTTGTACTCGAGGTTCAAGCCCACATAGAGCGTGTAGTTACGATCGCTCTGGTTTTCCTTGACAAAGAGAGGATTGAAAGTGAGGATGAACATGTCGTTGTGGTGGAATGCAGTATCGGCAATGATGGTAAAGCTTTTGCTACGAAGAATGTTCTTGCTGCGGAGAAGAAGCATAGGCGAAGCATTCCAGATATTGGTGGTGTCGCCTCCTTCGGCAAAAATTGCTGTCATGTCATTCGAACCTGTGATGAGCTGAATAGCCTCAGTTTCTTCGGTGAGGCGGGATCTCAAGTTCTCGTAGATCTTGTAGAGATCCTTGGTGTGACGGTTGTAGTAGATGACAGATGAGTCGAATTGCGCTTCTGTTATTCCATGTTTCTGAAAGACGGCGTTGATGTAGTCTTGTGCTTTGTCTTCGCGCTCTTCTACTCCTCCTGGCAGCTGCTCGATGAGTCCTTGCGCCAGATGGTAGTCATACAGCACATCTTCCATTGTGCTGGTTGAGAGCACATCGGAGTTATTGCTGTCGCATGCACAAATGGCAAACATTAGTAGTATGACTGCGTAGAGGAGGTGTTTCACGACTTGAGAGAATTGATGTTGATTTGACTAACTATCTTGTGATAGAAGAGAAGGAGTGCTACGATGCCACATGAGATGGCAGCATCTGCAAAGTTGAAGACAGGACTGAAGAATACGCAGTGCTCACCGCCGTAGAGTGGTGACCATGATGGCATATCCCATTCGATAAGAGGGAAATAAAACATATCTACTACTTTTCCGTAAAGGAGCTCACCATAACCCATTCCCCAAGGCACAAGTTCTGCAACCATTGGTCGTGGTGGATTGTTGAAGATGAGTCCGTAGAAAAGGCAATCGATGATGTTGCCTGCTGCGCCTGCCATGATGAGGGTGAGGCATAGGATGTATCCGAACGGCCGCTTATGGCAAGTTATCTCTTTGAAGATGAACCAGCCGATGGCACACACGGCTATGACACGGAAGAGGGTGAGGAAGAGCTTGCCGCCCCACAGTTCCCATCCGAATGCCATTCCGTTGTTTTCGACAAAGACGAGCTGGAACCAGCTGAAGATTTCGATTCTCTCGCCGAGAAACATGCTGGTCTTGACATTGACCTTTATGATTTGGTCAATGACAAGCACAGCGATGAATATTGCGATAGAAATGTATAGTTTAGTCTTTTTTGACATCTTTAGTCTTTATGTACTGAGATGACAGCCTTGAAATCGTTGAAATCGATTGGCTCACCTTCTATATTAGCAATGTCGATAGCGTTGGCAAGTACCTGGCTTGCAATGTTTTCCTTGTATTTGCCAAGCACAGCCTGCACTTCTGGACAATCAGAGATCTGCACCTTGATGCGGTCGGTGATTTCGAAGCCCAGCGACTTGCGAAGACTCTGAATCTGCTTGATGATCTTGCGCACGTAGCCTTCGGTCTTGAGCTCTGGAGTGATTGTGATGTCGAGAGCAACGGTAGTAGTGCCTTCGTTGGCAACACTCCATCCTGGGATGTCCTGCGACATGATGTCAACGTCGGCAAGTTCGATGAGTGCATCCTGACCATCTGCCTGAAGAGTGATCCTGCCGTTTGATTCAAGCTCAGAAATCTGTGCCTGGCTCATTTCTGACACAGCAGCGCTGACAGCCTTCATCATCTTGCCAAACTTCTTACCCATGATGCGGAAGTTGCACTTAACGCTCTTGACAAGCATAGAGCCATCCATAAGCTTAACTTCTTTCACGTTCACCTCCTTTGCAATGATGCCTGCCATGCGGAGTATCTGTGCGCTGAATGTCTTATCTGTGTCTGGCACTGCGAGCGACTGAAGCACCTGAGTGACAGGAATCTTCACATCCTTGCGTATAGAAAGTCCCATAGAAGTAACCTTCATGGCTGCTTCCATTGCTGCTTCAAGCTCGGAATCGATGCAGTCCTCAGTGTATGATGGGAACTTAGCCAAGTGTACGCTCTGTGCTGAGTCTTTGCCTGTGACACTGTTGAGATCGCGGAAGAGCTGATCTGCATAGAATGGCGCAATTGGAGCAATGAGACGGCTGAGCGTGTCGAGTGTGATATAGAGTGTCTGATATGCAGAAAGCTTATCCTGTGTCATCTCGCCAGCCCAAAAACGTGCTTTGTTCAAGCGGATGTACCAGTTTGAGAGATAGTCGATTACGAATGACTGAATGAGTCGTCCTGCTGGAGTTGGATCGTAGTCGTCGAGATATGTCTGCACATTCTTCACAAGCGTGTTGAGCTCAGAGAGCAACCAACGGTCAAAGTCTGGACGATCAGCGTATGCGATATCTGCTTCCTTGTACTCGAAACCATCCACGTTAGCATACATAGTAAAGAATGAGTATGCTTGCTGTAGCTTGATGAAGAATGCGGAAGTGACCTCCTTCACGCCTTCTGGGTCAAATGAGAGGTTGTCCCATGGAGATGAGTTTGTGATCATGTACCAACGCACAGCATCTGCGCCATACTTGCCTATGCACTCGAATGGGTTGATGACGTTACCAAGGCGCTTTGACATCTTCACGCCATTCTTGTCGAGAACGAGACCGTTAGAGATGACTGCCTTGTAAGCAAAGGAGTCAAACACCATTGTTGCGATAGCGTGGAGAGTGAAGAACCAACCGCGTGTCTGGTCAACGCCCTCTGCGATGAAGTTGGCTGGGAATGCCTTGCCTTCGTCGATGAGTTCGCGATTCTCGAATGGGTAGTGAACTTGTGCGTATGGCATTGCACCAGAGTCGAACCATACGTCGATGAGGTCGAGTTCGCGAGTGAGAACTGAGCCATCTTTGCCTACAAGCTTGATGTCGTCAACGTATGGACGATGGAGGTCAATCTTATCGTAGTTAGCCTGATCCATGTTGCCAGGAACGAACCCTTTGTCCTTCAATGGATTGCTTGGCATAACGCCAGCAGCAACTGCCTTCTCGATTTCGTTGTAAAGCTCCTCTACTGAACCGATGCAGATTTCCTCCTTAGTGTCGCGGTTGCGCCAGATTGGGAGTGGAGTGCCCCAGTAGCGTGAGCGTGAGAGGTTCCAGTCGTTGAGGTTTTCAAGCCACTTGCCAAAGCGTCCTGTGCCTGTTGATTCAGGCTTCCACTGGATTGTCTTGTTGAGCTCAAACATGCGATCCTTGCATGCTGTCGAGCGAATGAACCAAGAGTCGAGAGGGTAATAGAGCACTGGCTTGTCTGTGCGCCAGCAGTGTGGATAATTGTGCACGTGCTTCTCAATCTTGAATGCTGTGCCGTTCTCCTTCATCTCAAGGCAGAGGATGACATTGAGGTCCATATCTTTAGTGGCAGCCTTCTCGTCATACTTTCCATCCTTGTTGTATTTAGGATCGTAAGCATTCTTCACGAAGTCGCCGCTGTGCTTCCAGTAGCTTTCGTTCACGCATGCAGCGAGGAATGCCTCATTGATGTCTTCCTTCACGAAGTACTTGCCTGTGAAGTCAACCATAGGGCGTGTGTCGCCAGCCTTGTCGATGATGAAGAGAGATGGAATTCCTGCATCCTTTGCCACTTTTGCGTCGTCTGCACCGAATGTAGGAGCGATATGAACAATGCCTGTACCGTCTTCTGTTGTGACATAATCGCCTGGAATTACGCGGAATGCGTCTGCTTCCTTCACGATCACCTTGTCGCCATCAAGTTCGCAAGGCTTAACCCATGGCATGAGCTGCTCATAGTGAAGACCAACAAGGTCTGCGCCCTTGCCACGCCAGATGATCTGAAGCGGAATTTCGTTGCCTTCCTCGTCCTTCTCTGGAGAGAAATAAGCAGAAAGTCGGCTTTCTGCAATGAAGTATGCAGCTTCTTCGCCTGAGTATGGGTTCTTGCCGATAACGCACACGTAGTCAATCTTAGGACCAACACAAAGTGCTGTGTTTGAAGGCAATGTCCAAGGTGTTGTTGTCCATGCAAGGATGTAGATAGGAAGTTGCTTGTCGCAACCACCGATGTATTCGCCCTTGCCATTCATCACCTCGCAAACACTGTCTGTCACCTTGAACTGAGCAGTGACAGTTGTGTCCTTCACGTCGCGATAGCAACCTGGCTGGTTGAGTTCGTGAGACGAGAGGCCTGTGCCTGCCGCAGGCGAATATGGCTGGATAGTGTATCCTTTGTAGAGAAGGTTCTTCTCGTAGAGTTTCTTGAGAAGATACCAAAGCGATTCGATGTATTTGTTGTCGTATGTGATGTATGGATGCTCAAGATCAACCCAGTAGCCCATCTTGTCTGTGAGCTGAGTCCACTCGTCAGTGTACATCATCACATTCTCGCGGCACTTCTGGTTGTAGCCATCAACTGACACTTTAGGGCCACCGATGTCCTCCTTTGTAATGCCGAGCTCCTTTTCTACTGAAAGCTCAACAGGAAGTCCATGTGTATCCCAGCCTGCCTTGCGCTTCACCTGGAAGCCCTGCATTGTCTTGTATCTGAGGAATGTATCCTTGATTGTTCTACCCATTACGTGGTGGATGCCTGGGTGTCCGTTAGCCGATGGTGGTCCTTCAAAGAAGATGAACTGGGGGCAACCCTCGCGCTCATCAATGCTCTTGTGGAACACGTCCTGCGAGTTCCAGTCCTTCAGCACCTCCTCATTTACCTGAGAGAGGTTGAGCTTGCTATGTTCTGCAAATTTCATATCTTATTTTAATTTTATACTACCAATTGATTGCTGCTTGCCACAGTAGCGGCATCTGAGTGTTGACAAATCCTTCACGTCGAAATATGTCTTCATTGGCTCATTGTTGGTGATGCATACAGGATTTGCACACTTCACGATGTTAATGAGTGTCTCTGGCAACTTCACTTGTCTCTTTTCCACCACCTCGTAGTCGCGAATAACCGTGAGGCGAATGGTTGGACACACAACAGCGAGTTTGCTGATTTCCTCTTCTGTGAAGAACTTTCCGCTAATTTTGATTAGGCCCTTCTTGTCCATCACATGGCTATCAAGGTTGTTGGCTATCACAACTTCCTCATGACACTTGTCGAGATTGAGAAGCTGTGCTATAGTCCAAAGCTTGCTTGTGGGAATATGGTCGATGACTGAACCGTTCGCAAGAGCGGCAACCATCATTTGTTCTTTGTTATGTTCCATAAGAATTAAATTATTGTATTGTCGTTCTTGATATCATCCAAAGTGATGCCAAGCACATCGCAAATCAGCGCCTGGCGAGCGTATAGGCCGTTCTGTGCCTGATCGAAATAGTAAGCATGCTTGCTCTCATCTACATCATACTCAATCTCGTTCACGCGTGGCAGTGGGTGGAGGATCTTCATATTGTCGCGGCATTTGCAAAGCATATCAGCCTTGAGGATGTAAGCGTCCTTCACGCGCTCGTATTCCATGAGGTCGCTGAAACGCTCACGCTGCACACGAGTCATGTAGAGGATATCAGCATCGGCAATAGTATCCTCGGTGAAGTCTTGCTGCTCAATATACTTGATGTCATTCTGATTGCAGTAGAGCTTGTATTCCTCTGGCATCTCCAGTTCCTTAGGAGCGATGAAGTGGAAAGTAGGGTTGTACTTGCGCATTGACATGAGGAGAGAATGCACAGTGCGTCCGTACTTCAAGTCGCCTACCATGTAAATATTCAGATTCTGGAGCGTGCCCTGAGTCTTGTAGATAGAATAAAGGTCGAGCATCGTCTGCGAAGGGTGAAGGTTTGAGCCATCGCCAGCATTGATGATAGGCACATTTGTCACTTCGCTTGCATACTGTGCTGCTCCTTCCAGATAGTGTCGCATCACGATCACATCAGCATAATTGCTCACCATCTTGATTGTATCCTTCAGCGTCTCACCCTTGCTTGAGCTTGTTGCCTTTGGGTCGGAGAAGCCAATCACGCGAGCACCAAGACGGTTGGCTGCAGTCTCGAAAGAGAGACGCGTGCGAGTAGATGGCTCAAAAAAGAGGGTAGCAACAACTTTTCCCTCAAGCAGGCGACGATTTGGACGTGCCTCAAATTCTGTTGCCATATCCAGCAAGTACTGAATCTTTTCCTTGCTATAGTCTGCAATAGAAACAACGCTTCTATTTTCCATATTTTGGTAAGTGTTATAATAATTGTACGTACTTAATATCGTGCAAAATTACGTAAAATACCCAATATAAAGAAATAAAACTCTAAACTTTTGTATAAAATCAAAAAGAAGGACAAAATTGTTGCTATGTTGCAAGGTGAAATTGGCAAAGATTTACATTCGTTATGGTTATATAAAACAAATGAGTCCAGCGTTTTGCCGAACTCATTTGATAAATAAAATTACAGATTTACATCTTGTCTTTCCAAAGCTTGGTCATGTCTTCGAGAGTCTTGCCCTTGGTTTCTGGGACAAGTTTCCAAACGAATACTGCTGCAATGATGCAGATGACGCCGTACATGCCATAGACAAACCAGAAGCCGAGGCTGTTTGCCATTGGAACGAATGATGTTGATACGATCCAGTTGAATATCCACTGGAAAGCAACGGCGATGGCTACGGCTCCGCCACGAATGGTGTTAGGGAATACTTCGGCAATGAGTACCCAGCAGATTGGGCCCCATGAGAACATGAAGCTGGCTGAATATATCATGAGAGAAATCATGCAGAGGAGCTGCATGGTTGAGTTGCCTTCCATAGCCTGAGAGAAGGTGCATGCTACGCCTATTGCGCCGACTGCCATGCCGAGCGAGCCAACGATGAGGAGAGGCTTTCTGCCAAGCTTCTCGACTGTGAAGATGGCTACGCATGTGAAGCCGAGGTTCACGATGCCATTGAATACGGTGAGCATCATTGGGTTCTCGAAGCCCATAGCTCCATAGATGCGTGGGGCGAAGTAGAGAACGGCGTTGATGCCTACTGCCTGCTGGAATACAGAGAGCATGATGCCAACGAAGATGCAAAGGAAGCCGTAAGTCATGAGAGGCTCAGTCTTCACTGTCATTGTCTCCTTGATTTCGCGAAGGATTTCCTTAGCCTTTTCTGCGCCGTTGATCTTGGCGAGGATGCCTTCTGCCTTTGCGTCAGCACCAATAGAAGCAAGATAGCGTGGGGTTTCTGGTACGAAACAGATGAGGATGGCGAAGAGGCCTGCAGGAACCATTTCGGAACCAAACATATAGCGCCAGCCTTCTGCAATGCTCCATGCTGCCTCAGGACCGTTCATAAGCTTGTTCATGCCGTCGCCAACGCTTTCGATGACTGGTGCTACGTGGTCGCCAAGGATGAACATGTTGACAAAATAGACAACGAGCTGTCCGAAGATGATGGCGAACTGATTCCAACTGACAAGCATTCCGCGGATATTGCTTGGAGCAATCTCACCAATGTACATAGGACATACTGCAGATGCGAGACCTACGCCAACGCCACCGATGACACGGTAGATGTTGAAGACGATGAGGAGAGTCATGTTTGGCTCCCCCTTTGTGAGTACCATTGTTTCAGGACACATTGAGCCCCATGCCGAGATGAAGAACATTACGCCTGCGAAGATGAGGGATTTCTTGCGCCCCCAGTTTGAAGCAAGCACGCCAGAGATAGATGAGCCTATGATACATCCAATAAGCGCGCTGGAACTTGTGAATCCATGCCAGAAGTCTGTGTACTGGAAGTCTGATGCTCCCATGAAGAATGCTTGAAGGCCTTTTTCTGCACCGGAGATTACGGCTGTGTCATAACCGAAAAGAAGTCCTCCGATGACGGCAACGAGCACAATGGAGAAAAGGTATGTTTTTGAACCTTGTTGTTGATTCATAAGTTAGTTTTGATTAGCTAAAAAAAGAACATACTAATGACTTTTGTGTGGTCAGTCAATAGTATGTTCTTTATGGATTAATTAGAATTGTTACTTAACAGGAATGTCTTCGATACGTTGCTGATGACGTCCACCAGCAAATTCTGTGCCGAAGAATTCGTCGAGACAAGCACGGCATGTTTCCTCTGTGATGAAACGTCCAGGGAAAACGATGACGTTGGCATTGTTGTGTTCACGGATGAGATGAGCAATCTCTGGCTGCCAAACAAGACCGGCACGAATGCTCTGGTGCTTGTTGAGAGTCATTGAGATGCCTTCGCCTGAGCCACACATTGCGATGCCTGGATATACTTCGCCCTTCTCAATGCCCTCAGCGAGAGCGTGACCGTAAGTGGCGTAGTTGCAGGAATCCTCTGTGTATGTGCCGTAGTCCTTGTATTCCATGCCTTTCTCTTCAAGGTATTTCTTTACGAATTGCTTGAGAGGGAAGGCTGCGTGATCTGATGCAAGTCCGACCATAATTAGAGCATGCTCTTTACCTGGTTGTAAACGTTCTCAGCTGTGTAGCCAAGCTTCTCGTCGAGCACCTTGTATGGAGCAGAGAAACCGAATGTCTCAAGACCCCAAATCTTTGATGCTGGGTCAGCACCAATTAGGAAGCCCTGGAGGTTTACTGGGAGACCTGCTGTCATACCGAAGATCTTAGCGCCTGCTGGGATAACTGACTGCTGGTACTCTGCTGACTGGCAACGGAATACGCCCTCTGAAGGTACACTTACGATGCGGCACTTAACACCATCCTTGCGGAGGAGCTCAGCACCGGAGATGAGTGTAGAAACCTCAGAACCTGTTGCAACCATTACTACGTCTGGATTCTCGTCTGAACCTGCTACTACATAGCCACCCTTGCGAGCCTGCTCATAGTCGTTGCCCTCTGGAAGGTTGTTGATGTTCTGGCGAGAGAAGATGAGAGCTGTAGGGCTGTCTGTGTTCTCCATTGCCATAGCCCATGCAGTAGTTGTCTCCTTTGCGTCTGCTGGACGAAGAACGAGAGTAGAGTTCTTGCCATCGTGACGCTTCAGCTTCTCCATGAGACGGATCTGTGACTCGTGTTCAACTGGCTCGTGAGTAGGACCGTCCTCACCAACACGGAATGCGTCGTGAGTCCAGATGAACTTAACTGGGAGCTGCATGAGAGCTGCCATACGTACTACAGGGAGCATGTACTGTGAGAATACGAAGAATGTACCGCAAGCAGGGATGACACCACCGTGTAGAGCCATACCAACGCAGCAGCAAGCCATAGTGAACTCTGCAACACCAGCCTGGAAGAATGCGCCTGAGAAGTCGCCAGCTGTGAGAGCCTTAGTCTTCTTGAGGAAGCCGTCAGTCTTGTCTGAGTTAGAGAGGTCGGCAGAAGCGCAGATCATGTTTGGAACCTGCTCAGCGAGAACTGAGAGACAAGCAGCAGAAGCGCTACGAGTAGCATCGTTGTCCTTCTGAGTGCAAGCGTTCCAGTCAATCTTTGGTGCCTTGCCAGAGAACCATTCTGCCTGTGCAGCAGCCTTCTCTGGGTTAGCCTCAGCCCAAGCCTTCTCCTCAGCATAGCGCTCTGCACAGATGCCTTCGAGTTCCTTAGCGCGGTTAGCGTAGAGCTCCTGAACGTCTGGGAAGATCTGGAATGGATTCTCAGGATCACCGCCGAGGTTCTTAACTGTATTAACGAATGCGTCGCCACCGAGTGGAGCACCGTGAGTCTTGCAGTTGGCCTCGTATGAAGAACCGTCTGCCTTGAGCGCGCCCTTACCCATGATACACTTACCGATGATGAGTGTTGGCTTGCCCTGAACTGCCTGCGCCTTCTCGATAGCTGCACGAACCTGTTCTGCGTCGTTACCGTTGATTTCGATAACTTCCCAGTTCTGAGCGCGATACTTAGCAGCTGTATCTTCGTTCATAACTTCCTTTGTCTCTGTAGAGAGCTGGATGTCGTTGCAGTCGTAGAACATGATGAGGTTGTCGAGGCCAAGGTTACCTGCGATACGTGCAGCACCCTGTGAAACCTCTTCCTGAATACCACCGTCAGAGATGTATGCGTAGATTGTTTCCTTTGCGAATGTTGGGTTGCCAGTGTGAGCAGCAAGGAACTTAGCAGCGATAGCTGCACCGATAGCGTAAGCGTGACCCTGACCGAGAGGACCAGAAGTGTTTTCGATACCACGAGCTACTTCATACTCTGGGTGACCAGTTGTAGGTGCCCCCCACTGACGGAGCTGAGCGAGCTCATCAAGAGTGAACTTGCCAGCGAGGCAGAGCTGTGAGTAGAGCATTGGAGCCATGTGACCTGGATCGAGGAAGAAACGGTCGCGACCAACCCACTCAGGGTTCTTTGGGTCATACTTGAGGTACTCAGAGTAGAGTACGTTGATGAAGTCTGCACCACCCATAGCACCGCCTGGGTGACCTGACTTAGCCTTTTCAACTGCTGATGCTGCAAGAATACGGATATTGTCTGCAGCATGATTCAATACTGAAATTGGATTCTTTGCCATTTTCTTTAATATATTTATAAGTGAATTATTGTTTCTTGTTATCTACTGCAGCCTGTTCTACAGGGAGACAAGCTTTGTAGTTCTCAATGTACTTGTTGAAGCCTTCAACGTCTGCTGGATCTGGATCAACTGAAGTACCTGTGTTGCCTGCAAATACAACATTGTCGAGCCAATCTGCAAGGTTCTGACCATTGCTCTTGATTGCGTATGCAGCGAGAAGAGCAATACCCCAAGCACCACCTTCACCAGCTGTTTCCATACAAGAGATAGGCGAGTTGAGAGCTGCAGCAAGCATCTTCTGACCAACAACAGGAGTGTTGAAGTAGCCACCGTGACCTGTGATGCGGTCAACCTTTACGTTCTCCTCCTTGAAGAGGATATCGTTGCCAAGCTTCAATACGCCAATTGCTCCATAGAGGTGAGCACGCATGAAGTTTGCGAGGTTGAACTTGTCGTTAGCAGATCGAACTACGAGTGGACGACCGTCCATGAGGCCTGTTACAGGCTCACCAGAGATGTAGTTGTAAGATACGAGACCACCGCAGTCAGGATCGCCCTTAGCTGCTGTGTTGAAGAGATTTACATAGAGCTGGTTCATGTCAACAGGCATACCCATAACCTCCTGGAACTCCTTGAAAATCTTAACCCAAGCGTTGATGTCTGAAGTACAGTTGTTGCAGTGTACCATAGCAACGAGCGAGCCGTCAGGAGTTGTAACCATGTCAAGCATCTCGTATGGCTTAGTGAGTGGTTTCTCAAGTACGATCATTGAGAATGAAGATGTACCGCAAGACACGTTACCTGTGCGCTGCTTAACTGCGTTTGTTGCAACCATGCCTGTACCAGCATCGCCTTCTGGAGGACAGATAGGGCAACCTGGCTTCAAGTGACCAGAAATGTCAAGACGCTCTGCACCGTGAGGAGTGAGTGTACCAGCCTCTGCACCAGCATCAAGGCTCTCTGGGAGAATGTCGAGAAGCTTCCAGTCAAAGCCCTTTGGAGCAATGAGTTCGTCGAACTTGCGAACCATTTCAGCATCGTAAGTCTTAGTCTTTGGATCAACAGGAATCATACCTGAAGCATCGCCAACACCAAGTACCTTCTTGCCTGTAAGACGCCAATGGATGTAGCCTGCAAGGGTAGTGAGGTAAGTGATTTCCTTCACATGCTCATCGCCATTGAGGATGCACTGATAGAGGTGTGAGATTGACCAACGGAGAGGAATATTGTAGTTGAAGAGCTCTGAGAGTTCTGCGGCTGCAGCACCAGTGTTAGTATTGCGCCATGTGCGGAAAGGAACAAGAATCTTCTCATCCTTGCCGAATGCCATGTATCCGTGCATCATCGCAGAGATTCCGATAGCTGCAAGATTCTCAATTTCACAGTCATACTGCGCAACAACATTCTTGCGAAGGTCAGCATAGCAATCTTGAAGACCATACCAAATGCGGTCGATTGCGTATGTCCAAAGACCGTCAACCAACTGGTTCTCCCATGTATGGCTGCCTTGAGCGATTGGCTTGTTCTCCTCGTCGATGAGAACTGCCTTGATGCGTGTAGAGCCAAACTCGATTCCGAGTACTGCCTTACCAGCTATGATAGTTTCTTTTGCGTTCATTTTTGTTAATTAGGAATTAGGAATTAGGAATTAGGAATTGTTTGTACAATTCAAAAACCTAATATCTAACTATTTGAGAATTATTGGAATGAGAATGTGGAAGTTGGCATTAATTCCTAATTCCACATTCTAAATTCCTAATTATTACTTAAGTGCTTTGTTCAACATGTAGTAAACCTCGTTGTTGCGGAGGTTCTGCTGGAAGTTAGCAATTGTAGTCTGCTTGTTGATCTCGAGGATTTCAATGCCAAGCATCTCAGCGAAGTCTTCCCAGTACTCCTCTGTGATGTCGTAGCCAAATGCGCTGTGGTGAGTACCGCCAGCAAGAATCCATGCACCAGCACCAATCTCAAATGTTGGCTGTGGAACCCAAAGAGCAGAAGCAACAGGGAGCTTAGGCATTGGCTTTGGCTCGATGCACACAACCTGCTGAGTGATGATGCGGAAGCGGTTGCCAAGGTCAACGATTGTAGCCTTAACACCTTCGCCTGTCTTTGAAGTGAATACGAGACGAGCTGTCTGCTGCTTGCGAATACCGATGCCGAGGAAGTGAACCTCAAGAGTTGGCTTGTTTGTAGCGATGAGAGGTGTAACCTCGAGCATATGACTCTGAAGTATAGATGTCTGACCCTCAGCGAAGTTAAGTGTGTAGTCTTCAAGGAATGATACACCATTAGCATTGCCCTGATTCATCACCCAGATTGTGCGATAGAGACATGCAGTCTTCCAGTCACCTTCAGCACCGAAACCAATACCCTCAGACATGAGACGCTGTGAAGCGAGTCCAGGAATCTGATCGAAACCGCAGAAGTTTGGATCGTCAATATCAGCGTCGCCAAGGTCGTCGAAGTTAGTTGTGAATGCAGTTGCACCCTCATCCTTCAATACGGCACGGATAGCAAGTTCTGCCTTAGCAGCGTTGCGTACCTTCTCCCAGTAAACCTTTTCGCCAGATTCGTCAATCTTGATTGTGTATTCCTGCTTGTAAGTCTCTACGAGAGCGTCAACTTCAGCGTCTGTTACCTTCTTGAAGTAGTCCATGAGTGAAGAAACAGGGTAGTAGTCAACATGATAGCCGAAGCGCTGCTCGAACTCAACGCGGTCGCCATCAGTTACTGCCACATTGTTCATGTTCATACCGAACATCAAGCAACGTACGTTGTGAGCATCTGCAACGCCTGCAGCTACGCGAGCCCAAACAGAAATCTGCTTCTGAGCCTCTTCGCTCTTCCAGTAACCTACTACAACCTTGCGAGGAACACGCATACGAGTGCAGATGTGACCAAACTCGATGTCGCCGTGAGCTGACTGGTTGAGGTTCATGAAGTCCATGTCCATTGTGTCCCATGGAATCTCAGCATTGTACTGAGTGTGGAAGTGGAGAAGTGGCTTCTGAAGAGCCTGAAGACCCTTGATCCACATCTTAGCAGGAGAGAATGTGTGCATCCAAGTGATTACACCAACGCACTTCTCGTCATTGTTTGCTGCCTTCATTACAGCTTCTACCTCGTTTGAAGAGTTTGCTGTGCCTTTATATACTACCTTGATAGGGATGATGCCAGAGTTGTTAAGACCCTCAACCATCTCCTGTGAGTGACCATCTACGATTTTTACTGTTTCACCTCCGTAGAGCAACTGTGCACCAGTGACCCACCAGAGTTCGATATTCTCAAATGCTTTCATAAGTTTGATTAGTTTTTATTGTTAGTAATTTAGTATTTACTTATTTGTTGTATTTATATTCAGAATTAGTGCTTCTGGCCCTTCTGTCCGTAGTAAGCA
Organism: Bacteroidaceae bacterium; assembly: GCA_045600665.1. Taxonomy (GTDB): domain Bacteria; phylum Bacteroidota; class Bacteroidia; order Bacteroidales; family Bacteroidaceae; genus Minthosoma. The sequence continues at coordinate 16,466 of JAZRYI010000008.1, forward strand.
TTAGGACCGTGCTTGCGGTTGTAGTGCTTTTCGACGAGGAGTGGATTCATAGTTGTCATTGGGTTTACGCTGTAAGAGATGAATGCCATCTTAGCAACCTGCTCCATAACTTTTGCGTTGTAAACAGCATTGTCAGGAGATGTGCCCCATGAGAATGGACCATGATTCTTCACAAGAACAGCAGGAGTGTGATCTGGGTTGATCTTGCGGATGTTAAGGATTTCGTCTACGATTACATTGCCAGTTTCAAGCTCATATTCGCCCTCTACTTCTTCCTTTGTCATGTCTCTTGTACAAGGAATTGCTTTGTAGAAGTAATCAGCGTGAGTTGTGCCAATATTAGGAATGTCCTGTCCTGCCTGTGCAAAAGCTGTTGCGTAAGTTGAGTGAGTGTGAACTACACCCTGTATGTTTGGGAATGCACGATAAAGTACAAGGTGAGTAGGTGTGTCTGATGAAGGGTTCAGATCGCCTTCAACAACCTTGCCTGTATTGAGATCAACAACTACCATATCTGATGCCTTCATGTCATCATAGCTTACGCCAGATGGCTTGATAACTACAAGCCCCTTTTCACGGTCGATACCAGAAACATTACCCCAAGTGAAAATAACGAGACCTTGCTTAACCAAATCAAGGTTTGCTTTGAATACTTTTTCTTTAAGTTCTTCTAACATAGTTTTTAGATTATTTAAATGAGAATTAATGTAATATCTTTTGAGGTTGATGAAACAAACTGTATATTTTGCTATGCCTTCATATAAGTCAAAGCTCTTTGTTCGTAAACTCATATAGAGTAGCACCTCTTCTTGATGATCCTTTATCTATCAAGGAGGTTGCTTGAATATATTCTTTTTCAGCGATAGAACGACGGAAATTTCGTTTATCGATTTGTGTGCCAAGTATGCACTCATAGAGAGTTTGCAATAGGCTCAATGTGAAGTATCGTGGTAATAGGTTTTGTCCGATAGGTTCATTCTTTATACTTTCGCCTAATCTGTGACGTGCTTTATTCACCATCTCATTATGGTCGAAGCAAAGGTGTGGTGTCTTGTCAACATCCACCCATTTTGCATTATGAAGCTCACTAAGATTGCTGTCATACTTATCTGCATTCAGCAATGCGTAGTAAACTATTGAAATAACTCGCTCTCCCGGGTCGCGCTCCACTTCACCAAATGCTGCGAGTTGTTGCATATACACATTGTCAAGCCCAGTGAATACTTTAAGTATTCGCTTAGCCGATTCGTCTATGCTTTCTTCTTTTTTAACAAAACCTCCAATCAGTGACCATTCACCCATGCCCGGAGTGTATGGTCGCTGCTGTATGAGCAGTTTGAGGCGACCATCAACGAATCCAAAGATTACGCAATCTACAGATACGAAGAACTGAGGATATGATGAATAATTTGTCATTGATTGGAGGTTTATTTATATGTTACTACATATTTTAGCAGTCAAAATAATCGGTGTCTACTAATAATATATAATGTGTAATTACTAATTGCTTTTTACCAGAGAACAGCGTAGAGGAGGAATGTGATAAGGCAGATGCCAAGTGCACCCCATGCATAACCCTTTGTTGTCTGGAAGAGAGTAAGGTTGATTGGCAAAGACTTTGGATCACACTTTGTGTCCTTGCTGTCAGACCAGAGCCAAACAGCTGAAGAACCAACAAGTACTCCGAAGAAGAAGAATGCCTGGAAACCGATATCGTTGAGATAAGCGAATGTGTTGTTATCTGGAGTTGCACCCTCTGGGAGGTTTGCTCCACCAACAACAACGATCGCTGCTGCAACGATCATAGCGATACCTGCACCACCGAGAATCTTAGCCCACTTGAGCATTACAGCCTGATCTTCTGCAGAAGGCTGCTGACATTTCTCGTACTTCTTGCTGAGGAGAGAAACCACAACGAAGAATGTGAAAACGATGATGAAGATGTAGCCAGCACGGAACTGGAATGCAACTTCTGGCATGATAATCTTGAAGAGAACTCCAAGTGGAATAGTGATGATTGCAGTCCATACGGCAGCAGTAGAAGATGCACGCTTCCAGAGAAGACCGAGACCGAACACAGTGATGATGCCTGGGTAAATGAAACCAGAGTACTCCTGAATATACTGGAATGCCTGGTCAAGACCACCGAGGAGTGGTTTTACTGCAACTGCAGCGATGATGAGAGCAGCAACAGAAACGAGGCGTCCAACATTCACGAGTTTCTTATCGTTTGCTTCTGGGTTTATATACTTCTTGTAGATATCCATTGTGAAGAGGGTAGAAGTACTGTTAAACATTGAAGCAAGAGAAGAGATGATTGCTGCAGTGAGGGCAGCGAATGAAAGACCCTTGATGCCTGTAGGAGTGAAGTTGCGGATAAGCCATGGGTAAGCGTCGTCAGAGATCTGGATGCTACCCTGAAGGTGTGAGAACTGATCTGCGTTCTGAGCCATGTAATACGCACAGATGCCTGGAAGCACAACGATGAATGGGATGAGAATCTTCAAGAAACCTGCGAAGATGAGACCCTTCTTAGCCTCGTCGAGGTTCTTTGCAGCAAGACCCTTCTGGATGATGTACTGGTTGAAGCCCCAGTAACCGAGGTTTGTCAACCAAACGCCACCTACGATAGCAGCTATACCCGGAACTGATGCGAAGCCACTTGGGTTGTGGCTCTCCTGGATTACGAGATGGAAGTGAGTGTCTTGTGCATAATCGCCTGTTGTGAGGTACTTATACACCATGTTGAAACCTTCTGCTGCAGAACCGTTAGCAGTGTCAACTGCGCAAAGAGCGAAGTAAGCTGTGATGAGACCGCCACCAACGAGGAAAGTAACCTGCATAACGTCTGTCCATGCTACTGAAGCAAGACCGCCATAGATAGAGTAGATACCTGCGATGAGGAAGAGAGCGATGATGATGATCATACGCATCGAAATCTCAAGTCCACCAACAGAAACTGCGAGTCCCTGAAGACCGAGAATCTGCTCGATAGCGAGAGCACCGAGCCATGCTACAGAAGTAAGGTTTACGAATACATAGAGGAAAAGCCAGAGGATAGAGAATGCAAGACCTACACCATCATTGTAACGCTCGCGGAGGAACTGAGGAATAGTGAAGATCTTACGATCAATCATGACTGGAAGCAAGAACTTACCGATTACTACGAGAGTAACGGCAGCCATAACTTCGTAAGCTGCAATTGCAATACCATCAGCATAACCAGTACCAGACATACCGATGAACTGCTCTGCTGAAATGTTTGCAGCAATGAGAGAGGCACCTACAGCCCACCAAGTAAGTGTGTTACCAGCGAGGAAGTAGTCATTAGCGCTCTTCTCCTTACCATCCTTGTCGCGGCTGAGGAACATGCCAAGGCTCACGAGCAAGATGATGTAAACGACCAAAATGATAAAGTCAATGGTTTCAAATCCCGACTGGCTTATCGCTTCGGCAATGCTCATTTGTGAATTCATTGTTTGTTTAAGAGATTTTAGTTAGTATTATGAAATTTAATTATATACACGTTAAATTCTCAGATAAGAGATATTTGGTCTCTTATCCGAGAATTAATTTATGCTGGTCTTACTTCTCCACAGAGAAAGCAAACTTGCAATAGCTATGATAAGGCTTGTCAGGAGTGATGAAAGGGTTTGAGTCTTCCCAACCTGGCATTGTGTACTTGTTTGGTGAATCAGGATATTTCTGTGACTCAAGGCAGATAGCACAGTGCTTCTGATACTTGATGCCACCCTTGCCTGGACGAGTTCCATCCTGGAAGTTAGCAGAGTAGCACTGGATACCTGGCTCGTTAGTATAAACATCCATCTTGATGCCTGAGCGTGGGTCGCTTAGGGTGACTGCAATTTCATCCTGATTGCCCTTAGTGTTCAAACACCAGTTGTGGTCGTAGCCACCGCCAGCCTTAACGAGCTGATCATCGTCAGAGTTCATGTCTTGGCCAATTGCCTTAGGTGTGCGGAAGTCGAACACTGTGCCTTCTACAGGCTTGATTTCGCCAGTTGGGATGAGGAAATCATCGCCAGGAGTGAAGTTGTCGGCATTAACATAAAGAATAGACTCGTCAACTGTGTTGTTGAGGTCGCCAGAAAGGTTGAAATATGTGTGGTTAGTCATATTGATGACTGTTGGAGCATCAGTTGTTGCGTCGTAGTTGATAACGATTTCGTTGTTATCTGTAAGCTCGAACTTAACAGTAGCGGTGAGGTTGCCAGGGAACTTGTTGTCGCCGTCTGGTGATTCGCGCTGGATAGTGAGTGAGTTGCCTGTTGACTCTACAACACCATACACTTGATACTGCCATCCAGTGTATCCACCGTGAAGTGAAGCATGGTCGTTGTTGTTGAGTTCAAGCTGAACTTGAGCATCAGTGCCAGGAGCGGTGTAAGTACCGTCGTCAATACGGTTAGCGTAGCGACCTACAGAGCAGCCATAGTCGGTTTCATAGTTCCAAGGGAAATAGTTCTCAACTTTGTCAAAGCCGCATGCTACGTCAACGAGTTCGCCATCCTTGTTTGGAACCATGATGCTCACGATGCGTCCGCCGAAATTTGTGATGCACACCTCCATGCCGTTAGCATTTGTGAGGGTGTAGAGCTTAACCTGCTTTGCATTGGCAGAATCTGCAACGAAAGCCTTAGCTTCTGAATCGTAAGCAACAGCAATGCAAGTGTCATAATCGGCAGGGTTTATGCCAGACTTTGTCATTTCAGACTGTGCCTGCTGTGGTGCACTATTGCACGCACAAAGGAGCGCTACTGCTGCAGCGCTACCCATAATAACTGAATGAAGTTTTTTCATAATTTGGTTAGATATGTATTAGTTTATAAACTTTTGTTCAAATTTAGTAATTTTTTAGGGCTGTTAACGTATTTAAAATATGTTATACAACATAAAGTGTGCATTTGACACTTATCCACACGCTTTTGATGCAGAAAACGCTGATTTTTGTGCATTAATAGGATATAAAAAAGGCTCGCATTGTTAGTGCGAGCCAATATTTGAATAAGTTTAGATTTTATGGAAATTAGTCAACTTTTATATCCTTGTTCACATTCTTGCAACCCCATACAGAGTAGTAGAGGATGTAAGCAAGCATAGCCACGATGAGCCAGTATGATCCAAGGTAGCCAGTTATTGGTCTAACAACAAGATCCTGGAAGAATGGCATCATGCCACCACCAAATACCATCACCATGAAGAGACCTGAAGCCTTGGCTGTGTACTTGCCGAGTCCTTCTGTAGAGAGGTTAAAGATGCCACCCCACATAACAGATGTACAAAGACCACAGAGGAAGATGAATACACAAGAGAGTGGTACTTCGGCATTGTCAATTGTGATGATGCCAAGGTTCAAGTTGATATTAATCATAACATCGCCTGTGAATATAGCTGCAACGATGAGAATGATGCCCAATGAAGATACGGCAATCATCTGTGCACGAGTAGAAACCATGCCAGAAATAGCTGTTGAAGTGAGTCGTCCAACAAGCATGAGCAACCAATAGATTGCAGCAAGTGAGCCTGCAACAGCAGCAGCACCTTCGAAACCACCTTCACGGCTGATCCACTGATTCATCATGCCAGGAGTTGCGATTTCAATGCCTACGTAGAAGAAGATTGCAATAATACCAAGCAAGCAGTGACGGAAAGCGATAGGCGACTTCTCGTAAGTGACATTCTTGAGGTCGCCTTGTGGCTCTTCAATCTTGATGAAAGAGATGATAAAGAATGCAGCAAGGAAGATTACGATACCTGTGATGATGAGTGGAGCAACATCAGGGAATGAGCCCTTAGTAAGTGTGCCTACGAGCACACCAACGAGAAGTGGAGTTGCAGTACCAGAGAGTGAGTTGAGCGAACCACCAGCCTGAACAAGCTGATTGCCAGTGTTGCCACCACCACCGAGAAGGTTGAGCATAGGGTTTACGACAGTGTTGAGCATACATACACAGAAGCCGCAGATGAGAGCACCCAAAAGGTAAACATAAATGTTTCCTACAATGCCCGAAAGGAGCTGAACGCCCAAACCAATAGCACCTACAATAAGCGCTATGAGAGCTGTCTTCTTGTAGCCATACTTTATGAGCATGTTGCCTGCAGGAATACCCATGATGAGGTAAGCTGTGAAGTTCATCAAGTTGCCAGCCATGCCTGCCCATTCGTATGACATGCCCCAGATGTTGCCAAATGGTGCTGCCATGTTAGTAACGAAGCTAATCATCGCAAAGATAAAGAACATCGTGATGATAGCTACCCAGTTTCTTTTTTGTTCTTGTGCCATAATAAGTAGATAAGTGGGCTCAAGCATAAAACTGCATCTTGAGCCCAACTTTTAGTTAGTTATAGTAATTATATTATAAATGCTTGTAAGTAATTGATTATGCGAGCTTACGAGAGCCATCACCGATAACTACAGGAATAACGATTGGCTTCTTGCCGTACTTAGCTTCGAACTTCTCGACAGCAGTCTTTGTGAAGTTATCATAGAGCTCATCTGCAACGAGGTTGATTGTGCAGCCACCGAAGCCACCACCCATAATACGTGATCCTGTAACAGAGCACTCCTTAGCGATATCGTTGAGGAAGTCGAGCTCTTCGCAAGATACTTCGTAGTCCTTTGAAAGACCGTAGTGAGTCTCGTACATCTTCTGACCTACAGTCTCATAGTCGCCCTTCTCAAGAGCATCGCATACTGCGAGCACGCGATCCTTCTCACCGAGAACGAATGTGGCGCGCTTGATATCCTCTTCTGAGCATTCAGCCTTAACCTCTTCAAGCATCTCCCAAGTACATTCACGGAGTGTTTCGATGTTAGCTTCTGGATGCTTTGCAGCACATGCCTTAGCTACACGCTCGCAAGAGTTGCGACGGTCATTGTATGGAGAACCTGCAAGTTCGTGCTTTACGCATGAGTTGATAAGAACAAGCTTGTAACCTTCAGGATTCCATGGGAAATACTCAAACTCACCTGAACGGCAGTCAAGACGCATAAGATTGCCCTTCTTGCCATGGCATGAAGCAAACTGGTCCATAATACCACAGTTAAGACCGAGGTAGATGTGCTCAGTAGCCTGTCCTGCCTTTGCACGATCCATAGGACCAATCTTGTTGTCGCCGAAGAGGTCGTTGATAGCACAAGCGTAGCATGATTCGAGAGCTGCAGAAGATGACATGCCAGCACCGAGTGGAACGTCGCCAGCGAATGCTGTGTCAAAGCCCATTACAGGAACGCCAAGCTTCTCCATTTCCTTAGCGATACCGTAGATATAGCGGAAGTGGCTTGCCTTTGGACCTGCAGGATCATCTAGAGAGAACTCGTCATAGTCCTTGAGATCGATAGAATATGCCTTGATAGTACGAGTGCCATTGGGACGAACTTCTGCAATCATTCCTTGCTCAACAGCACCTGGGAATACGAAGCCACCATTGTAGTCTGTGTGCTCACCAATAAGATTGATACGGCCTGGAGAAGCGTAAACTGATCCTGGCTCACCGCCGAGGTGCTTGATGAAACGACTGCGAACGTCGTCAATTTTTAGTTTCATAATGTTTTGTTTTATAAGGTTATTATTTATTTAGATTAGTCTTGTGTCTAAAAACAAATTATAATAATGCAGCATATTGAAATGCCACATTATTATAATATATTGAGTGTTTATTTAACACTGAACTTATAAACAGTCTTCTGAGTGTACTTCTCGCCTGGCTTAAGCACAGTAGAAGGGAAGTAAGGACGGTTTGGAGAGTCAGGGAAATGCTGTGCTTCGAAGCAAACAGCTGAGCGACGCTGTGAGCGGCAGCCATTCTGGATAGCAAAGTCAGAAAGGAAGTTGCCTGTGTAGAGCTGCATGCCTGGCTCTGTTGTCCAAGCTTCGAGAACACGACCAGACTTAGGATCTGTGAGAGTGACTACCTTTGAAAGTTCACCAACCTCCTTCTTGTTACAAATATAGTTGTGGTCAAAGCCTTGACCGAACTTAATTTGCTCGTTGTCAGCATCGATGTCTTGACCGATAGGCTTTGGAGTACGGAAGTCAAATGGAGTGCCTTCAACCTTGAGAATTTCACCTGTAGGAATAGAAGTCTCGTCTGTTGGCACATAGAAATCACAGTTCATCTCAAGAATCTGGTCGCCAATGTAAGGAGTAGGATTGTCAATGCCCTGGATTGAGAAGAATGCGTGGTGAGTAAGGTTGAGAATAGTCTTCTTGTTCGTAGTTGCCATATACTCAAGGATGAGCTCGCAGTCGTCTGTCCATGTAAACTCGACAGAAATCTTCAATTCGCCAGAGAAGCCCTCGTGTCCATAAGGAAGTACGCAGTTGAGAGTAAGATTCTGTGGACCAGCCTGGTAAGCATCCCACACCTGAGCGTGAAGACCTGTAGGACCACCGTGAAGGTGATTCTTACCGTTGTTGATTGCAAGCTTATACTCCTTGCCGTTCAATTGGAACTTGCCATCGCAAATACGGTTACCCCAGCGACCGATGAGTGTAGAGAGGTAAGGTTCATTGCCCTTCAAGTATTCATCAAGGTTGTCAAATCCTTGAATAACGTTTGCAACTTTACCGTCCTTGCCTGGTACCATGATAGCAGGAATTGCGCCACCATAGTTACAGATTGAAACTTCGTAACCGTCTGAGTTTACGAGTGTGTAGAGATCTACATCTTTGCCATTGACTTTCTTCTGAAAGTTCTCGGCTTTGAGACCACTGAGTTTTGGCTGAATAGTGCTCATAATATCTTTATCTTTATTTTAAGTTAATAAATTACTTGGTTTTAGATTTCTTTATGCAAATTAAATCATTTTTTTTTTACTAAACGAATAAAAGCAGAATTATTTTAATGAAATCGTGCATTTGTTAAAGATTTTTGACAATTTCAATTACTTTTCATTCAAATATGCTAACAAATCTGCAACAACGAAACTGCTGCCGCCTACATAAATGAAATCGTTACCATCTGCTTCTGCAAGTGCTATTTCGTATGCCTCACTCACATTTGCAAATGCTTTCCCATGCAATCCATAGCCATTGGCAATCTTCTCTATCTCCTCATGCGGAAGCGCTCTCTTCACGCTTGCTTGAGTGAAATAATAAATAGCATCCTTAGGCATCAGCTTCAGCACTCCAGAGATGTCTTTGTCGTTCACCATGCCGAACACAATTCGCATTTCAGAACCGTATTGCATATTCTGTCGTACTGCACCAAGCTGCTTCGTTATAAATTCAAAACCGCCAATGTTGTGTCCTGTATCTGTCACCACTTTAGGAGTCTGTTGTATGGTCTGCCATCTTCCCATCAGCCCAGTCATCTCACACACATTAGCAAACCCCTCCTTCACATTATCGTCGCTTATGCCAAACCCCCTTTTTCTCAGTTGAGTGACAGCGTGCAAGATAGTGTTTGTATTCTTTGTCTGGCAATATCCTCCCAACTCTGCTTTAATTCCATCATAATTCTTTGTTTCATAATCTATACCACCTTCTACATTAAAGCAATAATTTAATATTTCCGAATCATCTTCCGCAAACACGATTCTCGTACCAATCTCATCTGCCTTAGATTCAAACACAGGTCGTGTCTCATCCACAGCCTCACCAATCACCACAGGTACGCCAAACTTTATGATGCCCGCTTTCTCGCCAGCAATCTTTGCAAGAGTGTCACCCAGGAATACAACATGATCGAACGAGATATTCGTTATCACACACACTTCTGGCGAGATGATGTTCGTGCAGTCGAGTCTGCCGCCAAGTCCTACCTCAATAACAGCCACATCCACTTTCTGCTCAGCAAAATAATTGAATGCCATTGCTGTTGTGAGTTCGAAAAAAGAAGGGTAGAGCGGCTCGAAGAATTTCTTGTTCCCATCTACAAACTGAGCAACATACTCCTCACTAATCATTTCGCCATTCACTCTGATTCTCTCCCTGAAGTCCACCAAATGCGGAGAAGTGAACAATCCAACCTTCAGTCCCGATGCTTGTAGTATAGCCGCAATGGTATGTGAGCACGATCCTTTACCATTCGTGCCAGCCACATGTACGGTCTTAAATTTCCTATGTGGATGCCCGAAATGTTCATCAAGCGCATAAGTATTAGCCAATCCTTCCTTGTAAGCGTCTTTTCCCACATTCTGGAACAGAGGCGTCACATTGAACAAATAATCTATAGTTTCCTTGTAATTCATCATGTATTTTTTGATTTTATTGCAAAGTTATCGCTTTCTTTTCAAACAAACAAACAAAATCTTGACAAATTCCTTTTATTTCACATCATTGCCCAAAGCAACATTTCTTTGGTTCTGTGCCATTTTGCACCGCTCACAATGCCATTTCTAACCGAGATTATGTTAAGTTGCGTAATCGCTGATTGTACCTATTATTAATAATGATAGCAAAAAAAGCGTATATAAGAGGATAAAGAATGAATTTGTGAAAGTTTTTTCAAGAAATGTTTCAAGGATTAGGAAAAAAACACTAACTTTGCAAAGTTTTTGTGCGACCTATTTCTTAAGGTCGAAAGTTGATAATAATAAATAATAAATAATATGGCTAAAAAACAAATCAAACAACAACCACAAGTTAGCGATGAGCCAATCGCACTTGACGTGCAACTCAGCAAGGGCGAAAAGTTTATTGAAGACAATTGGAAGAAGATTTCCGCAGTGCTTGGCGCTGTAATCATTATCGTAGTTGGAACTTACATCTACAAGAACTACATGGCAGGCAAGGAAAGTGATGCTCAGAAAGCAATAGCTACCGCACAGACTGCTTTTTCTGCACAGCAATGGGAACAGGCTCTCAATGGTGATGGCAATTCAAAGGGTTTCCTTAAGATTATCGATGAATTTGGTGGCACAGAGACTGCTAATCTTGCTCAGCTTTATGCTGGCATTTGCTACGCTAACACAGACAAAGTGGACGAAGCAATCAAATATCTTGAGGATTTCTCTACTAAGGATGACGAGATGGTTTCTCCAACCGCAGTAGCTGCTCTTGGCAATTGCTACATCAAGAAAGGAGACAACGAGAAAGGTGCTAAGACTCTCATCAAGGCTGCTGAAATGGCAGATAATGATGCAGTAAGCCCTGCATTCCTTCTTCAAGCAGGTCAAGTGTATGAGTCACTTGGCAATAGCGAGAAGGCTGTTGAGCTCTACAACAAGATCAAGAAGCAGTATTTTCGCAGCGCACTCTCACATGACATAGACAAGTACATCGAGCGCGCGACAAAGTAATAAATTATACATTATTATATATTACAAAAACTTAGTGAAGAAAGAAGAAGGATATTCTTCATTCTTCACTATTTTATTTTGCAACAAAAAAGAACATGGCGACAAAGAATCAGAATTTGTCTGAATACGACATTGAGTCTGTGCCATCCGCAGCAGGCATGAAGTTTGGCATCGTGGTGAGCGAATGGAACAGTAATATTACAGGCGCATTGCTTGAAGGTGCCAAGAATACTCTTGTTAAGAACGGCGCTTCCAAGGAAGACATCAAGGTGATGACAGTGCCAGGTAGCTTCGAACTTGTGTATGGTGCCACTCAGATGACAAAAACAGAGGTAGATGCAGTCATAGCTATAGGTTGCGTGATCAGAGGCGACACGCCGCACGACCGCTACATCTGTAAAGGTGTGACATACGGTCTTGCACGACTGAATGCTGTGCAGGACAAGCCTGTGATATATGGTCTTATAACTACTCTGGACATGGAGCAAGCAGAAGAGCGAGCTGGCGGCAAGCACGGCAACAAGGGAGATGAGTGCGCCGTAACAGCAATAAAGATGGTTGACTTCAAGAGAAAATTGATCTAAGGCTTTGGTTATTAGGAAATTCGAGAAGATATTAATACACATTACAGGATGGGCATTAGGCATATACGCTATGGTCATCCTGTTGTTCAGTTTGCCAGCAATGCAAAAAAATCTGGCAAACTGGACAGCAAGCATACTGTCTAATCAACTAAACACCAAGGTACAGATTGGAAGCATAAATATAGGTCTCTTGAACAAGTTCATCATCAACGATGTAATACTATACGAGCCATCAGGCAAGAAGATGGCAACAGTAGCAAGAATGGCAGCAAGCGTTGATATGATACAGATGCTGACAGGAGGCATTGCCGTAAACACGGCGCAACTGTTCAGTGCAAATGCTACTCTATACAAGCAAACACCAGATAGTGCACCAAATTACCAATTCCTTTTGGATGCATTCTCGCAGGATGAAAAGGAAGAGCCATCTAAGATAAACATTTGTCTCAATTCATTAATCATGCGCCATACGAATGTGACATGGGACGTTAAGTCTGAGGTGATAAAGCCTGGCACATTCGACACAAATCATATCTCTTTGCGTGACTGCGGCATGAATCTCATGGTGAAATGCTTGACTGGTGACAGTTTGAATTGCGCCATAAAGAGATTGCAAATAAAAGAGCTGAATTCAGGATTAAGAATCAAAGACTCAGGACTTACACTTACAGGCAATGCTCGCGAGGCTCAACTAAAAGAATTTTTGCTACAAACGCCCCATTCTTCTGTTGCTATAGATTCAATGTATGTAAACTATGCTAATTATCAGAAAGATAAAAAGTTTAACATTGGAGAAACAAATATATATTGCAACATTTCCCCGAACGAGCTCTCCCCTTTCATTGCAAAGTTCAGCTCATTCACACAGCCATTATCGCTCTGTGCCACTGTTAGTGGAAATGAAAAGGTCATGAACATTAGTTCTATAAATCTCAGCACAGATGAAGGCGAATTGGCATTGGTAGCCAACAGCAAGATTCATAACGTTCTCTCAGATAATGACCGGCAGATAAATGCTACAATAGAGAAACTGTTTGTTTCGGAAGAGGAAATAATAAGAATAGCAGAATTAATAGACTCTGACGAAGACAAGCTTGCTCCATTGTTTGCTCTTGGCGACATTAATTACGAGGGCAATATGGAGTTAGACAAGAATGGAGTAAGCAGTAATGGCAAATTCATTTGCGGAGTAGGCAATGTTGACTATGACATGAATCTTGGCAATGACAAGTTCTTAGTATGTAGCATAACTGCTGACAGTCTGGACATTGGCAGGATACTGAGCAATGACAAACTTGCATCCACCTCTTTTGAAGCTGAAGCTGCGCTTGATTTGGCAAACAAATCCGAAATGCCGATCGGCAAGATTTCTGGTGTGATATCGAGCTTTGGGTATAATGACTATGTATTGAGAAACATTAGCATAGATGCTCTTAGCACAGAATCGTCAATCGCCGGAAAAGTGGATGTTGATGATGAGAACTTAGTGTGCAGCACAGAATTCGATTATAATAAAGGAAACTATAAGACAATCAGTGCAAGCATACTGATAGACAAGTTTGTACCGCACAGCATGAATCTGATAAATGATCATGCCAGTGCGAATCTCTCCTTTGCTGCGGACATGAAAGTCAAGGGCATAGATTTCGACCACCTGTATGGCGACATAAGCATACAAAAACTTATGCTCGTAACTCCTGCTGAAACTTACAACGTGAGCGACATACTTGTCACAGCAGACGATCTTGGCGATAGGAACAAATACACAATTGAGAGCGATATCATTAATGGCAAGATTGAAGGCAGCGTAAGCTTGAAAGACATTTCGCAAAGCATAATCAACCAAGTATCACACCATATACCGCTCCTGGTGAAATCTGCAGGTGAGTGCAATGCCACTTATGACTATTCCTTCACGCTGAATGACTCCCCTATTCTTCACCATTTTGCAGATGTGGATTTCTGCATCAATGAGCCAATTAAGCTGAGTGGCAACGTGAACACAGAAGCTAATATGTTGAGAACATATTTGGATGCACCTATGGTATCGTATTCTGGCACAGAGTACACAGACATTGCAATGACTTGCAACTCCACAAGCAATGTGATGAAACTCTATGCGACGGCATCCACGCTCAAGCCATCGTACGATGATGACGAACCGAACAACTTGACAAAGCTAATAATCAATGCTGATGTTCACAACAACAAGATTGTGAGCGACATGCTGTTTGATCAGACAGGAAGGAACAGCATTCGCATGAATCTTCTGCCTACAGTGCTACTCAGCGATTCACTTGGCACGATGAAAACCGAAATTGCGCTACAGAAGTCGAATGCAGTAATAAATGATACTGTATGGACTGCTTATCCTGCCACTGTAACATTATTCAAGAAAAGCATTGAATGCCACGGACTTAAGTTTGCCAATGCAAACAATAGTTCTATCACTGTAGAAGGTCGTGCATCAGAGAATCCTGATGATGCTTTGATTACAACCCTCAACGACCTTGAGGCAAAGTATATTCTCTCCATAGTTAATTTTGATGCTGTCCGCTTTGCCGGCAAGGTGTCGGGCAAAGCCGTGGTGAACAATCTGATGAACGATGGTGCGCCAGATTTGCAAGCTAACCTAAATGTGGAAAACTTCACACTGCAGGAAGGCTCTCTTGGTAATGCGATGATTCAAGCCAATTGGGACAAAGACATTGACGGTATAAAGCTGCACGCCTACTTCCTTGATTCATTCAATGTGACAGATAGCTACAGTCCAATACAAAAAAAAGTGACTGGTATCACTAACCTTGATGGCTGGGTATCTCCATCGAAAAATGACTTGAGATTGAATATAAACACGAACAACACCAACGCTGCCTTCCTGCATGGATTCTTAGGCGGAGTGTTCAAGAGTGTAAGCGGCACAATCACAGGTCCGCTGACACTTGTCGGTCCTATGAACGATATCAATCTTTTGGGTGACGCTGTACCAGACCTTAACGTAAGGCTCAGGGCAACAAATGTGCCATACCACATCACAGGCGACACACTTCGCTTGCGACCATACCTGATTGAATACAAGAATGCCACGATTTCAGACAAGTATGGCAATGATTCAAAAATCGACGCAAAGATAACTCACAAGAATTTCAAAAACTTCACATACGACATCAATGCCCACATGAAGAGTCTCTGCGCTTATGACGAGACTACCTTCAATTCGGATAAGTTCTTTGCTACGGTATTTGCTGATGGCGAATTGAGTGTAAGCGGCGCTGATGGACATCCGCTTTACATCAATGCTGATGTCACGCCAACAAAAGGATCAGTGTTTGCCTATGATGCCGCAACACCAGATGCAATCACAGGCAACAGCTTCATCGAGTTTGCTGATCGTGGCTCATTGGATATATTCCCTCTCTATACAGAAAACAGATACAAGGACACAGAACTTGAAAAGGATTCTATTGCGCTTTTAAAGGAAGCAAAAAATAGCTATAACAGCGACATACACCTAAACATCAATGCCCACCTCACTCCTGCATGTGAGGTGAAGCTGAGAATGGATAATCTTGATGATGGATACATGCACACATTTGGATACGCAGACTTGACCGCAAGATGGTACAATAAAGGTACATTCCAACTGTTTGGCAACTACAACATCAATTCTGGTTCCTACCGCCTGTATCTTCAAGACATCATATTCCGCGATCTTGCATTGCAGCCAGGCAGTCAAGTGGAGTTCAATGGCAATCCATTTGATGCAAACATACATCTGCTTTGCCATCATGCTATAAATTCCGTGCCTCTCAGCGATTTGACAAACACCACAGCTTTTTCATCTAATAATAAAGTGAAAGTGGTGTGCATTCTTGACATCACAGGCAAGCTTGGCAATATGGATTTCAAATTCGATATGGATCTCCCTAATGTGAACGAGGAAGTAAAGCAGCTTGTGCGCTCGATGATCAATTCGGAAGAGGAAATGAATACACAGATGATATATTTGCTTGGTGTGGGACGATTCTACCCAAATGAGTATGCTCGCGCAAATGGAGCTGACAATTCTGGGCAAGTTATGAATTCCCTGCTCTCTTCAACCATCAGTGGCCAGATAAACCAGATGCTCTCGAATGTTATTGGCAACAATAGCAACTGGAATTTCGGTTCTTCGCTTACCACTGGCGAAAAAGGATGGGATGATCTTGACATAGAAGGAATCCTCTCGGGCAGATTGCTCGACGACCGCCTTTTGCTGAATGGCAATTTTGGCTATCGCGATAATGCACTGACTAATCAAGCAAATTTCATTGGCGACTTTGAAGTGAAGTGGAAGATGACAGATAAAGGCAACTTGTACCTGAAGGGCTACAATCAGACGAACGACCGCTATTTCACGAAGGCAACCATCAACACTCAAGGCATCGGCGTATCGTGGCAGCACGATTTTGAGACATTCCGCAATCTAATTAGAAACAGCGAAGCGACAGTAGAAGAGAAAAAGAAAAAAGATACAGGCAATTAACAAAAGAGCGTCAAATAATTGATTTTTATGCATAATAGGAAGGTGTTTTCAAAAATAATTCTTATCTTTGCACCGTATTATGCGACTATTTAAGCAATACATATTAATTTTTGTGTGTCTTGTACTGGCGTCAACAAAGATGTCGGCACAAGATATTGATGTTGCAGAAGTCGAAGAAACAGAGCAAGACACACTGGAAAACGAGATTACAAAGCCCGATTCCATCGAGGTTTCACTGTTGACATGCACCCCAGGAGAAGATGTGTATGCCAAGTTCGGACACACGGCTCTAAGAGTGAAAAACTATAGTAATGGCGAAGATGTTGTGTTCAACTACGGTTGCTTCAACTACAATTCCGACAATTTTCTCTTCAAGTTTTTGCTTGGTCAGACGGACTATGTGCTTGGCGCAGAATATGCAGACTATTTCATGGGACGCTACCAAGGCATGGGCAATGGCGTGATTGAACAGAATCTAAACTTATCGCAAGAGGAGGCAACAAAGCTGGCAATGTTGCTTTTCGAGAATCTACGCCCAGAGAATCAAGAATATCGATACAAATGGATAGGCAACAATTGCACAGACAAGGCTCGTTTCATCATAGAGGAGGCTGTTGATGGCAAGGTTTTGTACGATTTCTCTGGTGCCAAGAACGATCCAACAGTAAGAGAAATACTGCACGAATGCCTGAAAGAATGTCCGTGGGTGGCATTAGGTGTTGATTTGATGCTTGGTCATGAGATAGACAAGAACGCAGCAAATGGCGTTGACGCAGAGGTGCAGCACAGGCTGAATATGTTCATTCCAGCGGTATTCATGACTGAGGCTGACAAAGCTGTGATTGAAAAAAACAATGGTGAGCGAATTGCTTACGTTAAGGATAAGAACTTGCTGTTTGAGCCTACGTTTAAGGAAGGCAAGACCACAATCCTCACTCCTACAGTGGTGTTCTGCTTGCTTCTGATTATCACTCTGTTGATTAGCATTGCCGATTATAAGAGAAAGAAGAAGATGCTATGGCTTGATCTGACACTCTGTGCAGCACAAGGTTTACTTGGCATTCTCATTGCATTCCTTTTCTTCTTCTCAGAGCATCCTGGCGTTGACACCAACTGGCTTGTGGTAGTGCTCAATCCGTTCCCGCTTCTGTACGCAGCATGGATGCTGTATTGTCATAAGAAAAATAAGAAGAACGTGTTTGCTGTTGTCAATTTGGCAGTGAATGCAGCATTTGTTCCGATAATGATACTTTGTCCACAGCATTTCAACATAGCTGTTTACTTCATGGTATTTAGTTTGTTGATAAGATCTGTAGTACAAACTCTGGTAAAAAAATAGAAATGAAGAAACAACTGCTTACAACGTTTATTGCCTCAATGGCAATGGCTGGAACAATGGCTCAGACAACCGCTGTTCCACGTCTTGTTGTGGGCATAACAATAGATCAACTACGCTCTGACTATTTGCAGGCATTCTACCCACTTTATGGTGAGGGAGGATTCCGCAGACTGATGGAACAAGGACAGGTATACTCCAATGTGCAGTATCCTTTCAGTCCTGTGGATAGAGCTTCTGCCGTAGCATCCGTGGTGACAGGCACCGTGCCTTATAACCATGGCATCATTGGCGAGGAATGGATGAGCAGAAACGATCTGCATGCTGTGTATTGCGTTGATGACAAATCATATAAGGGCGTAGAAACAAACGATTACTCTTCACCAAAGAATATGCTTGTCAGTACAATAGGTGATGAGCTGAAGGCTGCCACAAAAGGTAAGGCATTCGTTTATAGTGTAGCTCCTTATCGCGAAGCAGCTGTGCTCGCAGCTGGACACGCAGCAGATTGGGCAATGTGGATAGACAGCCAGAACGGAAAATGGGCAGGAACAACATACTATGGTCAATTGCCTTCTTGGCTTAGATACATAGGAAACAGTGCTGTTTCGGACAAGATTTCTTCGCTTAATTGGAAGCCTGTGAACGAATCATCAAGTTCGTTCAACTATTACTTGACCACGCATCAGAAACCATTCTCTCACAAATTTGCCGGCGACTCTAAATACAGACTATTCAAGTCAAGTGGCTTGGTTAATGAAGAAGTGACCAAAGCGGCTCGCATCTGTCTTGAAAATGGCTGTGCAGGAATGGACGATGTGACAGACTTCCTTTCTGTTTGCTATTACGCTGGCGACTACCAAGGCGCAACATCATCAGAAAAGACAACCGAACTTCAAGATACATACGCGAGACTCGACGCTGAGATTGCCTCCCTCCTACAAAAGATTGACCAGTCTGTAGGACTTGACAAAACACTCATTTTCGTCACATCCACAGGTTATGACCAGACAGAGGCTGTTGCTGAAATGGAGAAGTTCCGCATTCCTACAGGTAATTTTTACATCAACCGCTGCGTCACCCTTCTCAACATGTATCTATGCGCTATGTTCGGCAATGGACAATACGTGCAGAGCTACTACGACAATCAGATATACTTAGATCATAAATATTTAGAACAAAGACAGTTAAAGCTTGCTGATGTGCTACAGCATTGCGAGGATTTTCTGTATCAGTTCTCGGGTGTGAGAGATGTATTCTCCTCTCGTCGCATAGCGCAAGGAGCTTGGACGCCAGGCGTAAGCAACATCCGTAACGGATTCAATCCTAAATGCTCAGGCGACATCCTCATTCAGGTTGTGCCAGGATGGAATCTCGTGAATGAGGACAGGAACACAAAGAAGATGCAGCGCGACTCATTCTTCGAGTTCCCACTAATATTCTTTGGATATGACCTCAAGCCTGCAAAAGTGGCAACTCCTGTCACAATCGACTGCATCGCACCAACCGTAGCACACCACATCCGCATACGTGCTCCGAATGGTTGTAGCAGTGCCCCACTCTTCTGATTACACATTATTAAATATAAGGGATGTATAAACAATATTAAATATACTATAAACCCTATAAAATAAAAATAACAACAATATCGAATAAAAACAAAACAATATATGGCATTTTCATTAAACGCATTCCTAAGCAGCATCTTTGGCAACAAGGCATCTCGCGACATCAAGGAGATTCGTCCTATTGTTGATCAAGTGCTTGCCGTGGAACCAGAAATTCAGAAGCTTACAAACGATGAGCTTCGTGCAAAGGTGGATGAGATCAAGGCTTATCTGCAAGATAGTGTGAAAGAAAAGAGAGCAGAAATCGAAGAGCTTCGTGCTAAGATTCAGGAAACAGACATCGACAAGCGTCAGCCAATCTTTGAGGCTATCGACAAGAAAGAGGTAGAAGTTCTCGATATCTTCGAGGTAGGATTGACAGAGGTACTCCCAACTGTATTCGCCATCGTGAAGGACACTGCTCGCCGTTTTGCAACAAGCGAAGGCGGAAATGTGGAAGTGACCGCTAACGACTTCGATCGAGAGCTCTCTATCAACAACGACTTCGTTGACATCGAAGGCGACAAGGCAATCTGGCATAACCACTGGATAGCAGGAGGTAATGACACAGTTTGGAACATGATCCACTATGACGTTCAGCTCTTTGGTGGCACAGTACTACACCAAGGCAAGATTGCAGAAATGGCAACAGGTGAAGGTAAGACGCTCGTAGCTACTCTCCCTGTATTCCTTAATGCCCTCTCTCGCAATGGTGTGCACGTAGTCACAGTCAACGACTACCTCGCCAAGCGTGACTCCGAGTGGATGGGCCCTCTCTATATGTTCCATGGTCTCTCTGTGGATTGCATTGACAAGCATCAGCCAAACTCAGAAGCACGCCGTAAGGCATACAAGGCAGACATCACTTTCGGTACCAACAATGAATTTGGCTTCGACTACCTCCGCGACAATATGGCAATGGCTCCAAAGGAACTTGTACAGCGCGTTCACAACTTCGCCATCGTGGATGA
>JAZRYI010000009.1:0-9568 GCA_045600665.1 Bacteroidaceae bacterium
CGCCATGTTAAGAAAAACCTTGTAGAAACAGAACAAAAACCAAAAAAAACAATAATTGAACTGTTTTTTTATGTTTTTATTGTTTCTTTTATGTTTTTTCAATTGGCCCGAAGGGCACAAAATACAATTGGTCGAACTCACGTTATATTACGACATTTTCGTTTACTTCACCTCGAAAGACAAGGACTTGAGGTCGTTGTCGCGCGATGAGTTGCCGTAGAGAATCTGATACTTGCCAGGGAACACGGCAAGGTCGTCGCGGTCTTCCTGATAGTATGCGAATGCATCTGGACGGAGAGAGAGCTTCACTGTTGCTGTCTTGCCAGCCTCGATGTCCACACGCTTGTATGCCTTGAGCGACTTGATAGGAGCGTCTGGGTTGGTGAGGCTCTTCACATACACCTGCACTACTTCTGCGCCATTCATGCTGCCTGCGTTTGTCACTGGGATGGCGATGTCCACGCCCTTGCCAGCCTTGACAGACGACTTGGAGAGCTTTGCCTGACCGAACTCGAACTGTGTGTAGCTCTGGCCGTAGCCGAACGAGTAGAGCGGATTGCCCTTGAAGTAGCGGTATGTGCGGTTGTCCATGCTGTAGTCGAGGAAGTCAGGGAGCTGGTCAGTTGACTTGTAGAATGTGACAGGAAGCTTGCCCGATGGGTTGAAGTCGCCGAAGAGCACGTCGGCGATAGCTGTGCCGCCTTCCTGGCCTGAGTACCAGCTCTGAAGAAGGGCGTCGTAGTATGGCTCTGCCTCACCCAGTGCCACGCAGCTGCCTGAGCAGTTCACGTACACAACAGGCATGCCAGACTCGCTGAGAGCCTTGAGGCATCGGAGCTGAACGGCTGGCAGCTCGATATTGCTGCGCTCGTGTCCTTCACCTTCCTGCGATGATGTGATGCCGCCTACGTAGATGACTGCGTCGTAGTTCTTCACCTGGTTCTTGAGCTCGTCAAACTCAGCTATCTTGCGCTGGTAGATGTCCACGTTGAGACGTGAGTTTGTGCCTGCTGATGCCGACTTGAAGAGTATCTCGATGTCGTATGTCTTGCCTGCTTCCACAGTCTTCATGATCACGTTAGGACCGCGGCGACGGAACATACCGCTCGCCATGAGCTCCTGGCGCTGAGCCTCTGTGAGCTCCATGCCAGGAGTGAAAGTGAAAGAGAGTGGCTTAGGGTTGGAGCTGCCGATGCTGTCGCCGTCCACCTTCACTGTGTAGGATGTGCCGCTGATGGAGATGCAGAGGTCGCCTGTGAAGTCGCTTGTGAACTTGCCTGTGTAGCGTGCTGTGAAGTCGCTTGATGGCACGCCATCGCCGAAGCCGTAGCCACCGTCGGTCATGTAGTTGATGGTTGTGGCATTAGCAGTGCGCACTGTGTTGCCTGTCCAGTCGGTAGAGGCATAGTACTCGCTGTAGAAGCCGTCCTTGCCATTGCCCTTGATGAGCTGCATCTTTGGCACTTGGATGTACTCGTTCTCGATCTCGCAACCCTTGATGTAGTCAACCTGAGCATTTGGCATCTTGTTCTTTATGCCCTGCAGGATTGTGATGCAGTGAGTTGGCGTGCCGCTGTAGTTGCCGCGCATCATCTCAGCATTGTCGGCATTAGGACCTACTACGGCAATCTTCTTGAGGCTCTTAGACAATGGGAGCACGTTGTTCTTGTTCTTGAGCAGCACCTGTGCCTCGCGAGCCAAGAGGAGGGCGTGGTCGCGGTGTGCCTGGCAGTCAACTACGCTTCCAGGAATCTTTGAGTATGGGTTCAGCTCGTCAGGATCGAACATGCCCAGCTCGATGCGCGCCTTGATGAGACGGCGTAGAGATACGTCTATCTCCTTCTCGCTGATAGTGCCTTGCTTCATGCCCTCCACGAGCGACTGATAGCTCTTGCCGCACTCGAGGTCGGTACCGTTGCGCACAGCCTCTGAGCTTGCCACCATTGCGTTGGCATGCGTGCCGTGAGCGCCTTTGTTGTAGAAGTCGTTGATGGCATCACAGTCGCTCACCACGAGTCCGTTGAATCCCCAGCGGTTGCGAAGGATGTTGATGAGCAGGCGGCTGGAGTTGCAGCATGGCTCTCCTTCGTAGGCACTGTATGCACACATCACTTCCTGCACGTTGCCTTCTGTCACGAGGGTGCGGAAGGCTGGGAGGTATGTTTCCCAGAGGTCACGTCCGGATGGCTCTGCATTGAACTTGTGACGGAGTGGTTCAGGACCGCTGTGTATAGCGAAATGCTTTGCGCATGCGTGTGTCTTGTAGTACTTTGAGTCATTGCCCTGCATGCCAAGCACTACGTTCAAGCCCATTCGCGAGCTGAGGTATGGATCCTCGCCGTATGTCTCCTGGCCGCGTCCCCAGCGTGGGTCGCGGAAGATGTTGACGTTTGGTGCCCAGAATGTGAGGTTAGGAAGGGCAGAGACGTATGGACCGATGTCGCCTGTGCGAGGAAGGGAGTTGTAGCGTCCGCGCGCTTCGTCCGACACCATGGTGTAGGCTTTCAGCTCTGCCTCGTCGTCGAATGTGGATGCGAGGGCAATGCACTGTGGGAACACTGTTACGTCGCTCACGCCCATGAGTCCGTGGCATGCTTCGCCCCACCAGTTGTAGGCAGGTATGCCAAGTCGCTCGACTGCTGCCGAACGGTTCATCATCATGCCTACCTTCTCCTCTGGGGTGAGGCGGCTGATGAGGTCGTCAACGCGTTTCTCTACTGGAAGTTTAGGGTTCTTGAAAGGATAGTCGTTATCGTCGCCATCGTTGGTTGTGAACGATAGGAACATTGCGGACGACAATGCCGCTGCTAGTAATTTTAAGCTTCTCATATAATAGGTATTAATGTTTTCAGAGTGAGCATGCTTAGTTTGCAAGCTTTGCTTGTTGTTAATTAGGTCATACAAAGTTAACTGAAAAATCATAAAGCAAGAAAAAAGTGAATGATAAAAAGCAAAAAACTGATGTTTTTGTTCTCTTTTTGCTGTTTAGAGAAGCATTATATTAAAAAAACACTAACAAATAGCAGAGAAAGTGGTGCATATTTTGTAATTTTGCTTATTCTTTCAAATCAAGACGAAAATTACTAACATTTATAAAACTAAACACTATGTACAGCGATCCAAAGCAGTGCCTCTACTGCACAGACAACTACGAGAACCTCATGATAAAGTTTGCCGACCTCAGCGTTTCACGCGCATTCCTGTTCAAGGAGCAGACATACCGCGGCCGCTGTCTCGTGGCGTACAATGGTCATGTGAACGACCTCAACGAGCTCAGTGAGGAGGAGCGCAACGCATTCATGGCTGACGTATGCTGCGTCACATCTGCCATGCAGAAGGCATTCAACCCAGAGAAGATAAACTATGGCGCATACAGCGACAAGCTTTGCCACCTTCATTTCCACCTCGCCCCAAAGTATGTGGATGGTCCCGACTATGGCGGCATATTCCAGATGAATCCAGGCAAGGTATATCTCTCGGATGAGGAGTACCAGCAGCTCATCGATGCCCTCAAGGCTAATATGTAGTGGCTGCATCTGGCATAGCGCTTGCTTGGCAGGTTTGGGCTATGCAGAGTGGGGGAAATGCACTTTTTTCTCTGATTGTGTGGAAGATTGAGTTTTTATACTTATCTTTGCACAAAATACGTTATTTGATGATAGAAGAAAGTATAAGTGAGAATATATTGGAGAAGAGGCTGATGCCGCTGAAGGTGGCTCTCTTCGACCTCGATGGCACGCTGTTTGACACGGAGGGACAGTACTCGGTGTTCTGGGGCAGCATGGCAAGGAAATACAGGCCTGATGTGCCAGGATTGGAGAACCTGATTAAGGGCACGACGCTGACGCAGATATTTGAGAGGTACTTCCCTGATCCGCAGGTGCAGGAAGAGCTGACTGCGGGCCTGGATGAGTGGGAGAGGACTATGAAGTATGAGTTCATTCCGGGTGCTTTGGAGTTCCTGAGAGACTTGAAGGCACACGGGGTGAAGTGTGCTGTGGTGACGAGCTCCAATATGAAGAAGATGAAGAGCGTGGAGGCACAGTTGCCTGAGTTCAACAGCTTGTTTGACAGGGTGCTGACGAGCGAGGACTTTGCAGCAAGCAAGCCAGATCCGGATTGCTACCTGAGGGGTGCGAGCGTGTTTGGCGCAGAGCTGGATGAGTGCGTGGTGTTTGAGGATGCATTCACTGGATTGCAGGCAGGAATGTCGGCAGGCATCTATACATTTGGCTTGGCTACGTACAATTCGCCAGAGTCGATAGCAGATAAGTGCGACCATGTGATGCTCAATTTTGAGGGATTGACATTCGATAAGATGGAGATGCATAGAATGGCTAAGCTGGCTCCGGCACAGTTGGTGGAAACCGTGACAGACGGTTATCTGAAGGCTGTGGGGGGCGCTCTGACGGCTGACAATATGGATATGCTGTCGGCTGATCAGCATGCTGTGCTGTGCTACCGATACATACTGGACGAAGTGATGGAGGGTGGTTTCATTCAGCTGATAATGAATGGCTATGCTCCTTATGTGCTGGAGGGACCGTTCCCGATGGTGGTGAAGAAGTTCTGGGGCATGAAGGAGTTCTCTAAGTTCCTGTATGAAGTGAAGAAACAGTATCATCTGCATCAGGATGAGTTGATGAAGGACATGGATGACGATGAGTTCATGGCTCTGTATGAGCAGCAGGAAGAGCTGAACGACCTTGGAGACGATTTCCTTGACGACTATCAGGAGGAGGTGACTCCGAAGGTGGCAGAGATGATAAGCAAGGATCTGGAAAAGTATATTTTATAGTATGGGAAAGAATAATAAGATAGCAAAGCCTCAGCAGGTGAACATCAAGAACAAGCGCGCGTCGTTTGACTATGAGTTCATCGACACCATTACGGCAGGCATAGTGCTGACGGGTACGGAGATCAAGTCTATCCGCCAGGGCAAGGCGAGTCTTGTGGATACGTACTGCTATATCAACAATGGTGAGCTGTGGGTGAAGAATATGTATGTGGCTCTGTATGAGCAGGGATCTTATAACAATCACACAGAGAGGCGTGAGAGAAAGCTGCTTCTGAACAAGAAGGAGATTCGCAATCTGCAGGAGGATACAAAGGCTCCTGGCTTCACTATAGTGCCTGTGAGGCTCTTCATAAATGAGAAGGGCTTGGCTAAGCTTGTGATAGCGCTGGCTCGAGGCAAGAAGGAGTATGACAAGCGTCAGACGCTGAAGGAGAAAGAGGATAGGAGAGAGATGGATAGGGCTATGAAGTATTAGCCTGCTTTGTGTTCATGCTTGATTGAAAATGAATTATGACTCTGCAAGAAATTATAAAGGATAGGATACTGGTGCTGGATGGCGCCATGGGAACAATGATTCAGCAGTACGGTCTCACGGAAGATGATTTCCGTGGTGACCGTTTTGTTGATGTGCCAGGATTGATGAAGGGCAATAATGATATTCTCTGCTTGACAAGGCCAGATGTGATTCAGGATATCCATAGAAAGTACTTGGAGGCAGGCGCAGATATTATCACTACCAACACATTCTCGTCGCAGAGAGTGTCGATGGCAGATTATGCGGTGGAGGAGTATTGCCGAGAAATGAATCTGGCTGGTGCTCGCATAGCGAGAGAGCTGGCTGACGAATACACGAAGAAGAATCCAGATAAGCCACGTTTCGTGGCTGCAAGCATTGGACCTACGAACAAGACACTTTCCATATCGCCTGATGTGAATAACCCTGCTTTGCGAAACCTCACTTTCGATGAGCTGGTGGATGCATACGTGGAGCAGATTGAGGCGCTGATAGAGGGTGGCGTGGATGCATTGCTGATGGAGACGATTTTTGACACGCTCAATGCCAAGGCTGCAATCTATGCAGCAGAAGAGGCTATGAAGAACGTGGGCAAGAGGGTGCCTGTGATGCTGTCGGTGACAGTGAGCGACACTGCGGGCAGAACGCTGTCGGGACAGACTCTTGAAGCGTTCCTTGCATCAATACAGCATGCTGACATACTGTCTGTGGGACTGAACTGCTCGTTTGGAGCAAGACAGTTGAAGCCATTCATCAAGTTGCTGGCAGAAAAGGCACCTTACTATATCTCTGCTCATCCTAATGCTGGTTTGCCAAATTCGCTAGGCTTGTATGACCAGACACCAGAGATGATGGCAGAGCAGATGAAGGAGTTTGTGGATGAAGGACTTGTGAACATCATTGGCGGATGCTGCGGCACGACGGAGGCATTCATTGCCAAGTACCCAGAGCTTGTGACAGGGAAGGCTCCGCATATTCCAGCACAGAAGCCTGGCAGAATGTGGCTGAGTGGATTGGAACTGCTGGAACTGACGCCAGAGCGCCGTTTCATCAACGTGGGTGAGCGATGCAATGTGGCAGGCTCGCGCAAATTCCTTCGCCTGATAAATGAGAAGAATTATGACGAGGCTCTTTCCATTGCACGAAAGCAAGTGGAGGACGGAGCGCTCGTGATTGACATAAACATGGATGATGGCTTGCTCGATGCCAAGGCTGAGATGGTCACGTTCCTCAATCTGCTTATGTCTGATCCTGACATAAGCAAGGTGCCAGTGATGATTGATTCAAGCGACTGGGAGGTGATACGCGCAGGATTGAAATGCGTGCAGGGCAAGAGCATCGTAAACTCTATTTCTCTGAAAGAGGGAGAGGAGAAGTTCATTGCTCATGCTGAGGAAATAAAGCGTCTTGGCGCTGCCACGGTAGTGATGGCGTTTGACGAGAAGGGACAGGCAACCACTTATGATCGCAAGATTGAGATTTGCGAGCGTGCTTACCGATTGCTTGTGGATAAGGTTGGATTCAATCCAAATGACATCATATTCGACCCTAATGTGCTGGCTGTTGCAACAGGCATGGAGGAGCATAACAATTATGGTCTTGACTTCATTCGAGCCACAGAATGGATTCGTCAGAATCTGCCAGGCGCGCATGTGTCTGGAGGCATGTCAAACCTGTCGTTTTCCTTTCGTGGCAACAACTACATAAGAGAGGCAATGCATGCTGTGTTCCTTTATCATACGATTGGCAAAGGACAGGACATGGGTATTGTGAATCCTGCCACTCAGGTGATATACAGCGACATTCCAGATGATGTGCTTTTTGCAATAGATGATGTGTTGCTGAACAGGCGTGAGGATGCCACTGAGCGACTGATTGAAATAGCTGATCGCATCAAGGCTGAGAAGGAGGCAGAGAAAGAGGCACTGAAGAATGGTGGCGTCGTGCCAAAGACTGATGCCAAATCATGGCGCAATGGTTCGGTGGAAGAGCGATTGAAGCATGCATTGGTGAAGGGTGTTGGCGACTATCTTGAAAAGGATCTGGAGGAAGCGGTGCAATTGTATGGCAATCCAGTGAAGATTATTGAGGGACCATTGATGGATGCGATGAACACGGTTGGCACGCTGTTTGGTGCTGGCAAGATGTTCTTGCCGCAAGTGGTGAAGACGGCGCGCACGATGAAGAGGGCAGTGGGTGTGTTGCAGCCGCTGATTGAGGCATCGCGAAGCGAAGGTGCAGCGAAGGCTGGAAAGGTGCTGCTTGCTACTGTGAAGGGTGATGTGCACGATATTGGCAAGAATATTGTAAGCGTGATTCTGGCTTGCAATAATTACGAGATAATCGACCTCGGCGTTATGGTGCCTACAGAGGATATTGTGAATCGCGCCATTGAGGAGAATGTGGATGTCATCGGTCTTTCTGGTCTTATCACTCCTTCGCTTGAGGAGATGGTGGCTGTGGCTCGCATGCTGGAGGAAAGGGATGTGCATATTCCTATCATGATAGGTGGTGCGACAACGAGTGAATTGCATACAGCATTGAAGATTGCGCCTGTATATCATGGCCCAGTGCTGTGGATGAAGGATGCATCGCAGAACGTGATTGCGTCTGCTCGTTTGCTGAATCCGGATCAGCACGATGAGTACGTGGAGCAGCTGAATAAGAAATATGCCGAACTTCGCTCAGAGAAATCTGATGAGAAGTCCGACATAGTGTCGCTTGAAGAAGCAAGAAAGAGAAAGCCAAATCTCTTTTAACGCTATATTATATATATAATGTGTAGAGCTTATGCTTTGCTCTTCGCTTCATTCCAGTATTCGTCCATTTCGGCTAAGGTCATGTCTTTTAAGGCTTGGCCTTTTTCTTTTGCCTTAGCCTCTACGTAGTTGAAGCGCTTGATGAATTTCTGGTTTGTCTTCTCAAGGGCGTTGTCTGGGTTGATCTTGTAGAGGCGAGCTGCATTGATGAGGGAGAAAAGCACGTCGCCAAATTCTGCTGTAGCCTTTTCTTTGTCCATATTCGCAACTTCCTGCTCAAATTCGCTGATTTCCTCCTTAACCTTTGTCCACACTTGGTCGCGTTCTTCCCAATCGAAGCCAACATTTCTCGCTTTGTCTTGTATGCGATACGCCTTGACGAGGGAAGGGAGAGCATCAGGCACGCCGGAAAGCACAGTCTTGTTGCCGTCTTTCTCTTTCAGCTTTATCTGTTCCCAAGTCTGCACAACTTCTCCTGCTGTGTTGGCAACGGCTTCGCCATACACGTGCGGATGACGGAATATGAGCTTGTCGCAAAGCTTGTTGCACACGTCCGCAATGTCGTACTGGTTGTTTTCGCTGCCAATCTTTGCGTAAAATACAATGTGCAGCAACACATCACCAAGTTCTTTGCAGATGTTAAGCTCATCATGCTTCATCAGAGCGTCGCAAAGCTCGTAGGTTTCTTCTATCGTGTTGGGACGAAGAGATTCGTATGTCTGTTTTCGGTCCCAAGGGCACTTTTCTCGCAGATCATCCATGACGTCCAATAATCTGCCAAAAGCTTGCATTTTCTCTTCTTTTGTATGCATAAATCTTTTTATTTTGTTTGATTTCGTAAATTTTTTGCAAAGTTAGTGATTTTTCTTCGGAAATGCTTGTGAGATTCAAAAAAACTCTCTACCTTTGCATCGCAATTGACAGAGGAACCCCTCTAACGAGGATTTCTCACAAATGTCTTGCGACTTCAGAACACGGGATTCCGGAAGGATGGGTGAGTGGCTGAAACCACCAGTTTGCTAAACTGACGTACGTAATTACGCGTACCGGGGGTTCGAATCCCCCTCCTTCCGCCCAAACAAATGGCGCTTTCGTCTAGCGGCTAGGACACATGCCTCTCACGCATGGAACACGGGTTCGATTCCCGTAGGCGCTACAACCATCTAGCCAATGGTTGATGTTTTGGAGAAGCCAATCAGATGGCGCTTTCGTCTAGCGGCTAGGACACATGCCTCTCACGCATGGAACACGGGTTCGATTCCCGTAGGCGCTACAAAGAACATAACAAGAGGGCGTTTAGCTCAGCTGGTTCAGAGCATCTGCCTTACAAGCAGAGGGTCGGCGGTTCGAATCCGACAACGCCCACCTCTTAAGACTAAGGAAACTTGGCTCGCTAGCTCAACTGAATAGAGCATTTGACTACGGATCAAAAGGTTACAGGTTTGAATCCTGTGCGAGTCACGAATCGGGTAGGTAGGTAAGTGGTTAAAACGGGCA
>JAZRYI010000010.1:0-37826 GCA_045600665.1 Bacteroidaceae bacterium
TCAAGGAACGGGAAGAAGACCTGCTCAACTATTATACCACCTTTGTAACCAATGCACATTCTGAGTCTCTGAACTCAGGTATCAAGACTTTGAGAACAGAAGTCAAGGGGGTATCAGATTTACCGTTCTTTTTCTTTAGAATATGCAAGATCTTTGGATAAGCTCTATCTTTGCCATCCCTCATCAGTTAGTGCTGCGAAGTGGGCTATCCACGGAAAAATGTACATGCGCCAAAAAAGCACACAGAAAAGATTCCAAACAATGCTTGGAATCTTTTCTGTGCATAGCGCAAGACGCTGTTCTTATTTCTTCACGAATTGGAAGTCGTAGAGTTCGCAGATTGACTTGTCTTCTGTGCTGGAAGCAAATACGAAGAAGAGCGCCTGCTTGCCCTTTACGCCATTGAGAGCATTGACTGGTATGCTCACTTCGGTCATCTCTTTCTTGGCATTCTTGCTGACGCTGAACTCACCAATCTTCTTGCCGCCATTGCTTTCCTTCGGATTGCCGATCATAACGGTAACCTTACCATCTATGCCTTCTGGCTTGATGCGAACATTGAGATCGATGGCATTTGCTTTTGCTGTGTGGTCAAAGTTGAAATACTTGTAGCCAACAATAGAGCCGCTGGTGTTGTTGATGACTGGGCAATATGGCTCACGAAGGCTTGAGAGCGCTTCTGCCACGTCTGTACCGACACGAGTTGCCTTGACGTACGAGCCTGTGAACACGTTGTTAGGATAGTTGTGCTCCACGCCCTTAGGATTGATAAGGTAGCAAGCCCAGCCTGCCATTGAGCGATGGAGCGGATTGAGACCTTCTGTCATGAAGCCCTCGGAGTTGTATTCACCCTCGGAGATTGTGACCTTGCCGCCCTTGCCCTTTTCAACCTTCACAGTGACAGGAGCCACCATAGCCTGACGAGAGTATTCGTCTGTACCTGTCTGACGATGATAGAATATCCACCACTTGCCGTTTATCTCGCAAAGACTGCCGTGAGTGTTGCCATACGGAACAGCCGTGCAGATTGTCTTGCCATTCTCGTCTGTCTCGCGAGCACGACCGTCGATGAGCGTGCCGCCGTATGTCCAAGGACCAAGAGGATTGTCGGAGTATGCGTATGCAAGAGTGTAGTTGACAGAAGGAAGACCAAACTCGCCTTCATCAGTCATTCGGCTATATATGAACACATACTTGTCCTGAATCTTGCGCATGGATGATGCCTCGAAGAAACGGAATATGCCAGGTTCTTTGCAGTTCGACACCATACCGTCGATGATCTGAGTGCCAGGCTTTACGGTTGCCATTGTCTCAGGATCGAACTCTGCTGCGTATGAGTGCTCAAAGCCCCAGTAGCCATACACTCTGCCATCGTCGTCAACAAACACGCCTGGGTCGAACTCAAGCACGCCCACGTTGCGAGTTGGGTTTGACTTGTCCCAATTGATAACCTTGAAAGGACCATCAGGGCGATCGCTCACAGCAACCTGTCCATTGCGTCCCCACTCCTGATTGTTTGGATAGAGGTAGTACTGCTTCTTTCCGTCCTTGCCCACCTTCATTGCCACATCGGGAGCATATAGCACATCGGCAAGTCCGTCGGCCTTCAAAGGACGTCCATCGCCACCAATGTACGACCTGAAGATAACGCCATCATAGCGCCAGTTGCTCAAGTCATTGACAGGTGCTGACCACACCACCTGGTCGCGACCGCAATACTGAGTGATGAGATTGTCGTGGGAGCCATATACATACACACGATACTCACCTGGACGATCAGGGTCTTCAAACACGTAAGGCTCGCCATCAGGGATGTACTCCCACAATGGCATGTAAGGATTCTGTGCCGAGGCACTGAGAGGTGCAAGCGTCAAAGCCGCTGCCACCATCATTTTTAGCAATTCTTTTAGCATGAGTTATAGGTTTTGGTTTATTTATTTTGCGTCCAAAAAGGATTTTTGGAGATCCTTTTTGTTATCGTCACGAAGATATAATTTTCGACAAAGGTACAAAAAATAGGGCTAACCGAACGCTATCGGAAGCCCTATTTTCACCAACTTTAAACGAATTATTATATAAACTGAAAAAAAAAACGAGTTTTTTGCTGCGTGGGAAAGCAATACACTATACCCACGCCCACCACGACTGAGGCGAGCATAAAAGCATCATCACATACTTTAACGGAGTAAAAACATCATCAGCAACGCGCCCAAATCTCCTGTGTTGCGCAGCCACTTTGGCACGGACTTTGGCAGGTATTCTGACTTCTCCTTGAACCGGCGTCTTCCCGCTTATCGCAGTGACTTGAGTGCCAGCCCTTCAAAACTTAGGAGTTACAGCAGCAGGAACTGTCCAGGTCTTTCACCTGATTCCCTTGCACAAAGGCAGCAGGATGCCGCCTTGTTTCCAAATCCGTGTGCAAAGATATGTTATTCTTTTCTCATAAGCAAGAAAATGAAGCAAAAAAAATGCCGAGAGTACAAAATACACAAACTGCGCTACGCAAACATGTGTGTACTGAGTGTTTTTTCTACAAAAACATAAAAATTCTCATCTTTTTGTGTACCGCTACTCCTAAAACTCTTTTAATTGGGTAGCGGAGGTTAGTGAGATGGTAGAAGAATTTCACGATAGTTCACGATGATTCACGATAAAGTCAACGCTTGTGTCATGAATTCACTTTATTCATGCAGCGTGAATACTTATATTCATACGATATGAATATGGTTATTCATACGGTATGAATACGGTTATTCACACGGTACGAATACGGTTATTCATAGGAAGCGGTTAGAAGAATTCAGCGAATGCGAATTAAGGGAGGGGACGAAGCACTTGTTGAGGTCTGTAAAGACGAGCACAGCTCGCATTCTCAGAAAAAATGAATGTCCGCGAAAACTCTTCACTCTTCATCTTTTGGGGATAAATATCTGAATAACAGATTATTGAGTGTGTGAAGAGTGCTTTTCAACTCTTCACACACTCTTCACCCACTCTTCACCCATTTAAAGACATGAATATCAGTATGTTTCTCCTTGTTTGTGAAGAGTGAAGAGTGGTTTTCATTTCGTTTCAATTTCCTCACTGGTTCCTCAATCGTCCAGAAATTAAAAACACTCATCACTCATCACAGCGGCATGTTAGCCTACTGATGTTCTGTTCATTATCGGTGTGATGAGTGTGTGACGAGTCAAAACGCACTCATCACACCTACAACGCTCTAATCTTCACTAATTTAAGGACTATTGGTGCCATCATCGCAATTCTTTCTCTTGTTTATGAAAATGTAGAATCAACGCTGCAACAAGAATCCGTTGAAACTGACAGATACAGAGCAGTTTATAGATGGCACCCAGCCAAGGTCGCCTCCGAAGTAAGTCATGCAGAAGTATGGCTTCACCTGAAGCGAGGTGTCGTTGATGCGGCATTTGTGGTTAGGCAGGAGAGTGATGCCGCGTGAGAGGGAGAAGTTAGCCATCGTGCCAACTCCAAGCGAGAAACCAGCTTTCTCAAACTTGTTTGCACTGTTGTCGCGGTGGTACTCCTCGTACAGTTCACCACCATCGTATGTTTTCAAACCTACACCCACGTATGGCGTAAGTTCCGTCTTGCCCTGATTCACAACATTGTAGCCATACAGCAAACTCATGCTGACACCAAACACCTCATCACCTTCATCAATGCGACCTTTCTTGCCACAGATTGCCTCGTTGCACTTTCCTAAGCCATACAAAGACAAATCCATGCCAAACCACGACTTCTTGCACTCCAAAGCAAACCCCATATCCAATCCGTACAAAGGAGTGACGTAGTCGCTGAAAGGAATGTGAGATGTGAGACCAAAAGAAAAGAAGCCACGCCCTTTCGGCTCACATGTATTTGCGTATTCCTCTACCGAGAACTCATACTCATCCAATTCCTTCGCCACCTCTTCTGCCCACTCATCCACTTTCTCAGCATCTGTGCCTCTGCCTGTGGAGCGATACAACTCGTTCTGTCGCTTGAGACACAGATTCTTATAGAACTTGAACACATCTTCAATATTTGCATTTGCTCCATTGTAATAGTCGGCAACACTCTTTCTGCCACAGAGTTCCCACAAGTCGAAATCCGTCTGACTCATCTTCAGCAGAGTTGGTGTCTTCACGTCTGGCTTCACCCACGAGAGGCTTCTGTTGAAGTATGAATTGTAGGTGATATACTCATACTTCACGCCATTCACTTTCTTTATGCAAAATTTCGGTTCAGCCATGTACGCATACTCCACTACGAGCGAATCGGACACTGGAGTCTTAGACCAGAAGTCGCTCCACTGCACCTTGTTTCCCTCCCATGGCATATAGCTCTCAGCGTATGTTTGCGCCTTGGCATTGCCTGCACATAATGCCGAAAGCATAGCGAATAAAAGCTTTTTCATCGTTTCCTCTGTATTTTTTTATTGTTGAATTCATTTATCGACGACAAAGGTAAGAAGAATTCATGCAAGTGTCAAAGATTTGGACACAAAAGTGTAAAATTATTAGACACTCTGAAAATAAGTGGAGAAATATTTGCAGAAAGATCAGAGGAGCATTATACTTTTGCACCATCATTCATTAACCCGCTAAAACAAAACTGAATATGGAAGTAAAGAAAACGATGGCAGCAAATCTGGAAGTCACCAGAACTACCAACATCCTGATTGGATTCATCTCCGCGCTTGCAACACTGTTCGCAGCATTTGAGTACACAACTCGCACATACGTGGAAACCGACGTAGTGTATTCCGCATCAGTGTTCGACGACAACACCGAGCTTGTGCCTATCACTCAGCAGGTGTTCTTCACCACCACCCCACCCCCTGCAGCAGAAGTGCCTCAAGTAGCAGAGATTCTCGACATTGTGGAGAACACCGAAGACATAAGCGAAGAGAAGATTGAGACAAGCGAATCGTCAACCGAAGCCTTGTCTGCACCATCAAGCAACGTTGGGCACACCACTATCGGCCCTCCTGCACCAAGCCAAGAGGTTTCGGACGAAGAGGACGTGAAAGAAGTGGCAGAGTACATGCCATCATTCCCAGGCGGCGACAAAGCGCTGAGCCAGTGGCTGACCAAGAATCTGAGATACCCAGCCGCTGCATCAGAGACATGTGCACAAGGCAGAGTCATCGTATCCTTCATCGTGAACAAAGATGGCACGATAGTAGAGCCCAAGGTGATCAAAAGTGTTCACCCTGCCCTCGACAAGGAAGCGATGCGAGTGGTGAGCGCAATGCCTAAGTGGCAACCCGGTCGTCAGAATGGCAAATCAGTGAGGGTGAAGTTCTCGCTGCCTGTTACATTCCGATTGCAATAAATCACATTGCACTTTGCAGCAAAAACCGCATTGCAAATAGTTTTAGTTAATACATATAATAAAAAAGGAAGAGCACATCGTCGTGATGACGATGCGCTCTTTATTCTGCCCAATACCAATGCGTATAGCCAGCATAGAAATTATTCTTCCTGTACAGCTTTGTTGGTACAGGAGTGCCTTTAGCTGAGAATTGCTCGCCAACGGATTGCTCTGCATTTGGCAATTCGATGATATCGGAATAATGGAACTCATGTCCCTTCAATAATGAAGAATGAGTATTTCCTACAAACAGTTCGTTCTCTGGCACTTGAAGCGAGCGATAGCCCAAATGCAGTTTCATGCCCTCGAACGTGCCACGCAGATGAAACGCGTCTGCCATCGGATAGGTATTGCCATCCATTCCGATGATGTCCTTGCACAGATACAGCATGCCGCCGCACTCCGCAATGCCAGCGCCTCCTGCATTGATGTAATCGCGAACGGAACGAAGCATAGAGCAGTTGGCAGACAGCTCCTTGAGGTAGAACTCAGGATAGCCTCCAGGAAGATAGAGGAAGTCTGTGCCTTCGGGCATTGCCTCATCAGCGATTGGAGAGAAAAAGCACACCTCTCCAATCTTTTTCAGCGCATCAATGTTTGCTCGATAGGTGAAGTCGAAAGCGCTGTCACGTGCCACCGCAATACGTTTTGGCGTTCCTTCCACAAAAGGGAAAGTGGTGTGGGCCACACCACCTCGGCGGTGTGGGCCACTCCACTCAGGCGGTGTAGTCCACACCACTTCAGAGGATGTGAGTGAGAGGATAGCGTCAACATCCACAGTCGCTTCCACCAGTTGTGCCACACGCTCCATGTATTCATCGACGCGATATTTCTCATCTATCGTAAGTCCAAGATGACGAGAAGGAAGCTCTATGTCCTTTGCTTTCTTGATGTAGCCAAAACAAGGGACACCGGCATCGTCGCAAGCGGATTTGAGATAGGAGTAATGGCTCTCGCTCGACACTTGGTTGAACACTACGCCTGCAACTTTCAGCTCTGGATCGAAATGCGTGAAGCCATAGATTGTGGCTGCTGCGCTGTATGCCGTGCTCTTGGCATTGATGAGAAGGATGACGGGCAGATTGCACACTTTGGCAATCTCAGCGCACGAGCCTTTCTGTTTGTCGTAGCCATCAAACAGTCCCATCACTCCCTCTGCCACACAGATGTCGGCTTCGACGCTGTAGGTGCTGAACAGCTTGTGCACATGCTCTGGCGAACTCAGCCAAGTGTCGAGGTTGACCGATTCGCACCCCGATGCCTGCGTGTGCCACATCGTGTCGATATAGTCGGGGCCACACTTGAATGGCTGCACGGCATAGCCTTTGTTGCGTAAACAACGCAGCAACCCCATCGTGAACGTGGTTTTGCCACATCCCGATGAGGTTGCTGCTATGAGGAAATGTTTCATTTTAGTCAATCACAACTCGTGTCCAGCCATGCTTGTCCTCTTCAATGCCATACTGAATGCCGCGAAGGAGGTTGAAGAGCTTCTCGCTCACAGGGCCTGGCTTCTCGCCGAACACGTACGACTTGCCTGTCTCGATGTCGTCAATGCGAGAGATAGGCGAGATTACAGCAGCTGTGCCGCAAGCGCCTGCCTCCTCGAATGTTTCAAGCTCGTCTTCTGCAATCTGACGCTGCTCCACCTTGATGCCCAGATCCTCTGCAAGCTGCATGAGCGACTTGTTTGTGATGGATGGGAGGATAGATGTTGACTTAGGAGTGATGTATGTGTTATCCTTGATACCGAAGAAGTTAGCTGCGCCAGCCTCATCGATGTACTTCTTCTCCTTAGCGTCGGGATAGAACTCGCAAGCATAGCCCAGTTCATGTGCCTTCTGGTTAGCACGAAGCGAAGCTGCATAGTTGCCGCCCACCTTGTAGATACCTGTGCCGAGAGGAGCCGAACGGTCGTAGTCGCGCACGATTACGTAAGGGTTTGCGAAGAAGCCGCCCTTGAAGTATGGACC
The DNA here is from genome assembly GCA_045600665.1 of Bacteroidaceae bacterium. Lineage (GTDB taxonomy): Bacteria > Bacteroidota > Bacteroidia > Bacteroidales > Bacteroidaceae > Minthosoma. The sequence goes on from JAZRYI010000010.1 coordinate 7,350, forward strand.
TACTGGAGTGACGAAGATGAGGAAGAGATATTCGTTGGCAGGGTGAACGCCCACCTGTGCGCCTGTGCCGATGAGGAGAGGACGAATGTAGAGTGATGCACCACTCTCGTATGGTGGGATAAACTTCTCGTTCAGACGAACAACCTTATCTACCATCTCATTGAACTTCTCTGTTGGCAACTCAGGCATGAGGATGCCGCGGCAAGTGCTCTGAAGGCGAGCTGCGTTCTCGTCCGAGCGGAACACGCGCACCTTTCCATCAGGGCAGCGATAAGCCTTCAAGCCCTCGAATGCCTCCTGGCCGTAGTGCAAACAAGTTGCAGCCATGTGCAACGGAATAGTCTCTTCGGAGCAAACTTCAATCTCGCCCCACTTGCCGTCACGATAGTAACAGCGTACGTTGTAGTCGGTCTTGCGATAGCCGAAGCCAAGGCTTGACCAATCCATATTTTCCATATCTTTTGCTTTTTATTAATTACCGATTGATTGGGGAGTGAGCACATCCCATTCCCATAATTCTATGCAAAAGTAAGCATTTTAATTCACACAACTATCATTTTTGTGCGAAATTTTCTTTTTCCGCAGAAAAAACATCGATTATTTCCCTTTTCACTTTACCTTTGTCATATACCAATGATAATATACCTGCGCCATAAAGGAATCGCCTCCCTGATGATGCGCTACAGCACAATTTCTGTCTGCAAAGGCAAGTCAACCGACGAACCGCCAATGTGGATAGTCACCTTTCCCTTCTCAATGTTCCATGCGTGCTGGAACTCATTCCAATGGCGCAACTGCTCCACAGGGATGGAGATTGTCACACTCTTCGACTCTCCTGCCTTGAGGGCTATGCGCTTGAATCCCTTAAGCTCATACTTAGGTCGTTCCACCTTGCTGTCAGGACGGCCCACATACACCTGTGCCACTTCGTCAGCACTCATACGACCTTGATTGGTGAGAGTGAATGTGACACGCAGCTCCGAGCCTTGCAACTCTGCCTTGGCGTCAGAATACAGGAAAGGCACATAAGACAATCCATAGCCGAATGGGTACATTGGAGCCACACCTTTGCTGACAAACCAGCGATAGCCCACCATTATGCCTTCGCTGTAGTCGGCATCGGCTTTCTGCTCCATCTTGCGCTTGCTGTTCTGACCATTATCCACGAGTCCTACGAACACGTCAGCCTGCTGCGACTCGTTCTTCTGAGGATACACCCCAAGAGCGTATGCTGGCGAATCCTCCAGTTTCACTGGCAATGTGAATGGTAGCTTACCCGAAGGCGCGATCTTTCCTGTGAGTACGTCTGCCAAGGCATTGCCTCCTTCTGAGCCATTGAACCATGAGTAAACCAAACTGCTCGACACTTTGTTCACAACTCGCAAATCCACAGGAGCACCAGCCACCATGACGCTAACAATCTTAGGATTCACAGCCGCCATAGCCTCAAGCAGCTCGTTCTGATAGAATGGCAAATCGATGTTTGTACGGTCAGAGCCCTCTGTCTCTACCTCACGATTGTCGCCACCAATGAATATCACCAAGTCTGCCTTCTTTGCTGCATTGACAGCCTCGTTGCGCAAGGCAACAGCATTGTTGTTCCACTCTGTCAGGTCAGGATCTGTTCTCTCGCCCCACTTTCTTCTTGGCTTAGGCTCGTAACCCTTCACATAGGTGATCTTAGCCTTTCCCTTCAGCGCCTTCTGCAATCCCTCAAGCGGTGTGACCTCATACAGCGTCTTCACGCCAGCGCCTACACCACCCTGCGCCATTGTTCGGTTAGCATTGTCGCCCACGATGAGGATATTCTTCGCCTTCTTGCTGATAGGAAGGAGGTGATCATCATTCTTGAGCATCACAATGCTCTTGCTTGCCACGAGATAGGCAATTGCCTGAGTCTCTGGTTGAGAAGTGACCTTCTTGTTTGCTTCCTCCTTTGGCACAGGCGGAATGGCAAATCGCACTCGGAGAAGGTTACGCACCTTCGAGTCGATCACTTCCATTGGCACAGCACCCGAGTTAACTGAGTCGATGAGGGCCTGTCCCATGAACGTATTTCCTGGCATCTCCACATCCAAGCCACCTATGGCAGCACCTACTGTGGAGTGGGTTCCTCCCCAGTCAGAAATGATTATTCCCTTGAATCCCCACTCGTCGCGGAGGATATAGTTCTGGAGCAGAGCATTCTCTGAGATCCAGTGTCCCCACACTTTGTTGTAGGCAGCCATCACGCCATACGCATTCGCACGCTTCACAGCCATCTCAAACGGAGTGAGGTATATCTCGCGCATAGCACGTTCCGTGATGTTCACATTCACATAGCCACGCATGTTCTCCTGATTGTTGAGAGCATAGTGCTTCAGGCACACAGCAGCATTGTTACCCTGAGCTCCGAGTGTGTAGCCAACAGCAAGCTCACCGCTCAGTATTGGGTCTTCGCTCAGATACTCGTAGGTACGTCCGCCTGTAGGAAGTCGCTGAATGTTCATTGCAGGACCAAGAATCATGTCCTTACCGCGAAGGCGAGCCTCGATAGCCATTGCTTTGCCATACTGGAAAGCTATGTCGGGACACCATGTGGCTGCAAGGGCAGAACCTGTTGGGAAGAATGTGGCACGGTCGGTTTCCCACTTCAGAGAGTTCCACGAGTGAGGCTCCATCTCCTCGCGTATGCCGAATGGACCATCAGCATACTCTATGTCGGCAATGCCCAGTCGGTCAATGCCGGCAGAAGAGAACATGTTCTTGCCATGCAGCATGTTCACCTTCTCTTCGAGAGTCATAGTCTTGATTATCTCCGTGATTTTCGCTTCATTCTGAAGCAGAGGGTTTGTCTGCTGCGCATGTGCCGAAGCTGTGCACATCAATGCAACAGCAATGAGATGTCTTAGTTTCATATCCGCTATAAATGTGTTTTGAGTTAGTAATCCAAAGATTGTTCTGAAACAATTATTCTTTCGCAATTTATTTTGCAAAGATAACATAGAAAAGCAAATTTTCATTCATTTATCAAGCACTTTTGAACAAAAAACACATATATTCCCACTTCGGAGACGAATATTCCCACTTCATTATATAAAAAGGTGTAAATTTGCAAACAGAAACAAAACCAAGACTCATGAACATTTTAATCTATTGCCGCATAATGAATAAACTGACTTTATCTCTTTCATTGTTCTTGCTTAGCATCACTTGCTCAGCACAGACCTCTGAGAAAATCACGAAGAACTATCACAACCCAATCATCGACCACACATTCACAGCCGACCCTACAGCGGTGGAATACGAGGGACGAATCTATGTCTATGGCACCAACGACCACGAGCAGTATCTCAACGCTGAGAAGAATGGCTATGAGAAGATCAAGACACTTGCCATGATGTCTTCCGACGATATGGTCAACTGGACCTATCACGGACTAATCCCTGTCGGTGAGCTCGCACCTTGGATCATCAACTCTTGGGCTCCAAGCATCACCTCTCGCATCGAGGACGATGGCAAGACGCATTTCTACCTCTATTTCTCCAACTCTGGCTACGGCACTGGCGTACTTACCTCCACATCTCCTGTAGGCCCTTGGACTTCTCCACTCCAGCAGAGCCTGGTCGATGCCAAAACCCCAGGACTGGGCGATTGCAACGTGCCATTCGACCCAGGCGTGATGATAGACGACAATGGTGTGGGATGGCTCGCTTTCGGCGCAGCACGGAGTCGCATCGCTCGTCTAGGCAAGGATATGATCTCGTTCGACAGTCCTTTCATCAATCCACGCCCTCAGCATCATTTCGAAGCCAACGAGCTGAACATGCTTGGAGGTAAATACGTCTATACCTACAACTTAGACTGGGAGGACCATTCGGACTGGAACCTCTCCGACGAATGTCCGCCCCGCTGCTGCATGGGATATATGGTGTCCGACACTCCGCTCGACTCCATGTCGTGGAAATATGGCAACAACTACATGAACAATCCAGGCGAATGCGAAGGTACAGGATGGCAGTATGCCAACAACCACACCCATCTGCACAAGTTCCAAGGTCAGTGGTATCTTTTCTACCACAACCTCCAGCTTCAGGATAGCCGCGACATCAAAGGTGGCTTCCGCAGCATGTGCGTGGACAGAATCGACGTAGATGAGCAAAACGCCCGCATCTCTTTCTGCAAGGCAAGCAACGCAGGCGTGGAACAGATCAAGCCTCTCAACCCTTACATACGTCAGCAAGCAGAAACTGCCGCTGCAACCGAAGGCATAAACTTCGAGAATGGTAGCGAGCCAGGCAATATGATTGCCATCGCAACCACCCCATTCGTCAAGAATGGCAACTCATCCCAGAGCATCATTGTAGTCCGCGGAGCGGATTTCCAAAAGAAAGCAAAGCATTTCCTTGCCCGACTGAAAGGTACTGGCACCCTCACTATCTCCCTCGACTCACCTGACTCTCCAGCCATTGCAACACTCACATCAACAGGCAACGACTGGCACGAATCCAAAATCTCTCTCTCCAAGCACGCCAAACTCGCCCTCCAAGGCACCCACGACCTCTACTTCACCCTCACCCCAAATCTCGAATTTGACTATTGGCAATTCAATCAGAAATAAGAATTAGACACAATTTCATAAAAGACAATTGGAGGTTTCGCTTATTTTGCTTAACTTTGTAGGAAATACCAGAAATAACATGAGAAAGCTATTGTTTTTGACAGCATTAGTGCTGAGCACGATGACTTGCATGGCTCAGCGATGGCACTTGGAGGACGAGGATGGCACTGCCACCATTGAGTGGAAAAGCGGCACTGCCACCATTGTTTCACCTAAGGGGGCCACGCTGTGGTGCGAAGAGCTGATGGAGGGCAACACCAGCATTGAGTATGAGGCAAGGATTGTGGCAGACAAGCGTTTCAAGGATGAGAATGGCAGGGTGCGCATCAGCGACCTCAACTGCTTTGTCTTTGCCGACAAATGCGGCGGTTATGGAGGTAAATTCGCCAACAACTATGCCCTTGCCATGTATTATGTGGGTTATGGTGGCAACTGGAACACCACTACTCGCTTTCGTCGATACACAGGCGATGAACGAGGAGTGGATTCTGCCAAATACCGCCCTCGCATCTTGAAGGAATACACCGATGCTGCCCATCTTCTCCTGCCAAACCATTGGTACAAGATAAAGATTGAGACGAAAGACGGGCGATTCCGATATTTCATCGACAATGAGTTGTTAGTTGATTATGTTGACCCGCAGCCATTGACTAAGGGATTCTTCGGTTTCCGCACCACGATGGCGAAGGCACAGATGAAGAACTTCAAGTATGAATGCTCGAATCCTGATGATGAACCTATATTGGTAAGGAACATCAGCGGAAGAAGAAACAAAAGAAATTGTGTGGTCACATTTGGTGTCCCTTTTAATCAAGGCGAGAAATATGACGATGACTTTACAATTAAGGGAACAGATCAAGTGATATATGAACACTCCACATGGAGACTTGCTTCGTGGTATGACGGAAGCACTAAGTGGCAGACTTTCTGTGTGCCAGTCAAGGAGGATTGCGATACGTTACTCATATACAAGAAGAAAGGATTGAAACTGAAATACATTCGCAAGCTGGAACCTGACGAATTTCCTCCTTTCTATGTGACGGTAAACAACAGGGTGCAGCCTGTGCTTTCTTGTGCAGAAGAGTCTGCCGATGATATGCGAAAGGTGACGAAATATACTGGCAGGAACTTCATCATCCGCACTTACAACAGTTTCGGCATGAAGAAGATGGTGCATACACTCTTGGTGGACAGCGCCCTCAACAAAGAAGGGCTTCACGAACTGAGCATACACTTCAAGGTGCCTATGCATAGTCCTGAATATGAACGATATGTGAGGTTCTTCGACAACAAGGAAATGTCTGTTCAGCCTCTTGTGGCTCGCAGGAATATTGACCTAAAAGCAAACGACGCCATCACTCAAGACATGATACGCAACATAGCAAAGTGGGATGGTTTCAGACTGTCTCAGCTTTCAGCAAATGGTTATTCTGTTCGCAAGAGAGCAACAAGCACCTCACCTTGGATCGGAACATACGAAGGGACAAGACACAATGGTCAGGTGACCGTAGGCGACAGCACGTCAAGCATCTCCTTCCGACTGAAAGATTTCTGGGAGAGCCACCCTTCAACGCTGCAAGTTGACAATGCACGCAGCGACACAGCCATCGTCACCATCAGCCTCTATTCGCCTGAAGCAGAGCCATACAGCTTTGAGCACTACGACACAATTGCACACACACTCGAAGCGGCATACGAGGATGTGCAGCCAGGGCTCTCCACAGCCTGGGGCATTGGCAGGACAAGCACGATATTCATTGGGAATGCAGAGAACAACAAAGATGGCGAGATGGACGAACTGACATTCTGCTGCACTCCCGAATACCTGCACCGCAAGCGCGCCTTCGGCATCTGGTCGCTGCCAACAGTTGAGAATAAGCACGACTCACTCATAGAGAGCACGCTCGATGGCATCATGTCTTTCTACGCAAAGGAGATTGAGCGCAACGGTTGGTATGGGTTCTTCAACTACGGCGATGTGATGCACGCTTACGATGGCTGGAGAGATGAATGGCGATACGATGTGGGCGGATTCGCTTGGGACAACACCGAGCTGGGCACACCTGCCATGCTGTGGTATCAGTTTCTGCGCACAGGCAATCCTGTGGTGTGGCGAATGGCTGAGGCTATGACTCGCCATTGCAGCGAAGTGGATACCTACCACATTGGTCCTCATGCAGGATTGGGCAGCCGCCACAACGTGACTCACTGGGGCTGCGGGGCCAAGGAGTCGCGCATCAGCGAGGCATGGTGGAACCGCTTTTACTACTATCTCTCAGGAGGTGACGAGCGCATAGGCGACATCATGCACGAGGTTGTAGATTCTGACTCTTTATTATATACGTTAGATCCTATGCGATTGGCAGAGCCACGTTCTATGTACCCTTGCACAGCCCCAGCACGACTACGCATTGGTCCTGACTGGTTTGGATATGCAAGCAACTGGTTCACAGAGTATGAGAGATTCGGAGCATGCAAATATCAGCAGAAGATAGAAGCTGGCATGAATTCCATAGAGGGATTCAAGCATGGTTTCTTCGAGGGACCAAAGGCTCTTGGCTATGACCCTGCCACAGGAATCATCACCAATGAGTGCGACTCGACCATTCAGAACACCAATCATCTGATGGCAATCATGGGTGGCTTTGAGCTTATGAACGAGATGGAAACATCTTTCTCACATCCTCTCTTCTACCAGCAATGGCTCTACCATGCTAAAAACTACAAGCAGAAAGCGCTTGAAATCAGCAAGAACAAGTTCCTCATCCCTCGTCTCTCAGCGTATGCAGGATGGCGATTGGGTGATGAGCAGAAGAAGCAAGAAGCATGGGACGACCTGCTGCAGCATCTGCCTCTTGCGCCAAAGCCACAGATATGGACAAATGACTGCGCCACATGGACTCTCGACGCAATATTCTTGAAAGAAGCAATAAGGAAATAAAATCTCGAAAAATCGAATAATCGAGATTTCGAGAATTCGAAAAGTCGAAAGATCGAGAATTCGAAAGATCGATTGACCGAAACCCTCAAAAAAACAACTCGACACCCCATCTACAAATCACCACAACATGAAAAAATACATACTCATCCCATTCCTCGCATTCACGCCACTCCTTGCCTCAGCGCAAGACGTGCAGAACGATGCCAACACCCCACTCCACCTTCTAACTCCAGCCTACAAGATTCCCTACGGAGTACCCAAAGCAGAAGAGGTGAAATCTACCATCGACCGCATCAAGAACTATCTTGAAGCATCCACCTTCACCGAGCTTGACAAGTCGGGCAAGCAACTGAAGCGAGGCACATTCCGACTCACAAGCTACGAGTGGGGCGTGACCTACTCTGCCATGATGCGAGCCGGCGAGGTGACAGGCGATTTCAGCTACGTCAGCTACGCTCTCAACCGCATGTCCTTCCTCTGTCAGCAAGCACCTAAATTCCTGAAATGGAAAGAAAAAGGAGAGACCATTGATCCTCTCATGGAACAAGTCGTATCGCCCGACGCTCTCGACGATTGCGGCGCTATCTGCTCAGCCATGCTGAAAGCAAAAAAGAGCAACTTCATAGCCAAGAAAGACACCAAGATGTGGGACGACCAGATAGAACGCTACTACGACTTCATAGCCAACAAGGAGCATCGCTACGACGATGGCCAGTTTGCCCGACTCCGCCCAGTGAAGAACACCGTGTGGCTCGACGACATGTTCATGGGCATTCCTGCCCTTGCATGGAATGGCAACTGGGACGAAGCAATCAAGCAGTTCTACCTCTTCCACGAGAAGATGTGGGTGCCAGAAAAGAACCTCTATCGCCACGGATGGGTTCCTGGCGAACATCACCCTTCCTTCTTCTGGGGACGCGCCAATGGCTGGGCATTGCTCACTGCATGCGAGCTGCTCGATGTGCATGAGGACAAGAGCATACTGCAGTATTTCAAGATGCACCTCGACGGCATACTGCCTCTGCAGCACCACAACGGAGGATGGCATCAGCTGCTCGACCGCAACGACACCTTTCTCGAAACCTCCTGCACAGCCATCTACTGCTACTGCATCGCCCACGCCATCAACAAGGGCTGGCTCGATGCCGATACCTACGGTTCGCAAGCCATCTTGGCATGGAACTACGTGAACCAGCAAATCAACTATAAAGGCGAAGTGGAAGGCACATGCGTGGGCACAGGACTCGCATTCGACCCTGCATTCTACGCCTACCGACCTGTCAGCAAGTTTGCTGCACACGGCTATGGCCCAGCAATCTGGGCAGGTGCAGAAATCTATCAGATGATAAAGACGCAGCACATCAAGATGAACGATTCTGCCGTACATTTCTATCTAGAAGATCCCGAGACAGACGAGCCGATTTTCTATGTGAAATAAGTGTTCTATACGTCTAAAATATCAATCCATAATCTTTTTTTATCATGCATTTATGCAAAAAAAGCATTCAACCCAATGCTAATTGTCAATAATTGCCTATATTTGCAACCCAAATAGAGTTAATCCCACAAGAATTAACAATAAAGCTAAACAATAAGCAATATGAAACTAAAGAACATTATTGCAGCCATGGCACTCATTGCCATCCCTGCGCTCACTTATGCTCAGAAGGACAAGAGCAACGAGGAACTCAGCATTGAGTACAAATTGAAAATCAACGTTCTCAAGAGTGAGATCAAGACACTCAAGGCAAAGCAGAAAGCAGAGCCATCAGTGGCTTCATATGTCACAGAGATGAATCAGAAGAAGGCTGAGCTCAAGACAGTTCAGAACAAGAAGAAGATTGTAGAAAAGGCAATCAAGACAGAGAAGGCTCACAAGAAGGCTATTGCTAAGCTCGAGAAGGCTAAGGCTAACGCCGAGCAAGCTGCTAAGGATGCAGAGAAGATGAAGAAGGGCGAATAAGCCTCTTTTAATTTCTCAACATGTGCATCATCAAGGGGTCAGCCCCTTTGATGATGCACCGAGATGGGTAATCAAGGGGTCAGCCCCCTTGATTACCCATCTTTTCTTTTTCCAGGAGCTGTTTCTTCTTTTCGATCATCTCCCCTTCTCTCATGCCATGAAAACCACCAATTCCGCCTCCTGATGCCACAACGCGATGGCAAGGCACGAGCGGAGCAAAAGGGTTGCGCTTCAATGCTTGCCCCACGGCTTGGGCACTTTTGCAACCGATCCTTTTTGCCAATTCGCCGTATGTGATTGTTTCGCCACAAGGCACATTGAGCAGTTCCAGATACACGCGCCGCTGAAACTCAGTAATCGTGGTGTCTGCTTGCACCTGCTGTCTTATCATTTCCATTTCTTTTGCCTTTATCTCCATAGAGTGTTGATATAAATCCACATTTTTGCAAAGTTACAACATTTCGTCATCATAACCTCACATTTATACAAATACTTTTCCGTAACTTTGTGCTAAAATTACGAAAAGCTAACAAAGAAATGGGCGAAAAGATTAGTTTGAAAAAGGATTTGAGCAGATTGGCTGGTCCAATCTTCATCGAGACATTGCTGGTTATGACGATGGGTGCGGTGGACACGTTCATGCTGAGTCAGTATGACGATCACGCAGTTGCGGCAGTAGGCGTGGTAAACCAGCTGGTGATGTTCTCGTTTCTAATTTTCCAAGTTATAAACATAGGCACTTCGGTGCTATGCTCACAGTATCTTGGTGCTGGCAAGCGCAAGAAGATGGTGCAGGTGACAGGTGTTGCCCTGCTGCTCAACCTCGTCTTCGGCATTGCCGTCAGCGCCTTGCTGTACTTTGGCGCAGAAGGCTTGCTCACTCTCATGGGACTCCGACCTGAACTGATGAAGTTCGGATTGCCTTACATGAAGATTGTAGGTATGTTCGCATTCTTCCAGGCATTGCACCTCACGGTATCCGCATCGCTGCGAGCCGACCATAAGGCGATTTACCCTATGCTTGTGGTCATTGTGGTCAACATCGTGAACATCTGTGGCAACTATGGCTTGATTTTCGGTCACTTCGGTTTGCCTGCACTCGGTGTACAAGGCGCGGCAATAGCCACTGCATTCTCGCGTGGTACAGCTATGGTTTTGCTTTTCATAGTATTGTTTACCAAACATATACATTCATTCCCTTTGGTTCTCTTCACCCCTTTCCCTTGGGGCGAGGTGAAGAACCTGCTCAAGATTGGCTTGCCATCGGCAGGCGAGAACATGTCGTACGACATGCAGCAAGTGGTGCTCACATATTTTATAAACCAGATTGGCAACGATGAACTCACCACACGCACCTACGTGGTCAACATCGTCATGTTCGTATATCTATTCTGCATCTGCATGGCTCAAGGCGGTGCCATCAGCATCGGTCATTTAGTAGGCGAGCACAAGCCAAAAGCAGCATACATACTGGGTAAATTTGTAATGAAATGGTCTGTGATCGTTGGCTTTGCGATGTCTGTTGGCTTCGCGCTATGCGGCAGTAAGATATTCCCGCTGCTCACCGACAATCCAAGAGTGATAGAGCTTGGCTGCACCATCCTCTTCTGCGACATACTGCTTGAGATTGGCAGAACCATCAACATCTACGCAACCACCGTGCTCCGTGCCACTGGCGATGTGTATTTCCCATTCTACCTCGGCGTCGTCATCCAATGGGGCGTAGGCGTCGTGTGCGGCTACCTCTTCGGTCTTGAGTGGCAATGGGGGCTTGTCGGCATGTGGATTGCCTTCGCCCTCGATGAAAACATACGCGGCATCATCTTCATCTGGCGCTGGAATAGCATGAAATGGGCAAAGAAAGCATTCGTGTAAAAATGAAGGATTACGTGCACTTTAACTTTCCATGTGGAAGTATCTACAGGATACAAATAGCATTGTCATACTAAAAAAAAGGGTGTGTCACTTTTTTCTGACACATCCTTTTCTGTTCCAGAAGTCTTTACTTCTTCAGGTCTTTCAGGTCGAGAATCATGCCTCCATTGCCACTTGCAACAGTAGGGAGATGGCCATCCCATTTCTCTATCCAGTCTTCCTGCACGATCATAGGAGAGAGGCTGGCTGCGATGGTGCGGTTGTAGTATGCCTCGGCATCAGCCTTGATCTGCATGGCTTCGGCTTCACCTTTCGCTTCAGCAATCTTGATTGTTGCGTTGGCTTGTGCTTCTGCCACCTTGTTCTTAGCTTTGAGGGCAGACTGTACGGCTGCATTCTTCTCGTTGATCATCTGAGCAAGAGACTGAGGTGGAGTGATTTGCGATGTGAACTCTTCCACGATGAAGCCTTCTGTCTGGAGTGACGATTCGAGGCGACGGCGCACATCGCTTTCGAAGTTGGCGCGGCTCGACATCAGAGAGTCGGAAGTGTATCGGTTTGCACATGTGCGGTATGCTTCGTAAATGCATGTGCGGATGTAGCCATTCTCCAAGTCTTCCACGCCCTTGCGATACTTGACGAAGATGTCACACGCCTTCTCTGGGTTGATTCTGTACGCAATGGTAGGATCCATCTGGAATGTTGAAGCGTCCTTTGCATTCACATTGAAAGGCTCATAGTTCTTACGCTGAATATAAGTAGGATATGTGAACACGTCTGTGGTGAAGCAATTGTAGAACACCCATCCTCGGCATGTGCCTTCCACACCGCCATACTTGTCTTCGCTGGTTGACCACTTGTGGAACTTGATGCCAATCTCTGCACTATCCACCACTGTGCATGACTTAGCGAGTATTACGCTGCCAAGCAGTATTACTGCAAATGCAATTACTGCCCACTTTACGGCTTTGAGAGATTGAGCAGAATTGATATTGTTCTTTGCCATTTGTTTTCTTTTTATATGTGTAAGTATTCTATTGTCTAACACCTATCTTCTAAATGCAAACTGCAGTTCCAGAGCAGCTAACCATCAGCATACTTCCGCTTTGACCTACAGTTTCATAGTCGAGGTCGATGCCCACAATTGCGTTGGCTCCCATGCGCTGAGCTCGCTCAGTCATTTCCTGCAGAGCCTTTTCCTTTGCTTCGATCAGCGTGCTCTCATAGCTTGACGAGCGTCCGCCAAAGAAGTCTGTGAGACCTGCTGCGAAATCCTTAATGAAGTTTGCACCAAAGATTACTTCGCCTGATACGATGCCGTAATACTTCTGTATTGGACGGCCTTCAATTGTTGGAGTTGTTGTGAGTAACATAATTCTTTCTTTTTTATTATTTGTTTATACTATTTATGCGTTAATCTTTAATCATTAACCTTTAACAGTTAACCATTAACCTTTTCACGTTGCAAAGATAAATAGAAAAAACAGAATATGCTACTCATTCGCAATGTTGCAATTCATTTTTCGCCATTTTCTCTTCATCGGTGTTGCAATATTGCAGACCACTAACAATTAAGCCGTCCATCCAAGCCCAACACTAATCTTCATCGACGTCACATTCCTGGGCAAATCATCGCAGCCTTCTATTATCATCATCCCCCACCACGAGCAAGATTATCATAGCGATGAGTGGCGATGTGAGCACTCCAAGCAATAGCCAGAGCACACCTTCTCGATGACGATTGACTGCCATTTTATACACCATGATCAATAGTACTACATTCACCGCCAACACTATCAGCATGATGAAAAGTGCAAGCAGAATCATGCCGAATTCCATTGTCAGCAGACCGCCCAATAAATTAGAGTCCATAGTTGTTTGTTTGATTTTTTTAACTTATTAACTTCTGCAAGTATAATCAATCGATTTTTGTGAGTTTGAAATCTGTTGCCGAGAACCACTGAGCAGTACACTTCATGCCTGTGAAGGCTTTGTCGGTGCTGACACCGTAGCGCACTCTGTGATTGCCATCTGCAGGCACCACGATGCTATCCACAGTCACTTCCGTCCATCCATTGGAGAGCTTGCTTCTCACACCTCTGAAGTATATCTGCTTGTTGTAGATCGAGTCGTTCTCTTCCTGTTCGCCGCTATCGCCACGAGCAGGAACGGGAGTGAGGCTGAGGTTGATGTTGTAGTCGTCTTTGTTCTCTGTGAAGGCAAAGATGAACACGCCATCGCCACCTTCTGCACAGCGAGCAAGAGCTGTGAGGCGATAGATGCCAGGGGCAACGGTGTCGGTACGCTCTGCGTGATAGACGAGGGTAGCATAGCCCCAATCGCCCTGTTCATTGTACTCTTCGAAAGTGCAAGCATCGAGATAGCGAACGCTCTGGTCGCCAGTATAATACTGTCCAGAGTATGTGTAGCGATCGTCCACACACTTATCCGCCTTCACCAGACGCCATCTGCCTTGCTTGAAGAACTCATAGTCTTCTTCTCGTGAGAATGTCACTCCGTCAATTGTGTGTTCAGCGTCCCACTTCTCTCTTGCGGCAACCTCTTTTTCCCAATGCGCATGCCTAACTTCGCTTAGTACACTATCAATCTTAATGCCTGTTGCCACAATTCCTGCCACAGCCGCAATCCAAATCAGCACCCACGAGATGCGCTGTGCTATGCCCATCGAAGGAACCTTTTTCAGCCAGCTGAGCAGACAGTGGAAGGAACAAAAAGCTGGAATGAAGCTTACGATGACTACGCAAATGCCGAACACCCAGAAGCATGCAGGCTGCTGCATGTATAATTCGTTCACATCTGCCCCCCAGAGGTTATGCACCACCTCTTTTGGGGAGAACAGTGCGGCAATTAACATGCAAAGGAACACGATGCACGGGATAGAGATGAGAATGCCAATGAATGCACCCACAGCCAGCATCATCTTGCCAATCACTGTGAAGAACTGAACCAGACAGCCCTTGTTGTTGCTCTTGTCTGCGGTACTTTCCATTGCCGACTCCGACACTTCGCTCGAAAGGTTCTGCGGATTCACTTCCTTGCCCTTCATTTTCAGCCTATCCTCGGGAGTCTCTGCCACAGGCAGTATGACTGCAGCAATGAAATAGGCAAGCAGTGGCAAGATAGGGCCAAGGAATGGCAGTCCAATAAGTCCTGCGATGAATGTGGAGATGAAGCCTCCCCACAACGAGAAGACAACCAAACCGATACGCCACAAGGTTGCACTGCCGCCAAAGTAGTTGGCACAACCACTCATCACGCCTGCAAGCATCTTATCCTTAGAGTCGCGATAGAACTTCTTGCCTTTCAAACCTTTTGCCCAGTCATTCACTTTTGCATCGATAGATTCCGATGCCCAGGTAGTCTTCTGGCCATTTGATGCGCCTTCTTCGCCAGGGGCGATGTCCTCAAGCTGACCAATGCGGCTGATGATGTCCTGCACATGCTCGATAGTTATAGCTTCCGCGCCCTGTGCCTTTATCTCGTCGAGCAGCTCGGCTATGCGCTCTTCTATGTCGTCGGCAATCTCCTCGCCGCTATCCTGCTTGCGGAAGTAGTTGCGAAGTGTGTCTGTATAGTGGTTGAGGAGTTCGTAAGCATCCTCATCTATTGCGTATAAGCGACCGCAAAGATTGATTGTTATGTTTTTTTTCATGACTCTTTCTGATTAGAAGTTCTCTAATAATAGATGTTTAGTTTTCAGGTTGTGTACTGCATTTTCCAATTCGCTCCATGCCACGTCAAGTTGCTCCAGAGCAGCCTTGCCGTCTTCAGTCAGCACATAGTATTTGCGAGGCGGTCCCTGTGTGCTCTCTTGCCACTCGTAGGTGAGGATGCCATCATTCTTCAGGCGGGTGAGAAGAGGGTAAAGCGTACCTTCCACTACGAGCAGATTGGCTTCCTGCAGTCGCTTGATGATGTCTGATGTGTAGTATGCCTTGTCTTTGAGCAACAGCATGATGCAATACTCAAGCATACCTTTTCGCATCTGTGATTTTGCGTTATCTACATTCATGATTCTTATTGTATTTTGTAGGTCTGTGATGGGGAAAACTGCGGCTTCCGGATCACCCAGTTTCTCTTTCACGGCGCAAAGGTATGTATAATTTATGTACCTTGCAATGCAAAGTACTAAATGATTTTAGTGATTTAAGGATTATTAACAGATCATATTGCGCTTATCTATAGCTTGAGAAACTCAATCAATTCAGCCAAACACATAATGAAAAGCACTCAACAAGCATGAAAAACATGCAAGTTGAGTGCTGGAAATATTGGGCGTATTTTGAGACGTGATATGTGCAGGTACAGTCTATGGCAACGTCCTAACAGGATTGGAGATGAGCGAGGCTTTTGAGGAAGAGTTTGGTGGTGGTGAAGGAACGAGTGGACATTTCGCCCCAGAAGTTCTCATACTGGTCTATGTGGTTGTCTATGCCAGGTGTATCGCTGATGATGCGGAAGGACACAAAGGGCACGTTGTAGATGTAGCAGGTTTGAGCAATTGCGGCCGATTCCATGTCGCAAGCAAGCCCGTCGGGGAAGTTTGCCTTGATGCGAGCGAGCTCGTCTTTGTTGGTGATGAACTGATCGCCTGTGCAGATAAGCCCGAGGTGGATATTTGTGAACGAAGCATCAGGGAGCGTGCTGAGTGACTGTGCTGCTTTGCAAAGCACTTCGTTGCCCTTGAAGAATGTTGGCATGCCTTGCACTTGTCCCTTGTCGCATCCCATTCCGCACCATACGTCGTGATGTACAATTTTATGGCTTACAACCACATCCATTACTTTCAAGCACTTATCTATGCCTCCTGCTACACCAGTGCTGATGATGCACTGAGGCTGGAAGCTTTTGATCATTTCGGCTGTGCCTACTGCTGCGTTCACCTTTCCGATGCCACACTGGCGAAGCACAATTTCATTGCCTCCCACACGACCGAGCACATAGTGAAAAAGACCGTTCTTGCATTCTGCCTTGTCTTCGAGCAAAGCTGCCAGCAGATCGTGCTCTGACTGCATAGCGGTGAGTATTCCTATCTTCATTTTATATTCGATTTGTAGTGATTTTTGTGCCTGAAACGGCACGAACTTGCAATTTCTGATGCAAAGTTAATGAATAGATTTGACATGGTGGGATAAAACTGCATATTATTTGTCTAATTGACGGTAAAAGGACTATGATAGCGTCAATTTGGTGCTATAAAAAAGTTCTAAAGGTCGTTTTACTTATCCTTTTGTTTGGTTTATTGTTATTTATTATTAAAATATGTGTTAAACATGATGCTACCATTCCTCAAAAATTCGTACCTTTGCATCGTTTTTGTGAAACAAGATGGTAAGAAGCGAATGAATATGTCTTTTTTTTACAAGCAAAATGAAGGCAAATGTGTTAGCTTTGCACCTGTTTTTTCTTAGTAAAGATAATAATTAACAAAAAACATAAGATCAGTGAAAATCAAAGGCAAAAAAATTCTTTTAGGATTGAGCTTGTTCATTGCGTATGTGATGAACGTAAATGCTCAGAGTCAGGAGAGTGCCATTGGAAAGATGGATCTCACTCTTCAGAAAGCAATTGAGATTGCATTGGCAGAGAATCCAACCATCAAGGTGGCTGACAAGGAAGTGCAGCTGAAGCAGGTTGCCGACAAGGAAGCTTGGCAGGCTTTGCTGCCAACATTGGATGGTCAGCTCGCTTTGTCACATTCCATTAAGGTGGCAGAGATTCGTACTAAGATGCCAGGCTCAGACCAGGTGACATCTTTCAAGATGGGTATGGATGGCACGACTACAGCTATGGGTAATATTACTCTTGCAATGCCAGTATTCGCTCCAGCAATCTATCAGAACATGAAGCTGACAAAGGAAGACATCCAGCTTGCACAGGAGAAGGCACGTGGCAGCCGCCTCGACCTTATCAATCAGGTGACTAAGGCTTACTTCGGCGCATTGCTCAGCAGCGACAGCTATGACGTGATGAAGCGTAGCCATGCTGTGGCTCAGGACAACTTCAACATTGTGAACCAGAAGTTTGAAGTAGGCCGCGTGAGCGAGTACGACAAAATCTCTGCCGAGGTGCAGCTCCGCTCAATGAACTCAGCCATGGTCAGCGCCGAGACAGGCAAGAGGCTTGCTCTTCTCCGCTTGAAGGTGCTGATGGGCGTGACAGCAGACGTTGACATCAACATTGCCGATTCGCTCAAGGCATACGAGAATCAGCTGACTCTTGCCAACACAGAGTCACTCGCCAATGAGCTTTCAAACAATACCAATCTTCGCCAGCTCGACATGAACATGAATCTCTTGGAGCGCAGCAAGAAGCTTATCAGCACAAGCTTTATGCCAACAGTAGGATTGCAGCTTCAGGGACAGTATCAGAGTATTTCGAATGATAATCTTAGAATCCTTGACTATCATTTCTCTCCAAGTTCAACATTGTCATTGGCTGTAAGCGTGCCAATCTTCCATGCCGACACATTCACAAAGCTGAAGAAGGCAAAGATTCAGATCTCTCAGCTTGAGGACACTCGCATCAACACTCAGCGTCAGCTCGCTATGGCAGCAGAAAGCTACAAGCAGAGCATGGCAAGCAACATTGCTCAGGTGGAGTCGAATGCTGTGGCCGTGAAGCAGGCAGACAAGGCTGTGGCAATCAGCAGCAAGCGCTATGAGGTGGGTCGTGGCACAATCCTCGAACTGAACCAGAGCGAGACTGCCCTCACTCAGGCAGAGCTCACTTACGCGCAGTCAATCTACGACTTCCTGACCAACAAGGCTGATTTCGACTACACATTGGGACGTGAAACTTATTTGAAATAAAAACAAAACAAAGATATGAAAGCAAAATTTTTATTAATCGCTCTCGCAACTTTGTTCTTCGCTTCATGTGGCAACAAAGATGCAGAAAATGCCAATAAGGCTTCGGACAAGGTGCAGGTAAAGCTGGCTCAGGTAAGCAGCCAGGACATTGCACAAACAGAGGTGTACACCGCCACTGTGGAAAGTGACGTGAAGAACAACATCTCTCCAAATGCTCCTATGCGTATTGAGAAGATCCTCGTAGAGGTAGGTGATCAGGTGCGCAAGGGACAGGTTGTTGCTACTCTCGATGCAAGCAATGTGAACCAGATTAAGCTCCAGATTGAGAATCAGAAGATGGTGCTTGCCAATGCTCAGACAGACTTCAATCGCATTGCAGAGCTCTACAAGGTGGGTGGCGTGAGCAAGGCAGACTTCGACAACGCTCAGGTTCAGCTCAATGGCGTGAAGACTCAGCTCGACGTGCTCAACACTCAGTATCGCCAGCTCTCGGTAAACACTCAGCTCGTTGCACCTATCAGCGGTGTGGTGACAGCTCGCAACTATGACAATGGCGACATGTATGGCGGTCAGCCAGTGCTCACTATCGAGCAGCTGAACCCTGTTAAGCTTATTGCAAAGGTTTCTGAATCATACTATAAGGATGTGCATAAGGGCATGGATATAACAATCCAGCTCGATGCTTATGGAGACGAGACATTCAACGGTAAGGTGACTATCGTTTACCCTACAGTTGATCAGGCAACTCACACATTCCCAGTGGAGGTGACAATCAGCAACCCTGACCAGAAGGTTCGCCCAGGCATGTTTGCTCGCGCAACATTCGACTTCGGCACACAGAGCCATGTCGTCATTCCAGACGAGGCTCTCGTCAAGCAGATTGGTGCAGGCGACCGCTATGTTTATGTTTATCACAAGGACAAGGGCACAGTTAGCTACAACAAGGTTGAGCTTGGCAAGCACATGCACGACAAGTATGAAATCCTGAGTGGCGTGAACTCTGGTGACCAGGTAGTTATTGCAGGCCAGGCTCGCTTGGCTAACGGCAAGGAAGTTGAAGTTGTAAAGTAAAAATAACAATCCATGATTCATGATTTCTAATCGCTCTTGCCTATCTGCACAGCTATTATGAATTGTGAATTATGAATTATGAATTAATTCCTATGTGTTTATACGAAGGAGCGGTCAAAAGACCGATCATGACGAGCCTCTGCTTTATGGCCGTCATCATATTTGGTATCTTCTCCCTCATCAAGTTGCCTATCGACTTGATGCCAGATATCGATACGAACACCATCATGGTGATGACGTATTACAACGGAGCAAGTGCCAACGATATCGAGAACAACGTGACTCGTCCGCTTGAGAACACGCTCAACTCAGTGGAGCACCTCAAGCACATCACAAGTAACTCGCGCGAGAACATCAGTGTCATCACTCTCCAGTTTGAGTTTGGCTACGACATCGATGCCCTCACAAACGACGTGCGTGACAAACTTGACATGGTGAGCAGTGCCCTCCCAGACGAGGCGCAGACGCCTATCCTGTTCAAGTTCTCTACCGACATGATGCCTATTCTCATGCTCTCTGTTCAGGCAGAGGAGTCACAGAAGGCACTCTATAAGATTCTGGATGAAGGCGTTGCAAACCCACTTGCCCGTATCGACGGTGTGGGTACAGTAAGTATCGCTGGCGCTCCAGAGCGTGAAATCAACATCTATATGGATCCTCAGCGCATGGAGGCTTATGGCGTTTCACCTGCACAGGTGAGTGCAGCCATCAGCGCAGAAAACCGCAACATCACAAACGGTACTGTGGACGTTGGTTCGCAGACATTCACAGTTCGTGTGGAGGGTGAGTTCAAGGATCCATCTGAAATGAACAACGTGATTGTCGGCTCTCGCAATGGTGCCAATGTGTATTTGAAGGATGTTGCTCGCATCGTGGACGATGTGCAGGAACGCTCGCAGCGCACATTCACCAACGGCAAGCAGGGTGCGATGATCATCGTGCAGAAGCAGTCGGGTGCTAACTCTGTGGCAATTTCTAATGCCGTGATGGACAAGTTGCCTGACCTTCAGAAGAACCTTCCATCAGATGTGAAGATTGGCATCATCGTCAACACATCTGACAACATCATGAACACTATCAGCTCTCTGGGTGAGACAATCATGTATGCCATGATCTTTGTTGCCCTCGTGGTGTTCCTTTTCCTCGGACGCTGGCGTGCTACGATGATTATCGTCATCACAATCCCTATGTCCCTCATCGCTTCGTTCATCTATCTGTACGCAACAGGCGGTTCGCTGAACATGATTTCTCTTTCATGTCTCTCTATCGCTATTGGTAACGTGGTGGACGACGCCATCGTGGTGCTCGAGAATGTCACAACGCACATTGAACGTGGCTCCGACCCTAAGCAGGCTGCAATTCACGCTACAAACGAGGTGGCAATCTCAGTTATAGCATCTACGCTCACAATGATTGCCGTGTTCTTCCCACTCACAATGGTGACAGGTATGGCAGGTGTGCTCTTCAAGCTGCTGGGTTGGATGATGTGTATCATCATGACAATCTCTACTACTTCGGCACTTTCATTCACTCCTATGCTCTGTTCGCAGATGCTCCGCTTGCAGAAGAAGCAGTCGAAGTTCATCAAGGTGTTCTATACTCCAATTGCTCGCACGCTCGACAAGCTTGACAACTGGTACGAGAAGCGCATCAACTGGGCTGTTCGCCACCGTGCAACAGTGGTATGGAGCTGTGTTGGATTCTTCGCATTCAGCATTGTGCTCACTGCCCTTGTTGGCATCAAGTCTGAGTTCTTCCCAGCCAACGACTCTGGTCGTGTGGGTGTCACTCTCCAGTTGCCAATTGGTACACGCGTTGAGAAGGCAGAGGCGCTTGCTAAGAGCCTCGTCACTAAGTGGCAGGAGCGCTACGGTGCTGACATGAGAACTTGTAACTTCACAGTGGGTCAGGCAGGCGACAACAACACTTTCGCTTCTCTTCAGGACAATGGTTCGCACATCATATCGTTCCACATCAACTTCGTTCCTTCAAACGAGCGCGACAAGGGCCTTGCTGCAATTTGTGACGAAATGCGTGCCGACCTCAAACAGATTCCTGAGCTTGCCAAGTATATCGTAAACCTTGGCGGTGGACAGAGCAGCATGGGTGGTCAGAGTATGGCTACATTCGAAATCTATGGTTACGACCTCGACGACACACGTCGCGTGGCTGATAACCTCGCAGCTCGCCTCCGTGAGAGCGAGATGATCACTCAGGTCACAATCTCTCGTTCTGACTACATGCCAGAAATCGTTGTGAACTTCGACCGTGAGAAGCTTGCTCAGCAGGGCATTGGTCTCACAACCGCATCTGGCTATTTGCGCAACCTCATCACAGGCTCGCAGATGTGCTACTTCCGTGAGGACGGTGAGGAATACGATATTAAGGTGCGCTACGAACCTACTGCTCGTCTCAGCATTGAGGACATCGAGAATATGTTGATCCCTAATGCTATGGGACAGAACATCCGCATCAAGGATGTGGGCGAGGTAGTAGAGAGCGCAATCCCTCCTACAATCGAGCGCAAGGACCGTCAGCGCTACATCACAGTAAATGCTGTGCTTGCTGATGGCAATGCTCTTTCTGATGGTGTTGAGCTTGGCGAAAGCATCTACGAGAGCGATGACTTTGAAATTCCTAATGGTGTGAACGTTCAGGTAGCAGGTTCTTACGAGGATCAGCAGGATTCTAACCGCGACCTCGGCACACTCGGCATCCTCATCATTCTCCTTGTGTTCATCGTGATGGCTGCCCAGTTCGAGTCGCTCACATACCCATTCATCATCATCCTCTCAGTGCCATTCGCATTCTCAGGTATCCTCATTGCATTGATGGCAACAGGCACAAACCTCAACATCATGTCAATGCTCGGTGGTATCATGTTGATTGGTATCGTTGTGAAGAACGGTATCGTGCTCATCGACTACACTCAGCTTCTCCGCGAGCGTGGCATCGGTCTTATCCGTGCCGCAGTCATGGCTGCTCGTAGCCGTCTCCGTCCAATCCTCATGACAACACTCACTACAATCCTCGGTATGCTTCCAATGGCTATTAGCCACGGTGTTGGTGCTGAGATGTGGCGCCCACTCGGTATCTCCGTCATCGGCGGTCTTACAGTAGGTACAATCCTCACCCTCATCTACACTCCATCTATGTTCTGCATCTTCGGCTCTGTAGGCGTGAAGCGCCAGCGCAAGGCTCTCAAGGAGAAGCGCGAACTCGATGCATACTGGAAGGAACATGCTAAGGAGGAGCAGTTTAAGTAATTCTTAATTGGAAACAATATGAAATCTGTATTTATAACATACGACCAGGCTCATCAGGAGAATGTGATTGAGGCATTGAACGATTCAAATGTTCGTGGCTACACATTCTTTGAGGGCGTTGGTGGACGTGGCACAAAGACAGGAGAGCCACATCTCGGCTCTCACGCATGGCCATCAATGAACAGCGCAATTATTGCAGTGGTGGAGGACGAAAAGGTTTCGCCTCTTCTCAATCGCCTGCAGAAACTCGATGTGGGCAATCCTCTCCTCGGTCTCCGTGCTTTTGTATGGAACATTGAGCAAAGCATCTAATCGAGTATATATAATATATGTATAAACAAGAAAGGCATCCAAAACTGGATGCCTTTTTTTGTTTTTGCAATTAAATATATAAAGTCGTCGAGTATTAATAACCGCAATTGGCTATTGCCATGATGTCAGAGAATACGCCTGCGGCAGTAACTCCTGCTCCTGCACCGTAGCCCTGAATCACCATTGGGTGTGGCTTGTAGCGGTCTGTGTGCAATAGGATTATATTGTTTGAACCTTCCAGGTTGTATGCCGGATGAGTACTATCTACTTTCTCAAGGCTTACGCTCGCCTTGCCATTATCGAGTTTTGCCACGAAACGGAGATGCTGATTCTTTGTCTCAACCTCCTGACGAAGTGCTTCAAATTGATTGTCAAGTTCTGGGAGACGCTTCCAGAAATCATCAAGCGTGCCCTCAAAGTATTCGTTTGGAACGAAAAGATTTTTTTCCACATCATCCTGACTAATCATGTAACCAGACTCACGTGCTAGGATAACGAGCTTGCGAATTACGTCAAGTCCTGCAAGGTCGATGCGAGGATCTGGTTCAGAGAATCTAGCCTCTTTCGCCATAAGCACTGCCTTTGAGAATGGAATCTCGGCACTGATGGTGTTGAAGATGAAGTTGAGAGTGCCTGATAGCACTGCTTCGAGCTTCACGATCTTGTCTCCAGTGGAGCAGAGAGCATTGATCGTGTTGATGAGTGGAAGACCTGCGCCTACGTTTGTCTCGAAATGATACTTCGCACCGCGCAATCTTGCTGTTTCCTTCAGTTTCTTATAGTGCTCAAGATCGCCAGAAGCCGCTATCTTGTTAGCGCATACTATAGAGATGCCGCGATCAAGGAAGTCGAAATAGAGGTTTGCCACTTCATAGCTTGCTGTGCAGTCCACGAACACCATATTCTGCAGTTGCATCTTCAGCACCTCGTCATGGATAAGTTCGATGCTTGACTTTGGTGCTTCCTTGAATGCATCGCGGAACTGTGCCATGGAAAATGCGCAGTTATCATCGCTGAAAGCAGCGAGGTCTATGCCATTTTCGTTCATCATGAGGTTGAAGATGTCCACCACGCCCACTACCTGGATGTTCAATCCCTGCTGTTCGTGCAGCATCTTCTGCTGCTGTGCAATCTGCTCCAGCAGCGTGCCACCTACTGTACCTGTACCACAAAGTACTATGTTAAGATTATCTTGTTTCATTGTTGGGTTGCTTACTATTTGTCCGAAATTTCATGCAAAGATAAACAAAATGTTTCGAATACACAAGAAAAAACTATCATAACAGTTGGAAAATGCATTTTTCATGTTACTATATATAGATATGTGAATTAGATAAAGTGATTATGACTGCCGTTTTTATCATGAAACAATTTGTTTATTTTTAATATTTTCCATAACTTTGCATAATCAACTTAGTATTAACTCTTTAAAAATTTACAGATATGGCTAAATGGATATGTCCAGTGTGCGGCTATGTACACGAAGGTGATGAGGCTCCAGAGAAGTGCCCACAATGCAAGGTCCCTGGAAGCAAGTTCAAGAAAATGGAAGAAGGTGCAGCTCTTCAGTTTGTGACTGAGCATGAGCTTGGCATTGCAAGCGCTATTCCAGAAGGTGCTGATGGCGATTTCGTACGCCAAGGCTTGAAGGATCACTTTATGGGTGAGTGCACAGAGGTTGGCATGTATCTGGCTATGAGCCGCCAGGCAGATCGCGAGGGTTATCCTGAGATAGCAGAAGCTTTCAAGCGCTACGCTCTCGAAGAAGCTGACCACGCTTCACGTTTTGCAGAAATGCTTGGCGAGGTGGTTTGGGATACAAAGACAAACGTTGAGAAGCGCATGCTTGCAGAGGAAGGCGCATGCAAGGGCAAGATGGAGATTGCAAAAGTGGCAAAGATGCTCGACCTCGATGCAATCCACGATTCTGTTCATGAGATGGCAAAGGACGAAGCTCGCCATGGCGCAGGTTTCCAGGGCTTGTTCAATCGCTATTTCAAGAAGTAAGCCTTCGACACTAAGCTTATTTACCCCTTTGCAAATATTTGATGGGAATGGAACTTCCCGATAACCGCCTGAACAAGGCTGATAGTTCCTACTTAGCCTAATCCTTTCGAGTGATTAGGCGAAGTAGGACTTTTTGTGAGTTGATAACTGTGAGTGGAAAGTAAATGATATGTTAGAGTTGTTTTCTTGTTTGACAAAAAATAAAAATCTATGTTGATAAGTTTAGCTTACATTTTCCTATTAGGTTTGTCATTAGGTTATATCTTCAGCAAACTAAAGTTGCCTGCATTGATAGGAATGCTTCTCACAGGCATCATCCTCGGTCCATACGTATTGGATGCTTTGTCGCCTTCGCTACTTTCGGTATCTGTAGAATTACGACGCATTGCACTTGTCATCATCCTGATGCGTGCAGGTCTTGCACTCGACATCAAAGACTTGAAGAAAGTAGGACGTCCTGCAATACTTATGTGCTTCGTTCCTGCTTGCTTCGAAATAGCAGGAATGCTTCTTGTGGCGCCAGCACTGCTTGACGTTTCCTTGCTCGAGGCAGCTGTGATGGGAGCTGTGGTTGCCGCTGTATCTCCTGCCATCATCGTACCTCGAATGCTCTATCTTGTGGAGAATAAGATTGGTACACAGAAAAGCATTCCGCAAATGATTATGGCGGGTGGATCGGTGGATGATGTGTTTGTCATTGTGCTCTTCACTGCCTTCACCACCCTATCGCTTGGAGGCGAAGTGACAGCTGAAAGCTTCATTCAGATTCCAGTATCTATAGTCACAGGACTTATGCTTGGCATTGGTGTTGGATGGATGCTGACTAAGTATTTCAAAGCGTTTCACATGCGCGATTCAATCAAACTACTGATAATGATGAGTTTCTCATTCTTATTCCTTCAAGCAGAAGAATGGTTGAAAGACATGGTGCCATTATCTGGACTCTTAGCAGTGATGGCTATGGGAGCAACAATGCTGAAGTCCTACCCTATTCTTGCTAAGCGTATCTCGCCAAAATACACAAAACTATGGGTGGCTGCCGAAATCCTCTTGTTCGTGCTCGTTGGTGCAACAATCGATATTAAGTATGCAGCGGCAGCAGGACTTATGGCTGTTGCCGTGATATTCTGTTCCCTTGCATTCCGCATGATTGGCGTGTTCTTCTGCATGCTCAAGACAAAGCTCACCATACAGGAGCGACTCTTCTGCATGATTGCCTATTTGCCAAAAGCGACAGTTCAAGCAGCGATAGGCTCCTTGCCATTAGCTATGGGATTACCATGCGGAAAGATTGTTCTCACGGTGGCAGTACTTGCCATTCTGATAACAGCACCACTCGGCGCTTTCGGAATAGACAAGACATACAAGCGATTGCTTGGATGATTTGATTTAGTTGAAAAATGTTCAAAAACTGAACGAAGAATAAAATAATAAAAGATATAAATGGGTTGCGTTGCTTTTTTCCGTAACTTTGCAGCCGCAAACAATAAACCAATCGCAAGCAAGTTCTTTTGTTTATTAGTTTTTAAGTTCTTTAGATACAAGCATGACATGCACAACTCTCAAAAACTTACAAACTCATAAACACACAAACTTAAATTCAAGATGAACAAACAAAGAATTAATCTAAAGGCGGAGCAGATTTGCTGGAAGCAGTTCTCACGCAAGGGCGATGCTATTTTCCGTAGCTTGGGCAAGGAAATTCGCATCGGTGTGCTTAGCGTGGCAACTCTTGCTATGGCAACTCCTGCGTCGGCATCGGGCATGATGGCAATGGATCATCAGCAGATGATGGATGGCGACGACGACTCCGACTATGAATTGAGCCTTGACGAGACAGAGGTTGTGGGCACATTGGCTCCTCTTCCTGCCGACAAGGCAGTGCGACTGGTGCAAGTCATCTCGCGAAAAGAGATTGAGGCATCCAGTGCACAGAGTGTTAACGACCTATTGAAGCTTGCTGCTGGCGTGGATGTGCGACAGCGTGGAGGCTTCGGAATCCAGACGGATATAGGCGTGAATGGTGGTCATGCAGACCAGCTCACTGTGTTGCTGAACGGTGTGAATATCAGCAACCCTCACACAGGACACCTCACGGTGGATCTTCCTGTTTCCATTGACGATATTGAACGCATAGAAGTGATTGAAGGTGGTGCGAGCCGTGTGTATGGTTCGCAGGCATTTGCTGGTGCCATAAATATCGTGACTCGCACAGAGAAGCAGAGTGGAGCCGGAGGCAATGTGTATGCTGGCTCCTACGGCACTGCAGGTGTGAATGCTCATGTTGCTTTGAAAGGCGGTGGCTTCAACAATCGTGTGAGTGGAAGCTACTCGCGCAGCGATGGTGCTGCGAGCAATAGTGACTTTGAGAAGTATAGCTTGTACTGGAATGAGAAGTATGAAAGCAATGTTTTCGATGTGAAGGTGCAAGCAGGCATGAGCACGATGAAGTATGGTGCAAACACATTCTACGGCACTGGCAGCACGAGCCAGTATGAGGAGAATAGTCGCTACATGGTGTCGGTGCAAGGCGAGACAAAGGGCAAGGTGCATGTGTTGCCACAGGTTTACTGGAATCGTTCTTACGACCACTATGTGTGGACACGCAGCAACCCTGCAGCTTATCAGAACTATCACCAGACAAACGTGTATGGCGCCAACCTCAATGCCTACACCACTTGGGCATTGGGCAAGACTGCTGTGGGCGTGGAGCTTCGCAAAGAGAATATCCTATCCACACGTTTGGGCAAGGAGATTGACCCTGCAGAGCTGATGCAGCATCCTGGCTATAAGTATAAGGATGGAAGGACAAACTTCGGCATATATCTGGAGCACGACATCTTGCTTGACGATGTTACCGTTTCGCTTGGTGTGCTGGCAAATAAAAACACATCTGTGGAGGGTGGAATGAAGTTCTATCCAGGCGTGGATGTGTCGTGGCGAGTGGCTGAGGGATGGAAGGTGTATGGCTCGTTCAATCAGAGCTTGCGTGTGCCTACATACACAGACCTTTACTACTATGGCCCTGGTTTGAAGGGACATGCAGATTTGAAGCCAGAGAAGAGCTCTGATTTTAATGTTGGCGTAAGCTACAATAACTACTTCCTCAACACTCAGGTCAAGGGTTTCTATCGCAAGGGAACAGACATGATCGACTGGGTGAAGAAGGTTGGTGATGATGTCTATTCAAGCGACAACTGCGACATCGACAATATTGGTGCTGAGGCATTGATGGGTATGGATTTCTCACGTCTTTGGGGCAAGGAGTCATACCTCCAGAACCTCACACTCAGCTATTGCTACAACTATCAGCATCGTGTGAATGTGGATGAGGCATCGGTGTATGCAAGCCAGTTGGTGTTCTTGTGCAACAAGTTCGTGGCTTCGCTCAATCATCGCATCTTCGACAAGCTTTCTGCTCAGTGGGACTTCACTGTGAAGAGTCGTGCAGGCGAGTTTGACAATGTCCTCACAGGACAGACGGAGAAGTATGGCACATTTGGCACATTAGACTTAAAAGTACAATGGGTTGACAAAGCCTACACGCTTTACATACAGGGCAACAACCTCACAAGCCATAAGTATTATGATGTGGCAAACGTGCTTCAGCCTGGCTTCTGGTTCATGGGAGGCGTGAAGGTGAAGTTGTAGAGAAGTTAATAGTGAATATGGCGATTGGTTATGAGGAGGAACGTTTCAGTTCCTCCTTTTTTTTGAAAAAAAATGGAGAAACAATGTAGTAAACACAGTCCCTCTTGCGTCTAATAGACAAAGAACAATATGAAATAAGCAAAGAACAATGAATATTGAAAAAACATTTACCGACCTCGTCCGGAGGCAAAGGAGCACAATATATATGGTGTGCTACATGTTCTCTAACGATCAGGACGAGGTGAACGATCTCTTTCAAGAGGTACTGATAAAGCTCTGGAAAGGATGGGAAAAATTTCGTGGAGACAGCGACGAGCGCACTTGGGTGTATCGTGTGGCACTGAACTCGTGCATCAGCATTGATCGCAACAAGAAAAAACGCAAGCACGAGCAACTGATAGAAGGCGTGAACCTTTTCGACAGTTCAGATTCGAATAACGTGCAAACAGAGATGCTGCACGACCGAATAATGAAGCTGCAACCTTTCGACCGTGCCATTGTCCTCCTTTGGCTGGAGGATTTGAGTTACGACGAAATTGGTGCAATTGTAGGTATTAGCGCGAAGAACGTAAGCGTTCGCCTGGTGCGCATACGCGAACAGCTGAAGAATGGTAGGTAAAAAGTTTAAGAATCATAAAAACAATAGCTTTATGGAAAATATACATGATTTGAATGAAATGCGTCAGCAAATCAACGAACTGAAGCAGCGCATAGATCGTGAATCAACCCTGAACGAGCAGCTCCTGCTCGACTCACTGAAAATGAAGATGCACTCTCTCCGTTCCACTGTGCTCAGAGTCATTATCATGGGTTTTGTGGCTATCGCTATATGGAGCAGCATAGGTGCTGCTTGGCATCTGTCGATTTATTTCATCATCTTCACATGCTTGATGCTACTTTGTGCGATTGCAGCTGAGTTTCTGATAAATAGGATAGATGATGATTGCATGATGTTCAACCTCACCGACACTGTGTCGAAGCTTGTACGCATGAAGAAATTGCGCGTGCGCCAAACGACCACAGGGATGTGTATTCTTCTCCTTGTGTGGATACCATGGCTCATCTACGAACTCAAGATGCAGTTGGACATGAACGAGTTTAAATCTATGGTGATTGGTGTTAGTGTTGGCATGGTGATTGGCGGTTTCGCTGGCATTCGCATCTTGTTGAAGATGCAAAAGACAAATGACGAAATGATCCGACAGATTGAGGGTTTCATCAAATAGTTCGTTAGTCCACTGCCATGCGGAACCAAATCAATTCATCAGATTAAAATGGAGTTTCGTCTTTTTCTTCATTATTCATGAAATCCAAATCATCGAATGGATTATTTGCAGACGTACCATTATTCTCCTCTGCTGGAGCTGTATCATTAGGACGCTCCACCTTCCATGCCCTGATTTGATTGAACCATCGTCCTTGATATTCACGAGAATCAATATCAAATGATACAGTCAGCGTTATGACCAGCTTGGGTTCAAGCCTTATATGGATGCCAACCATCCTGGACAGGTTTCAAAGAATACTCCAAATTGCCTCGTCACCATCGTCTTCGGTGGCGACCATGATGTGATGAAGCGACTCGCATTCGGCAATCAGGAGCTCGACACCTCTGACCCAAATGCAGATCAAAGCGACATCATCCTGATGGACGAAATCCGTCAATGGGCTGTGGACACATACAAGTTCGCTTGCCGGAAGTGGGGCGAGGAGAACATAATCGGATTCTGTGTTCATTGCGATGAAACAGGCATCCATGCCCATGTTCTCACTGTCCCTGTCGAACAGGTCAAGAAACGTGGGCGCATAGGTAGTGTGTATGTCAGCAATGACAATCCTGATGTAGAACTCACCACCAAAGAATGGAAAGCTCTGCCAAAAGACGAGCGAGGCAACTACACCAAGCGTGAAGCAACCAAAGGTATGGTTGAGCGTGTATCATACGCAAAGGTATGGGG
>JAZRYI010000011.1:0-65114 GCA_045600665.1 Bacteroidaceae bacterium
TGCTTCATTTTCGTTTTATGGAATTTTGACGTTGCTTGTTCATTGCTTGGCGCTGACTAACCAGCGCCGCTGCCTTGTCATTCTTCAACCTGTAAGCAGTCTGTCAAAGATCGATTTCTGTAGCAAGACGGGCAGTCAAAACGACTGGGGAGACTCTCTTGGGGAACCTCCTTCCCGATTGCGAGTGCAAAGGTACGCCGACTTTTTGAACTGGCAAAATATTTAGGGACTTTTTTTGCGAAAAAGTGCAAAAATGAACGATTCGGGGCAATTTGGTATGCAAAATCTCCGTTTGGAGTGGAAAATGATGCTGAAAAGCATAAAAAATGCCGATTCATCAGCATCTCACTGATGAGTCGGCATTTTTATAGTTTTCGCTCTTATTATATATAATGTATAATTAGTCGCTCATTGGCATTGCCACCATGCCGAGAGCCTCAATAGTGGTAGGATCGGATGGACGAGTCATGTCAGGGTTGATGATGCGGCCGTTAGGATCGAGGAAGATGAAACGTGGGATGCCATTGACACGATACTTCTGCAAGAACTCGTTATCCTCGTCGCCCCAAAGTTGGATGCCACCCATTTTGCCTTCCTTGACAGCTGCCTCCCACTTCGCCTTGTCGCGGTCGCATGAGATGCTGACGAATGCAATGTTCATTCCTTTGAACATTTCCTCGAGTTTCTGGAGATGTGGAATCTCGCCACGGCATGGCACGCACCATGTTGCCCAGCAGTCGATATACACATAGCGACCGCGAAGATCCTGGAGGGAAACCATCTTGCCGTTGATGTCAGGGAATGAGAAGTCTGGCGATGGCTTGCCTTTTGAGAGCACAGCACCATTTGCCCAAGCTGTGTTGAATGCTGCCACGATTTCAGGATCTGACACATTAGCATCGAAGAGTTCCTTGATGCGCTCCCCACCCTCGTTGCCATTGTTAGCAACATGTGCAACTGCATTAGAGCCGATGATGTACTCGAGGAGAGGCTTGTTATTCTGGATGTGAGAAGCAGCATACTCCAGCACCTTTGTCACAGCCTTCGTCTGACCTTCCTGCGACTCCTCTATGTCAGTGTCGCGAAGAGCGAGTGCAGTGATGGCACTGTACATATAGTTTGTGAACTCAGGCATCTGAACGAGCCAAGGCTCATTGCGCTCCGAGAGTTCCTTGAGCTTGTCGTAAACAGGTTCGTCGCAAGGCTTCTGCTGTGCATACTGAGCAAGGAATCCGTAGATCCAATACTCAATGCGCTGCTTTTCCTTTGCCACGAAGGTCTTGTCAAGCTTCTTGCTTTCAAGGATGCTGTAGCAATTGTTGGTATATTCTTCCAGAAGAGAGAGTATCTCCTCTGGGTCCTTGCCGAAGTCACCCATGACAGGACCTTTCAGTTCGCCGCAGCCAAGGTATGGATTGATCTGAGACTTCTTGCTGGTCACTGTGGCTGTAAGCGCAGCAGGAGTGAGATCCCAAGCAATGGCAAAGTCCTTGCCTGGCTCAAGATATACGGTGGATTTCTTCCAACGGTAAGTTATCACACCGTAAGTTGGCTCAGTGAGATTGAGAGTGACCTTGCCTGCTGTGTGCTTCGATGTGGCTGTGGTGTCGCCTACGATTGTCATAGGAATGATTGTGTCAGTTTCCACAAACTGAATCTCCACCTCGTTCACGCTCTTATCCTGTGCAGAGAAAGAGATTGTGAGAGGCTTAGCCTTCTGAGCAGATGCTGTGAGTGCAAATGCACAGAAGAGGGTTGATAATAGAGCTGTTTTCATCATATAATAATTATGTTTTTGATTATTCGACTAAGAGTTCTTCGATAAGTTTAATTTTCTCATCCTTATCTGCAGAGAGAGCATTGTAGCGCACCTTTCCCTGTTTGTCGATAAGCACTACGTGAGGGATGGCGAGAGCCCCATAGTCGGTGTTCATCACGTCCTCCTCTGTGATGCCGATGTGCCAGTTCACTTCCATTGCCTTCATGTAGGCAGGGAAGAGCCCAAGCTCCTTCTCTGGGTTGTTGCGGCACTGGATGGTGCGATGGTTTGGAGTATCGACAAAATATCCCTGAAGGGAGGTGATGCCAAGAATCAACACGTTCTTGCCGGCAAAGTGATTCTGCAACTCAGCCAGCTCAGGGAATGACTGAAGACATGGCACGCACTTCGTTCCCCAGAAGTCGAGCATGATGACTGGAGGCTCTGCTGCAGTAAGGAGCTGTTCGAGATCCTTCACATCGGTAATGACATCTACAGAATCTGCGCCCTGCTTGAACATACGCACGAAGTGAAGGTTTGGAGCCTTGCTGCCCACGAGTGTGCCTTTGGCAAACGGTCCGTTGAGATAGTCAATCTGCGTGATGCAGTTCTTCTTGATGCGTTGATTGTCTGTAGTCTCTGCCAGTTTGGTGTATTGAGCAAGCACAAGGCTACGGATGTTCTCGCGCTGGTCGGCAGGTATTTTCTCTGCATAGACAATGGAATTGAACACCTTCACCACCTCCGCCACAGCGGTTGCTGGCATGTTGCACTTGAGGAAACGGGATGCACTTTCCGTGAACGAGTTTGTTGTCCAGTTGACACTCTTAAAAGACGAAATGCCATTGATCACATCACGCGCTATGTCTGTCTTTTGGTCAATCACCTTTTGTAGAGAAGCATCGTCGAGCAAGCGCTGCAATGCAATCACCTCCTCCTCCGCAACATGGAAATCATCCTTGCGAGGCATGTATTTCCATGCATAGAACGCAAACACGCCCTGCTCCTTCTCCGCCTTGGCTGTGAGCGTAGGAGCAAGCCAGCGAGAGATGTATGGAGCAAGAGTGATGCCACCAAATTCAAATACCATATCTACTTGCTGGGCAGAGATCTTGGCGATGTCTGCCTGTTTTTCCAAATTGTCTGTGAGAGCAGTAAACAGCAGCAGAGCCTGGTCCTTGGATGTTGCTTCCTGAAGCTTGAAGCTTGCTTCGCGACAAAGAGCCTTGAGCTGCTCGTCGGTTGGTGGCTTTGCTGCTGACGCAAAGAGCGAGAACAGCATGAGGAAGAGGAAGCACCATAGTCCCCGAAGCGGGAACTGGCTAATGATTGTTGTTGAATGATGTTTTTCCATATTTTATTTCAAGATAAAAGTATATGTCCATGTTATATTCTCCAAATCGACCACGGTGTAGTTAGTGCCATTCTCCATCACCCAACCAGCATTCCACACGCCTTCGAGTGAAGAGAAGAGATACTGGCTGTAGAGAAGCTGAAGCGGAATCTCAGCCTCCGTGCCAGGGATGACTGCTGGGAGACCTGAGATGTAGTATGGATTGGCATCCTCGTCACCCTTCATGTTGAAGCAATAGCCCGACATGTTGGCATCGAGGCAATCGACACGAGCAGTGCGTCCTTCAGCCGATGCATACACAGGGAAGTAAGGTTTGCCCTCGTATGAGTAGCGGATGATGTCGCCGTTTGCATAAACAACGTCGGTGACGAATGGTTCACCATTGCGGTTTGCAGATTCCAGTTCGCCATATTCATTGTAGATAAAATCGTAGGTCGCAATCACTTCGTGGATAGGCTTGTAGGCAACGTAGTCGATAGTCTCATCAACAACAATAATCTTAGTCACTCGCCCACTCTCTTTCATTATCTTCCAGTAGCGAGTGATGCCGCCAGTTTCAATGCCTGTGTTCCAGTCCACCTCTGTAGGGCTCTTAACGAAGCGGACGGTAGTCATGCCTGGCACGTTCTTGCCTTCGGCATAGTCATAGTCTTTGTATTCGTAGAACTTGTATAAGCCTCCCTCGGAGTTGGTGATGACGAAGCGTTCAATGTTCTTCATGTTCACATAGCTCGCAACGATGGTAGCAGTCTGCGAAGGACGAGTGCGACCTGCTTCATACACGCACACCTCGACGGTATTAGCCCCAATCTCCAAGCCTGTGATTTCAACAGACTTCGTGAACTTGGCAGCTGTGGCACAATCGGAAAGATCGAGCGTTGCGGCAAGCGCACCATTCACAAGCACCTCTGCCTTGGCAAAATCGTGAGCACCACGACTGAAGGTGATGTTTGCCACTGCGTCGGTGGTAGTAGTGACAATTGGAGCAACAGAAATCATCGGTTTGACGCTCGCATTCTCGATGGCGAGGAAGTCTTCAACCCAAGGATTTACCTTCAGCACATCCACGCCCATAGACTGCAAACCTGCGGCAAGGAAGTGCATCTTCTCTGCCATGAGCGGATACTCGATGAGAAGGTCGTGCATCTCCTCGTCCATGTGAACGAGAGTGCGAGTGAAGGCAATCAAGTCTTCTTCTGCTGAGACGAAATATGTGGATTCATCTTCATCGGGCCGGAAGAAGCCTTTGTTGTAAAAGAACTCGTCGGAGAGGAAACGTGCCTGAGTACGCTTCGGATCCATGAGCGATGCATAGTATGAAAGGGAGTATGAGAAGTAGGAGTCATCAACTGGGTAGTCAGCACGCACGCTGATGAGGTAGCCTCCGAGCAAAACGTAGTTGAGCGACTGTAGGTATTCTGCCTTCTCTTTGTCTGTCATGACATTCATCTTAGCTTTGCTGAAGGCGATGGTCATGCTGTTGATGTTGGATGCTGCGTTGTGATATCCTAATTCGTCAGGCTCTGACACACCAAGGGTTTGTGCCTTGATGGAATTGACAAGAAGAAGCTTGCGAGGGAAGTACTTGGCTTTGAAATCATTGGAATAGAGTGAAAAGAAGTTGTCGTAGAGGTAATCAACGGCCCATGCTGCTTCTTGTTTGGTAAGTTGCTCGAGCTTAGCATTCTGCCAGTTGGTAGCTTGCTGGAACTGATAGACGAAGTCGAGTTCTTGGTCGAAATCATAGAGGATGTAGGTGCCATATTTTGAGCTGAAATCAGCAATGCGAGGGATGGAACGGTCAATGAGCTGCTCCATGCGGTCGGTGTCAGCAAGGGATGGCGAGGTATCTTCACTTTCGCCGCAACTGGTTAAGATAAAGAGCGAAGAGTGAAGAATGAAAAATGAGAGAATGAGAAGCATTGCCCTTTTGATTCCAAAGTCGGGGAAAAGAGGGAATGAAGGAAGGATATGTTTTGATTTCTGTTTCATAAGCGTTCTACTCTGTAATTGGACTTATTGTTTCGCGCAAGCCGTATGGAGCAATGGCTGCATTCACTTCTGTCTCGCCTTCAGGGAGCTCGAAGGTGTAATTAGGGCTCTGCGGAGTGAGAGTGTAAGTCTCCGTGCCTTGAGCAACGCCCGTTGAGTTGCTGTTGGATGATGAGCTGAGAGTAAATACATGAGTGATTGCTTGCGGATACCAAGAGGCGGTGCGGCGAAGGTCAAACCAGCGATGATTTTCACCACAGAACTCAAGACGACGCTCGTCGAGTATGAATTTGCGAAGCTGTAGAGTATAATCAGAATCGCTTAGCTTGGGGAATACCACTTTGTTGATGTCTTCCACACGATTGGAAATCACCTTCTTCACATCGGAAAGGGCTTGCTCTGTCTCGCCAAGTGCGGCATACGCCTCGGCACGAGAGAGGTAGGCTTCTGACAAACGGTAAGAGTATGCGCCAAGTTTTGTGAACTGAGTGTGCCACTTAGCTGGAACATCAATGCCGCTGGATGTTGGGAAGAAGTAGGTGTAAGGGCGACAGTCGCCTGGATGGTAGGCTTTCTGAAGCGATGGAGATATGCCGTAAACAGCAATAGAGCTGCTGTTGTCTTTGTAGAGCGTTGGGATGTCGTTCTGCTGAACACCCTCGTTGTCAGTGATGATGAGGGCAGAGCATGCGCCGTAGGTGTGGAGCACTTCTGGGTTGCTCTTTGTCACAACTGGGGAGTTTGGCTGGACACGAATATTGTATAAGCCTTGAGGACAAAGGGAGATGAGTTCGTTGGCAGTGTCAATCACTCTTTGCCACTCTCCTTTATATAAGTATGTACGCGAAAGGAGGAGAAGAGCAGCTTTCTTGTTTGGATGCCAGAGCGACATTGTCTCTTTCGATTCGTTGAAGCGTGAAATGGCAGTGAGAAGGTCTGACTCAATCTGATCATAGACATCGCTTAGGGAATTGCGCTCGTAGTCGTTCACCACACCAGTGCCAAGACGCAAAGGCACGCCCATTGCATTCTTGTTGGCTGAATCATACACAGGAGCGTAGATGTTCACAAGCTCCAGATAGGAACGAGCACGAAGGAAGTAAGCTTCGCCGATGAGGTAATCGCGCTGCGACTGAGTGCCTTCAGCATCTTCTGCACGCTCAATGATGTAGTTCGCCACAAGTATGTCGTTGTAGAGCTCACTCCACATCTGATTTGTAGAAACTGTACGCTCTCCAGAGCCTGTGCGCTCTACATCGCGCGACCAGGCATAAAGACTCTTGTAGGGATTCTTTGCTGTAGTTGTTGCGCTCGCATTCTCTGTGATGTCGTCAGTCATAAGGTCAGACTTGTAGAACCATGTGACGTTAAGGAAACCATGCTGATGCAGCATAGCCTCGTACTGCTCAATGGTGCGAGGAATGACCTGATCCTTATCCTCTTCCTTCAGAAAGTCTGAGCAGCTTGACAGAATGACGAGTGAAAAAAGAAGAATGAAGGATGAAAGTATGTAAAAAGATCTTGGTTTCATAACTCCTTAAAATCCAATTTGAATTCCGAAATTAAATGTTGGCAACACAGGCATGCCGATTGATGCCACCTGATCAGGGTCCTGCCCCTTCAGGTTCTTGTCGAATGCCCAAACAGCAAGGTTCTGCCCTTGGAAATCGATGCGGCAATTGGCGATGCCAACATTAGAGAGCCAGTCGCTTGGCAAGTCGTAGCCAATGGTGAGAGAGCGCAGACGAATGTGGTCACCCTTCACGAGGCGAGCATCTGAGTAGTCGTACATGAACCAGCCTGTGTAGGTGGAAGGGCCTGCGTACTTGGAATAGCGCATGTCCACCATAGTATAGCGGTAAGCGTTCTCTGCCGTGATAGGTGTGTAGCCATCAGGCATGTCGAGAGCTACGTTTGTCAATCCAGGAATGTTGGTGTGTGCCTCATCGCCAGGATTGCGCCAGCGATGGACGAAAGCAGAGTTCATATTGTCCTCTGGCTGCGGCAAGGCTGGATTGCCGTCCTGATAGAGTGCTAGCAGACGCTGCTTGTAGCCTATCTTGTATGAGAACTGTGCACGCAGCGATATGCCCTTCCATGCAAACTCTGTGGAGAAGCTGCCATGAGTGCGAGGTATGCGAGTGCCAGAATATGTGAGGATATGGGTCAAGAACTCATCGCGCGACATGCCACCAGCATTACCTACAAGGTTCTTGAAGCGAGGCAAGCCATGCTCGTCAAGTCCATCGAACTGATAGGAATAGAAACCATCGATGCTCGAACCATCCTTCACCACCGAACCATTCAGATAGTCAATGTAGGTATTGTCATCCACAGTGCCACGCTTCACAGTGTTCTTGTTGTAGGAATACATGAACGAAGTGCGCCAACGGAAGTCTTTTGTCTTGATGTTGAGCGTGTTGATGCTGAATTCAAAACCTGTGTTTGTTGCTTCACCATCGTTGAAGTACAAAGATGTTGTGCCATTCACCAGCGACACGGCACGATTGCTGATGAGATCGGTAGAGCGGCTGTGATAAAGATCCATGCCTACATGAATGCGATCTTTCAGGAACGATGCATCTACACCGAGGTTGTATGTCGAGGTCTTCTCCCATTTGAGGTTGGAGTTTGGATAGTCGTGTATGCCAGCATAAAACTCACCCGACACGCTGCTCTTCTTTGGCGTGTTGAGAATGAGGTATGGAGTAGCATTTGGCACACTGCCTCTGTAGCCATACGAACCGCGAACAGCAAGCATGTTCATCCAATCTACATCCTCAAGCCATCCGAGCTCATGCAGATTGACACGACCAGAAGCCGACCACACAGGGTTGAACTTCTCGCTTTCATACTGCCCGAAGCGGTTGGAGCCATCGTTGCGAATGTTGAAATTGAATGAGAAATAGTCGTGATAGGAATAAGTAGCCGTCATGTAAAACGACAACTTGTTGCTCTTCTGGTCTGTAATCTTTGGGAACGCCAAAGGATTGGTGCCAGAAGCCATGAACCAATGACGCAAGTACCAGTAGTATGATGTTGCATCAGAAGCTGAACCTGCCCATATAGGTGTGAACGATTCGCCCTGGCTTGGCATATATCCAGGAATGGTACCACTTGCCTGACCACGATACTGCACTGACGACACCTCATGACCGAGGTCGAAGTTGAAGAAATGGATGTCGTTCACATCGAAGTTGTAGTTGAGCTGATTGCGCCACAGGTATGAGTATTGGTTCGTGGATGAGTTTGACCACAATCCACCATCTGGCAGATACGACTGAGCATTAGCATCTGTGCGAGGAGGCGTTGCGCCATAGTCGTAACCACGCAACTGAGCAGCATAGAACGATTCCTCGCCTATCCAGTCCTCTGTCATGTTGGTTGTGGTTGTCATACCCACAGTGGTATTATACCTAAGCCCCTTCATTATGTCCCAATTGAGAGAAGCGGTGAGGTTGAGACTCTTGTTGCGAACATCTTGTCCACCATTGGCAAACTCATTCAGAATGTTGTACTTACCATACACATTCTTCTGAGTTGTCTGGTCGGTGGTTATGTATTTCTGCACATAGGCAAGTGAGCCATCATCGTTTCTGCAAGGGAAGATGCGGTTGGTGTAGTATGCCTCATCGAAAGCGGAATAGTAGCCAGGATTGTAGTTAGCATCCTGCACCGAGCCGTTCAAGCGAAGGTCGAGAGTGACGTTGTTCGACACATGAGTGTTGAGGTTGATGCGAGCTGTGACACGCTGCAGGTCAGTGCCTCTTTCTGCACCGTTGTCTTTGTCGAAGCCAACGGAAGCATAATAGCGAGTGCTGCTCGTGCCGCCAGAGAGACTCAAGCTGTGAGTATGCGAAAACGAGTTGCGATACAGTTCGCCAAACCAGTCGGTATTGTTTGCTTCCATCTGCGACACTTGCTGCTGAAACTCAGAGAACGAGATCTTCTTGTCCCAGTAGTTCATCATCGCTCCTTCGTAGCCGTATCGCTCTGGCATGGTTTCGAAATAGAGTCCTCTATCCATAATCTCGCGGCTCACGTCGATGCGCTGCTTGGAGGTCATCAGTTCGAAGTCGCTATAGTGCGGACGACGCTGAGCCATGGCATTGAAGGAGTAGTTGATGTGTGTCTTGCCAGCCTGACCAGTCTTGGTTGTCACTACTATCACGCCATTGCTGGCGCGTGTGCCATAGATAGCTGTGGCACTTGCATCTTTCAACACGTCAATTCGTTCGATGTCTTGTGGGTTGAGACCTGTGATGGCATTGCCGATGAGGTTGATATTGTCTAAGGAGTTGATGTCATCAGCAGACAAAGGCACAGGGTCTTCATAGATCATTCCGTCAATCACCCACAGCGGTTCGCGGCTTCCTGTGAAGGTAGTCGAGCCACGCAATCGCATTGATGTCTGGGCGCCAGGAGTTGCGCTCGAAGTGAGGGTGAGCAAGCCTGCCACCTTGCCTTCCAGCATCTGATCCACTGTCAAGGCGCCTTTATAATCGAGGTCATCGGCTGTGATGCTCGTGATGGCACTGGTCAATTTGCGTTTATCAATTGTTTGATAGCCAGTCACAACCACTTCATCAAGCTGTTTGTCGTCGGGTCTCAATCTGAACACATACTTCGTCTTGCCTTCCTTGATGAATTGCTGGCTCTCCTCGTATCCCACGAACGAGGCATACACTCTCTCCTCGTTGCCCTTAACGGCAAAGGAGAAATTGCCATTGTCGTCGGTGGCAGATAAGGATTCCAATCCTCCTTTCATTCTTATGGTGATCTTTGCTCCGGGAAGAGGTTCTCCATTCTCGTCGAGCACTGAGCCGTAGATGTAGCCTTTCTGAAGAGAGGCACTCTTCAGGTTTTGAGCCACAGCCACGCTTGAACTTCCCAGTGGCAACATGGCTGCACACAAGAGAGCTGCGATTGTGAACGTTTTTCTCATTTGCGTTTATCCGTTTTTATCGAACAAGCATCTTCTTGCCATTCTGGATTACAATGCCCTTGGCAGAAGCATCAATGCGCTGACCTGAGAGATTGAAGAGGGCAGATGACGGAGCTGCGATGACAGGAGCTGCTATACCGTTTTCTATTCCATTGACCTCGTTGTATGGATTGACAGAGACAATGTTTGATTTCTCAGCCTCACCTGAGCCATAGACGAGAACAACAGCAATATCGATAGATTTGCCATCGGTGTAAACTCCTTCAGCATCTGTGTTGCGGACCTGCCACTCGTAGAGTTTCAAATCGTATGAAGTAGCGGTCTTGCTTTCGACAGAAACGTATTCGTTTCCATAATACACGCGTATGCCTTTGATGTCGGAATGACCTGCAGGAATTGTCCATGAGAGAGGGATGACGAAGAATGTGACGTCTGCGCCCTCTTCAGTTGTCTCTTCCACCTTCTTGCATTCGCTTGCAGCCAGATTTTCTGCAGGCAATTTGCCAGGATCTGCAATCGTTGCCGACACTGGATCAGCTGCGTTTTTCTCCTCGCCATTCATGATTGACTGAACAGTGAAGAGATGTTCGCCCAATGCGATGTCGGATGCTGTGAAGGATGTGCCAGAAACAATAGTGTGCTCTTGGTCGTAGGTGACAACATATTGCTCAGCACCAGCTACGGCATCCCACGACAAGGCTATGGAAGATCCATTGATCTGAGCCTTAAGTCCTGAAGGTGCAAAGGATGCGTCGAGGTCAGAGTATGTGTAAGAATAGACAACGCTTTTCCTTACTTTCTCGTAGTCGTAGTTGTAAGTCTTTTGAGTCTCAGTGTTAATGTCTCCATTGTCCTGATAAGTGTACTCATAACTCTCGTATGCATAAAAGCCATCATCAGGATAGTCGTAGTCATACTCTTCTGTTGTCTTCTTTAGCAGACGGTTGGATGCGTCATACTCAAGCATGGTCTTGTAGTCGTACTGGTAAGTGACAGTAGCACGAATATCCTCCATGTGAGCAGACTTTGCCACACCGTTTTCGTAGTCAGAATATGTCCATACGTAGTGAGATTGGTATGCTGTACCAACATTCCTATACTGCTCCATTCTCGCTACATTGCCATCAGCGCTATATTCATAAGTCTCTGTGTTCAATTCCTTGTAGGCTCTGTCGGCTGGCACCCAGCTTAGAGTCGTTTTCTTCACAGCCTGTCCTTTATCGTTATACTCAAACACTGAGCGAGAACTGTTGGCAGTTGATTGAATCCAGATGAGCTGGCCTGCAGCGTTGTAGATGTAGTAATCATTACCTTCTGTATCATCGGCAGAAGAAGCAGGAGTAGTGACTTTCACCACCTTGCGCTCGCCAGCATTTGCGCTCAGCACACAAAGACCGCCCATAAGCATGGATGCGAGGATAAGCTTTTTTGTCATATTCTTGTTTTTTGTATTAGTATTAATTCTGTTTTTTTCTTTGTCATTGATACCAAATGGCCAATCACAGTGCAAAAGTAATTATTTTAATTGGAAAAACATTGATTATTTACTAAAAACGAGTATATTTGCACATAAAGAACACCTATTACATTGTTTGAAAAATAAATATTGCAATGAGAACTAACTTATTTCTACTATCCATAGCACTCACTTTTGCATCGCATAACATAGCTGCGCAGAATCCTGCTGCTATGCCAACAGCCAACTACGAATGGAAGAACGTGCCAATCGTTGGCGGAGGTTTCGTGGACGGCTTCATCTGCCACCCTAATACTCCAAACGTGCGCTATTGCCGTACTGACATGGGTGGTGCATACCGTTGGGAGGAAAGCCAGAAACAATGGATTCCGCTGCTCGACTGGGTGTCGAATCAAGAGAGCAACCTGCAAGGCGTGGAGAGCATTGCGCTGGATCCAAGCGATGCTAACCGCGTGTATATGGCTTGCGGCACCTACACTCATCAGCAAGGCAGCATCCTGCGATCTGCTGATGGGGGCAAGACATTTCAGCGCACAGATGTGCCTATAGCGATGGGAGGCAACGAGAATGGCAGAGGCAATGGAGAGCGAATGATGGTGGATCCTGACAATCCCGACATTATTTATTTCGGAACAAGGCAAGATGGGTTGTGGAGAAGCAAGGATGGCGGAGCAAACTGGGAAAGAGTGAACAGTTTTCCTGATGTGCAGGAACAGGTGGATCCATCGGATCGGCGCAGTTACTTCAACCGTGGCAGCGGCATCATCGCTGTGGTGTTTGCGAAAAGCAATAACAAGGCAAAGAAAGCGAAAAGCACAGTGCCGAGCGACATCTATGTGGCTGTGTCGCTGAGAGACAGGGAAAGCGTATTCGTGAGTCATGATGCTGGCGAGAGCTGGGAGGCAGTGAATGGGC
This sequence comes from Bacteroidaceae bacterium, assembly GCA_045600665.1. GTDB lineage: Bacteria > Bacteroidota > Bacteroidia > Bacteroidales > Bacteroidaceae > Minthosoma. The sequence goes on from JAZRYI010000011.1 coordinate 12,443, forward strand.
AGCCAACTGCTTTGCGCCCTACTCACATGGTACTGGCTGGCGATGGAAACCTATACATCACCTACGCTGATAGTCCCGGGCCATCACAAATGACGGATGGTGCTGTATGGAAATACAACACTGTGAAGAAGACTTGGCAAGACGTGTCACCAATCAGCATTCCAAAGGGTGAGAAAGCAAGCTTTGGCTATGCTGCAGTGGCAGTGGACAGAAGAAATCCGCAGCATGTGATAGTGAGCACTCACTATTTAGGCAGCAAACGTGGGTATAGCTCAGATGAGATATTCCGTTCCACGAATGCTGGCAAGAGCTGGACTCCGCTATTCACGCACGGATATAAATACGATCATACGCTTGCACCATACACAAAGATGGCGCCTCTGCACTGGATGTTTGACATTGAGATTGACCCTTTCAACTCCGATCACGCTATGTTCACTACGGGATTTGGTGGCTGGGAAACTTTCAACCTAAGCGATGCAGAAAAAGAAGGTGAGCCAATTGTGTGGAGCATTGTGTCGAAAGGCATCGAGGAAACAGTGCCGCTTGAGCTTTATGCTCCACCGGCAGGCGCACATCTTCTTTCGGGCGTGGGCGACTATGGCGGCTACACGCATTTTGACCTCAACAATCCTTCGCCTACAGGTGCTCACCATACACCTGACTTTGGCAACACAGACGCTGTGACTGGTGCATGGCACAGACCAGAACTGATGCTGCGCGCAGGAGTGATTTTCAATCACTTGAAGGATGTTCCTCCTATCTCATATTCGGAAGACGGTGGCAAGACATGGAAAGGCTGCGACACTGCGCCAGAGAAGGGTGCGGAGCATGGACATGTGGCAATGGCAAGCGATGGCAAGACTTGGATATGGACGCCAGAGCGCCGAGATGCGTACTACACCACAGACAAGGGCAAGACGTGGACAAAGTGCGTGGGATTGCCAATAGGAATCAAGGTTGTGGCAGATAAAGAAAATGCCCAGCACTTCTACGCTGTAGATGTGCGGGGCAATATGCTGTATGTCAGCAATGATGCTGGCAAAACGTTTGAAGCAAAGAAACTGAACTTGCATCTGACAACTGGAAATCGTGCTAACCAAAGGGAAGACCGAGGCGACAACCGTGGCGGTCAGGATCGCGTGTATGCTGTGCCTGGACACGATGGAGAGCTTTGGCTGGCAGCCTACGATGGTTTGTATCGCTGCCAAGTGGGTGAAACAGTTGATTGCAAGCAGATGAACCATGTACGGAACATAATTGGTTTCGGTCTTGGAGCAGCGAAAGAGAATGGCAGCAACTACCCAACCCTTTATCTTATCGGCACGATTGATGGTCAATACGGCTTCTTCCGCTCTGACGACGAAGCAAGGTCATGGGTGCGCATCAACGATGACTTGCATCAGTTTGGCAAGGTGCTTCACATCATAGGTGATATGCAAGAGTACGGACGAGTGTATATCGGCACTCACGGACGAGGCATCATCACGGGTGTTGAGGTTACTCGTTCTCGATGATATTCAGCATCTTGATAGTTGCTTTTATTGCTGCTTCCGTTTGGTCGGCATCGAGGGCGCGAGTGCGGTATGCCTTGTCGTGATAGGTCCATGAGATGCTAGTCTGTACGAGGGCATCGGTGCGACCGCCTGGTGGGATGCTGACCACGTAGTTGGTGAGCCAAGGGAACTCGCGACCGAGGGTGCGCTTGTAGATGTGGCGAACAGCACGCACGAAGGCATCGTACATACCGTCACCCATAGCGGATTCTTCGTAGATTTGATCTTCTACCTGGAGCTTGACAGATGCCATTGGTTTCAAGCCATAGGCTGTGCTGACCATGTAGGAAAGAAGCTTTACTTTGTCGTCAGGTGCTGAGTGCTTGAGTACATCGGCAACGATGTATGGCAGGTCTTCCTGAGTGACGAGTTGCTTCTTGTCGCCAAGTTCGATGATGCGGTTTGTGACACGACGAGTCTGCTCTGGCGTGAGTTCAAGGCCAAGTTCCTCAAGGTTCTTGAGAATATTTGCTTTGCCAGAGTTCTTGCCAAGGGCATACTCACGCTTTCTGCCGAATCGCTCTGGGAGAAGGTCGTTGCAATAGAGGTTGTTCTTGTTGTCGCCATCGGCATGAACGCCTGCCACCTGAGTGAACACGCTCTCGCCAATGATTGGCTTGTTTGGTGGTATGGCTATGCCAGCAAGACTCTCAACCATGCTGCTCACTGAGCCAAGTTTGTCTTCCTGAATGTTTGTTGTAGCGTTAAAGTGGTCTTTGAGAATTGCCTGCACACTTGAGAGTGGGGCATTGCCAGCACGCTCTCCGAGACCGTTCACTGCGGTATGAACACCCTTGCAACCTGCACCGACAGCAGCAAGAACATTGGCTGTGGCAAGGTCGTAGTCGTTGTGGGCATGGAAGTCGAAGTGCAGTTCCGGGTAGCGACTTGTCATCTGTCCCATGAAGTCGAGCGTCTGCATTGGGTTGAGTATGCCGAGAGTGTCAGGCAGCATGAAGCGCTTAATGCCACTGTCGCGCAGAGCATCGACGAAGGCGAAGACGTAGTCAGGCGAGTCCTTCATGCCGTTCGACCAGTCCTCAAGATAGACGTTTACGCTGATACCCAGTTCGGTAGCATAAGCAAGGCTCTTCTTGATGTCGCTGATGTGCTCGTCGAGAGTCTTCTTGAGCTGATATTTGCAATGCTTCTCACTGCCTTTGCACAGGAGGTTGATATTCACACATCCGCAGTCGGCAATCCAGGTGAGAGAGGTCTTGCCATCAACGAATCCAAGCACTTCCACCCTCTCCAGCTTTCCTGCTTGACGAGCCCAGCGGCAGATGTTCTTCACCGCTTCTTTCTCGCCATCCGACACGCGCGCACTTGCCACCTCGATGCGGTCAACATTGACCTCCTGAAGCAGCATGCGCGCTATGAGCAGCTTTTCGTGGGGAACGAACGACACTCCGTTGGTTTGTTCACCATCACGAAGTGTCGTGTCCATTATCTCTATATTCATATTGGTAAAGTTTATAGGTTAAAGGTTAAAGGTTAAAGAAATTATAGTGTTGTTAATAAAACACTTACCATTAGCAAAGTATTATTTCTTTAACCTATAACCATTAACCTTTAACCATTACTTACCTTCGTAAGTCTCAATCTTGTCTGTGTTTGAGAGCAGGAAGTCGATGTCGTCGTAAGCGTTCATCAGACAATACTTCTTGTATGAGTTGATGTCGAAGTGCTCGCTGTTGCCAGTAGTGACATTTGTGACAGTCTGGTTTGGCACGTCAACCTTCACCTCTGCGTTAGGATTCTTTGCCACTGTGTCGAAGAGCTCCAGCTGGAACTCGCGTGAAACGATGACTGGGAGCACGAAGCAGTTGAGGAGGTTGTTGCGGTGGATATCAGCAAAAGAGTTAGAGATTACCACACGAATGCCGTAGCCTGCAATTGCCCAAGCGGCATGCTCGCGCGAAGAGCCTGAGCCCCAGTTCTGACCGCCGATGACGATTTCGCGCTTGCCCTTTGAAGGGAGCTCGTTGAATGGAGCCTGGTTCATTACGAAGTCGGCAACGGGAGTGCCATCAGCATTGTAGCGGATATCGTGCATGAATGCATCGCCATAGAACTTTGGGTCACGAGTGGTGAACGCCAAGAAGCGTGCTGGAATGATATTGTCTGTATTGTTGTTGTCAATTGCAATAGGAATGCAAGTTGACTGTATGATGTCGAATTTTTCCTTAGCCATTGTTTTTACAGTTTACGTGGGTCAGTTACTACTCCGGTAATTGCGCTTGCAGCCACTACGAGAGGCGAAGCGAGAATGGTGCGAGCACCTGGTCCCTGACGACCTACGAAGTTGCGGTTGCTTGTAGAGATAGCGAGCTTGCCTGCCGGCACCTTGTCTGGATTCATTGCCAAACAAGCTGAGCATGAAGGAAGACGGAGCTCGAAACCTGCCTCTTCAAGGATCTTGTCGATGCCTTCGTCGATGATTTGCTGACGAACAAGCCAAGAGCCAGGAACAATCCATGCCACTACGCTGTCAGCCTTCTTCTTGCCCTTCACTACTGATGCGAATGCACGGAAGTCCTCGATGCGTCCGTTGGTGCAAGCGCCGAGGAAGCAGTAGTCAACAGGTGTGCCTTCAAGCTTCTGACCTGGCTGGAACTGCATGTAGTCGAGCATTCCGAGGAACTGTTCCTTCTCCGACTCTGACATACCTTCTGTTGTTGGGATGCACTCGTCGATAGCGATGCCAGCGCCTGGGTTTGTGCCGTATGTGATGCGAGGAGCGATGTCCTCAGCCTTGTAAGTCACTTCCTTGTCGAACACAGCGTCGTCGTCGCTCTTGAGCTTCTTCCATTCCTCTACAGCCTTGTCCCAAGCCTCGCCCTTTGGAGCGTACTCACGACCCTTGAGGTATGCGAATGTGATTTCGTCTGGTGCGATGAGACCTGCACGTGAGCCCATCTCGATAGAGAGGTTGGAGAGTGTGAGGCGACCTTCCATGCTCATGTTGCGAATAGCAGAACCTGCATACTCAACAGCATAGCCTGTAGCACCCGAAGTTGTCATCTGTGCCATGATGTAGAGAGCCACGTCCTTGGCAGTTGTCTTCTCAGGGAGAGTGCCTTCGATGTTGATGCGCATAGTCTTTGGCTTGCTCTGAAGGATGCATTGAGATGCAAGCACCTGAGCAACCTCACTTGTGCCGATACCCATAGCGATTGCACCTACAGCACCGTGAGTAGATGTGTGAGAGTCACCGCACACGATTGTCATGCCAGGAAGCGAGAGAGCTTTCTCAGGACCAACAACGTGGATGATGCCGTTGTCCTTTGTGCCCATAGCAAAATGAGTGATGCCAAACTCAGCGCAGTTCTTTGCGAGAGTTTCCACCTGAGTGCTGCCTACAGGATCGTCAATTCTCTCCTGCTGGTCAGAAGGTGTGTTGTGGTCAGGCATTGCATAGACGTGATCAGGGCGGAACACCTTGATGCCTTTGTCTCTCAATGTGTCGAATGCCTGAGGCGATGTCACCTCATGAGCAAACAATCTGTCAATGTATAATTGTGTAGGACCGTCCTCCACGTTCTGAACAACGTGAGCGTCCCAAATTTTGTCGAATAAAGTCTTACCCATAATATTCTTTTCTCTTGCTCACTTTCGTTCGCAAGGTATTTACTTAAACTTGTTAATTGCGTCAATATAAGCCTCAACAGATGCTGTCACGATGTCGGTATTTGCACCGAAACCATAGTAGATGTGGCTGTCATACTCTACCTGCATGTGAACCTTGCCAAGGTCGTCAGAACCCTTGCTGATAGCCTGGATAGTGAACTCCTTGAGAGTCATCTGACGCTTGATGATGGTCTTGAGAGCATTGATAGCTGCATCCACAGGGCCATTGCCACTTGATGCTGCCTCGAACTTCTCGCCAGCAATGTCGAGACCGATAGAAGCAACGGAGCGAACGCCCTTGCCTGTAGTGACCTGCAGATAGTCGAGCTTGATGTTCTTGCCCTCTGTGCGCTCTGCACCTGCAAGCACGAGGATGTCGTCGTCGGTGAGTTCCTTCTTCTTGTCGGCAAGAGCAAGGAAGTCTGCATAGATCTTGTCGAGCTTCTCGCCATCAACATCCACGCCATTGATGTGGAGGCGGTACTTGAGTGCAGCACGACCTGAGCGAGCAGTGAGCACGATTGATGCTTCTTCGATTCCCACATCCTTTGGATCCATAATCTCGTAAGTCTCTGAATTCTTGAGCACACCGTCCTGATGAATGCCTGATGAGTGAGCAAATGCGTTCTTGCCCACGATAGCCTTGTTTGGCTGAACTGGCATGTTCATGAGGGATGAAATCATGCGAGATGTAGGATAGATCTTTGTTGTGTTGATGTTTGTCTCGATGTTGTACTCAGGGTGGAGCTTGAAGATCATTGCAACCTCTTCGAGCGAAGTGTTGCCAGCACGCTCACCGATACCATTGATAGTAACCTCCACCTGACGAGCACCGCCAAGCACGCCTGCTACGGTGTTGGCTGTAGCCATGCCGAGGTCGTTGTGACAGTGAGTAGAGAGTATTGACTTGCCTGCTGCGAAAGCGTCAACATGCTCGTAGAGGTAAGCGATCTTCTCCTGATATTCGTTAGGAACTCGGAAGCCTGTTGTGTCAGGGATGTTACACACTGTTGCACCAGCCTTTGTTACAGCATCGATGACACGAGCGAGATATTCGTTGTCGGTGCGACCAGCGTCCTCTGCGTAGAACTCCACGTCCTCCACATAGCGCTTAGCATACTTCACCGCTGCCACAGCACGCTCAATGATCTCCTCTGGAGTAGAGTTGAACTTATACTTGATGTGCGAAGGCGAAGTGCCAATGCCTGTGTGAATACGCTTATGCTTAGCATACTGAAGAGCCTCAGCTGCTACGTCGATGTCTTTCTGCACTGCGCGAGTCAGTGCGCAAATAGTAGGCCAAGTCACAGCCTTCGAGATTTCAACCACGCTGTTGAAATCGCCAGGACTCGAAACAGGGAAACCTGCCTCGATAACATCCACTCCGAGCATTTCGAGCTGCTTTGCCACCTGAATCTTCTCAACTGTGTTGAGCTGGCATCCAGGCACCTGCTCGCCATCGCGGAGCGTGGTGTCGAAAATGAAAAGTCTATCTGCCATATATGTAGTATTTTTATTATTGTCTAAGTAACTAAAAAAACCTTCCCCACTTTGCAGTGAGAAAGGTTTATATTGTTTTCGGCATACACATTATTTATTATATACACACACCCTTCTCACTGCGACCTGACTAAGTCGTAGTGCGAGAATGCTAATAATAATGTTTGCCAATGTTGTCATATTCTTATGAATTTTGTGCAAAAGTAACGCTTTTTCCGCAATCTTCAAAACTTTTGATAGATAAATTGCTGTTTTGGGTGTTATTTTTCTCCTTTATCCTAAAAGTTTCTTCACACATGCACTGATAGCTCTACCTTCTGCAAGTCCAGCCAACTTCTTTGTAGCAACTCCCACCACCTTGCCCATATCCTGTGGCGATGATGCTCCAACTTCTGCAATGATAGCCTTGAGATTCTCCTCCAGCTCTGCCTCGCTGAGCTGCTTTGGCAGATAGTGAACATAGTTTCAGATTCAGTTAGTGTATTCTTGCATTTGCCCATTTTCATCAGCAAACACTCGCTCATTTGTTTTACAAGTGTCCGATTTGTTCCTTCATGGTTGTTTTTTTGTTCTTTTACTATTGACGAAAAGCAAAATTGTTGTATATTTGCATACTAAACAATCACTTCGTTATAAATGAAAGGGATTATAAAAACACTTGTCTTATGCCTAAAGTTCTTCTATACATAACTTCTAAAATAATTTGGACATTCCTGTTCTACAACAAAGACTTCAATGAAAACAGGGCGCATGTTCATATCGGCAAGAAAGGCACAGCGAACTTTTGCAAGATATGGATAGAACCCACAGTTGAGTTGGCAAAACAAGGGGATTTGACGGATTCACAAACAAAAGAAGTATTAGAATTAGCGAGCAAATACAGAGAAAAGCTGTTAGCTCAATGGAAGAATTTCAAGGAAGGGAAAAATATACGAATAATTAAAATAAAAAAATAAGAATATGTTTACTGTTGAAGGATTTTGGAATGTAAAACCTGAGATTAAATCATTGACTTTCCCTAAAAGGGGTAAATTTCAGGTTGACTTGAAAGACGGACGTTCCATCATTATGCCAATATCAGCATTCCCAAGCATCAAGAAAGTGCCAGTAAAAGAACGTTCGGAATGGTATTTGATGGGTGGGGGAGTCACATGGGATTCATGCCCAGAAGTGATTCACATCGAACAGATTCTTGGAGATTATGCTAAGTATGCCCATGAAGCATAGCTACACAATGAAGAGATTATTAACCTCTAAACAAAGAAAGGAATAATAAGAAACAGAAAGTAAACTAAAGTAACAGCGACGCAGAGTCCATAGGAGATTGCTATGCCGAAGCGTAGTGCTCCACAGAGAAATGAAACAAATTATTAACTCGCGCGTGCTGTCCGATACATAAATAAAATATACATTGAGCTTTCGCTCGTGTTCTCTCATTACGAAACCGCCAATTTCAGACAACGAGAACAGGATTGCGATAAGCCTCATGTCCCGTTTGGGGCGTGGGCTATTCGTGCTTGTTTGTTGTCAAGGCGCTTGGCGGTGCCCGTAATGAGAATGAGTTTCGGATATGTTCGTGCCTCATTCTTTTTATATATATGAAGAAACTATTTTCTATATTGCTTTGTCTTTGTGTGTCAATGATAGCAATGGCACAAGATGTTATCGTAAAGAAAGATGGAAGCACAATATTAAGCAAAGTGTTGGAAGTATCAGACACGCAGATAAAGTATAAGACGCACGACAATCAGAGCGGGCCAACATATACAATATCTTCAAGTGAAGTGCTACGAATCAACTATCCAAATGGATCAAGCTACACCCCTAACAACAATCAGCAAACTGTTCAGGAAGAACAAAAGGTTTCTTTTGAGGAAGTTGACGAACCAACAGGACAAAGAGTTAGTGATGAGGAATTGTTGAAGATGTGGAGAACGAGTGGATACAATGTGGAATATAAGAAATGGGAGAAAGAATTAAAGAAGGGAAAGAAGATGAGAAACGCAGGTTGGTTAGGAGGTAGCGCACTTGTTGTTGGTGGAGTTTTGTCACTAACGTTGTTGCTAGATGGTGAATGGGATGGCGCGAAATATGACGAAACTATCGGAGGTGAAGGAATGATATTAGGCATGTGCATGATGGGCGCAGGACTTATCGGAGGAACCGCATTAATCGCATGCGGCAACCACAAGATTAAACAGGCAAAAAGTCACATGATTCAATCCGCTTCAATCTTCCAACAAGAGTTCAAACTTGGTAATAACACAAGTTTTACTGCAGATGTAAACATCATGAAAGACGATATCACTCGTCAGCAAACTTTAGGACTTGGTTTCCATTTTGGCTTCTAAATTCATACTATAATCATGAAGAAGAATACATTACTCACATTAGCATCAACTCTTTTATTTTTATTGTTTACTTCATGCTCGTCATCGTTACCAAGCAGCACTCCCAGCAGTGGTTGGTATGGTTCTGATCCAACTCTTGATCCATACACAAAAATCAACAGTATCAACGATGCCGACCTCATCATTTCCGACAAAAGCATTGAGTACACCATCGACTACTCCACCTCCGAAGGACGCTTGAAGCTACAAGGCAAAACAATAGAGCAAGCCTGCCGTCTTGCATTGGTTGAAGCAACAATCAAATATAAATGCGCAAAAATAGTATCTCCTCAATACACGCATTTTGAAGATGGCAAACAAGTCCTACGAGTAACAGTATATGGATTCCCAGGCAAGTATAAAAATGCACAAAGACAAGTTCCAACCCCATCATCTGATAATGGCGGACAAAGAATAGAGATAAACATCAACAAGTAATATGTCATTGATGTATTACCACACGTAAAATATCCTATTCATCAAATATATAGCAAGTTCTCAACCACCCATGAGAACTTGCTATTTTGTTTCAAATATACTTCTGAACGAAATTCCAAAAAGAACAAATTTCCATCTCAAACATCTCTCATAAATAAATATTGTGTACTGAAATGTTCTGTGCGTAACTCGTCCAATTTGTTTTGGTCAAGAACACCTTCATCCCATAATCGTTCCATCTCCTTCTGCAATTTCCTATTATAGAAATCTAAAAGAAGTTCTCTGAGCTCTTCCTCTTCCTATGGAGATGTAACCGTAGCAAATGAATTAATCACCATCATTTGCGCCGGATTCATCGCTTGCGATAACTGTGCAATCATTATGGCGCGATATAGAAAAAACTATCTTCCTCTCAGCTCCGCTATCACATCATTCACGATATAAGTGTCTGACATCAAATGCAAACCGAGGCTTTGGTCATGCAGAATGCGACTCGTCTCTGTGCTGTAGAAGATGACGAGAGCACGAACAGGAGAAATGTCAAGCGTCTCAGCAAGTTGCATGATGATGCGTGTAACTTTTCGGTTAAAAATATAGTCTTTCATTTCTATTTCGTTTATATGATTTTTGCCTCAATGAATGTAAGATACTTATCTATTATTTCTTGACGTGAAATGCAAACTTGGTGACGCATTCTTCTTTTATGAGTTTGTCCAGTGCTTGTTCTGCAGTGATGAATCCATCAACGTATGCATCTACAGTCGAAATGACACTGTCGTTAGCGATTCCACCTTCTATCCAATCAAGGTCTTTCCATGGACTTTTACCTTTTCTGCTTGCAGCAATGAAATCGAGCCATTCTATGGAATACTCTTCAAATTTTAGAATGCGGTAGTCATTATTTATGAAATCAGATTCGTCAAATTGGTAAATATTCACAATTGCTTGCGCATGCTTCTTTCTTCCAGCAAGAGTTTTTGCCCAGTTCTCTGCTTGCTGCCTAACGTTGGTCATATGGAATCCAGGACCAAAATCCAACTCTACACGCCACACATTAGTGAGAGGTGCTTCAACTTTCACAGTAGATGCATGATACAATATTTCATTCCTCATCAGCTTCCCAATTCTTTAAAGTTTCAATAATATCATCAGCAACATAGTCGGCGCTCTGCGTGTGCAGAGTGTCGTAGAACTTGATCAGACGACCTTCTATAAGCCCTTGCTTCTGCAATCGCTCAGTGAGTTCTGCAGTTGATATTCCCATTTTCACTGCGGCAGTTTCTATTGCAATGACAGCAAACTGTATTCTGTCGCTTTCTGGAGTGCGTGGCGTTCCTTCCATTTGTTTTGAATTTCTTTTCGGGGCAAAGATACACAAAAGAAATAATATATAAGCACTTAAAGACAGAAAAAAGACTGTACGCTTGTTTTGCAAGAGAGAAACGCCCCCCTACTGCACAAAAGTGACAGATAGCGTAGCACAATCTGTCACTTCATCACTTGTCAGTCACCCTATCCGTCACTTTATTATTTTATGATATACATCTATTTAGTATCGAAAAGTGACATAGTGATAGATATGCTCACATTTTCTCGCATGTAAAATCTCGACAGCTTTATTGCTTCTTCTGGACCACAAAAGGCCATTCGCCTATTTCCGCGCGCGGATTGTAGATGTATTCACGATTCTTGTCGCGGAACTTTGCACCAAACTTTCCCTCTTGTTCAAATGTAGCGGCATCTACGCCCTTGAGGAGGTATTTGCCACAGTACACATGCTTGTCGTCGGCAAAGATGCCGTAATCGAACACACGGAGCTTGTCCACATTGATGCGCCCTTTGAGTATCTGTTCAGGGCCTTCGAAGAGCATGTCGTTGATAATGCAGAAAAGGAAATTAGGACTTTCGAAACGAGTGATTTTGATGTCGGAAAAAAGGATGCTGTCCTTATAGATAATGCTGTTGCCGTTTCGCAGATAGCCGCTGCTGAAAGGATTGAGATTCTCTGGCTTGGTGCGAAGAGAGTCAATCTTCTTGAAGCCGTCATATTGCCAATACAAGTTGCGGTGGTCAGCATACCATCCCCATCCCACTTCCTTAAGAGTGAGAGGATCTGCTTCTGTCATGCGACCGCAATAGTATGTGCGCTTTGAGTCGCGAATCCAATCAACGTCGAACTCATTCAAACTACTGCCACCCTCATCCTTAATGAAATACTCCGCAGAAGCAACATCAATATCATCCTCTATCGGGCGATACTCAGCAAAACCATGTCCATCGCGATACCACCAATACACATGCTTCGCATCCTTTGGAATGCCTGTCTCGCCAACATAGAATGTTGCTGGATCAACACGAGTCATCAAATCATCATGATTCCAGGCATGTTTGTCGTCCTTGGCAAAGTCTTTGCTGAGCACAACGAAGGCGTCCACATTCACGTCTTTTAGATAATATGGATATGGATGCTTCGCTGTCCATGTGAAATAAACGCCTTTGTCATTCTTGCGATACTGTTCGAAACGAGGGTCGATAGGCGTGCCAGCAAACGCTTCAAACTTTGCATTCACATGGAAGAGACCAAAAAGAAGAGCCAGCGACACGATGCCACCAAAGATGTGAAGGGCTGTTGTCCACGAACGGAAGAACTCGCTATTAAGCAGTTTCTGGCGCATTATGCCCCATAGCAAAACAAAGTAGCTCAGCGACCAGATGTAGCAAGCATAGTTTGGATGCCTGCATTCCTTCTTCTCCATGAAAAGGTTCACCACAATGTAAACGGCTGTAACGACAAATGCTATCCCTGCGTACTTGAAAGCACGGTCAAGTTTCTTTTCCTTGAAAGTCAATGCCAACGCATAGTAGTACATGAAGTTAGACAACCAGCAAGGGATGTATGGAGGCATTATAATCGTTAAGAATCCAAATGCAACACATGTCCAACCTGGCAGGTTCTCACTTCCCGTCTCCACGCCAATGCCTGTTCTCATGCAACATGAAATGGCATAGAGAACTGCGCTAACAATGCAGAATATCTGCGTTACGTTCTTCTTGAAGTCAAGGCTCATATATAAAACAAAAGGATTATCCTTCGTATTCAGTTGTGTCAACGATGCCAGCTTCCAACAGTGCTTCCTTGCGCTCCACGCAGGTGCCACACTTGCCGCAATGCTTCGTACCGCCTTTGTAGCACGACCATGTTTCGCTATAGTCGATGCCAAGCGCTTTGCCATGACGGGCAATCTCAGACTTTGTGATGTTGGTGTAGGGCGCAAAGATTTCAACCTTTGTGTCTGTGCCTTGCGTCATCGCCTCGCTCATAGCATTGATGAACTCAGGACGGCAGTCGGGATAGATGGTGTGGTCGCCTCCATGATTGGCAATCAGCACTCGTGTCAATCCATAGCTCTCAGCCATGCCACAAGCGATGGAGAGCATGATGCCGTTGCGGAAAGGAACGACTGTGCTTGCCATATTCTCAGCAGTGTAGTGCCCTTCAGGAATGGCGTCGCCGCCCTCAAGCAGAGACGACTTGAAATACTGGCCCATAAAGGCGAGAGGAATAGTGATGTGCTTTATCCCTAAGCGTTCACAATGCATCTTGGCAAGCGGAATCTCGTTTGCATTATGGTTGCTGCCATAGTCGAAGGAAATGCCTAAGGCTATGCTGTCTTTGTATTCGTAGAGCATCGTGATGGAGTCCATTCCACCCGACACGACAATTACTGAATCTTTCATTTTATTATATACGTTGTTACGGAACGCGCTGGGAGCAGAGCATTCTTAAGTTTTACCAAACCAAGGTTCTTGAGGTTCTCGTCCTCTGCATCGGATGTGCGGTAAGCTACGGCTGTCTTTGCTTTGCCTGAAGCGAGTTGAATGTTTTTGTCCTCTTTGCTGTAGTTGATTGCAACTATCGCAGTGGTGCCATCCGTATTCTTGTAGGCAGACATCATGATGCCGTCGTGAGTCATTTCGCCTTGAACATCAAGACGCACAGCACCAGGGCGAACGAAGCGGCTGAAGTTGCCCATCACCCACATCAGCTTACTGTCGCGAACAAAGTTGTCAGCCACAGGTGCAGTACCGCGACGCCCTGTGCGTTCACCCTTCACATACATGCGGATGAGCCCATCCTTATAGTTGCCGCCTGCAGCACGCCACCATTGCCACGAACGAGCATTAGCCACGGTGAGGTCGTAGTGCATGGTGCGAGCCACATAGAGCGCAACCTCCATCGTGAAGTCGAAACCGCCACCACCGTGTATCTCTTCGTCGTTGCCCATGATGCAGAGCTCTGTCATCCAAAACTCCGTGCCCACTTTCTTCAGTTCATCAGCAATACGCTTGCGGTAGCCATAAAGTCCTTCGGTTGCATAGTTTGGATCGGACGGAGAGAGGACAGGAGTGTTTGTCCAATATGAGTGACCAGCCATCACATGAGCGATATTGGGAAGGTTGCCAACGTATGTGTCGGTGGAATCAGGATTCCAGAATGCCTGTATCTCGTAGCCACGTTCCCATGTGGTTTGATGAGTTTCAAACATGCAACGGTAATCGCTCGACTCATTGACGAGGAGCTTGGTGCTAATACCGCGATTCAGGAATTCCTTGCTCATCTCGCGAGTGATGCGAGCAATCTCACGGTTTGTGGCTGGAGTGCCTTCCTGCTTAGGCCCTGTCCAGTTCCAGTGACCGTCAGGTTCGTTGACCGGGCAAAGGTAGTCGAAGTGTATGCCATCCTCGCGCTCAGCCGCCTGAACCATGTCGGCAGCATAGCGGGCAAAGTCGTCGTAGGCATCCTCGCGAAGGTTGTATGTGCCGCCACGACCTGTGTTGGTGCCAAGACCATTCTTCGTGAGGTGCACAGGCGGAGTGTTGTAGAAAGCGAGGAATGTTGGCACTCCCCTCTCTTTGGCATGCTTGAGGAAACGGCGCTGTCCTGTCTGTCGTTCGAAGCGATAGGTGCGCGTGTCGCGGTTGATCTGTGCCGAATCACCTTGCTCTGCGCTGCCTGCTCCAGCATTGAATCGCCATATACTCAAGCCTATGCCTTTCGGATTGCCGTTGGCATCGTCTTCGCAAGAGAAGAGCCAGTCAGCCACTTTGGTTTGTAGCGTATCTGCCCACTCGCCTATCTGCCAGAAGCTCCAGGCATCGCTGGCGCCAAAACCATCGATAGTTTGGCACTGCTGGTTTGTCACTACATATTTTTGTGCGCTTGCGCCCATCGCAAATAGCGACATAAGCGCTGCTACGGTAAAGTTTCTCATATTCATAAATTAGCAGTTTTATTCAGATGTTAGTTATTCGATTGCAAAATTATGAAAAATATGCCATTCAGGCAAGCATAATGATAAGTAATTGTAAATGTACTATAAAATTGTTGAGTAGAAAAAAGTGCAAAACTATTGCTTTTGCTCGTAACTTTGCCGCCACAAAACAGAAAACAACTTACGTTCTCAATAAGTAATAAATACTTTTTTTCGTCATTTTCTTTGTAATAAATTATTGTGTGTCGAATGACCTGACAGAAGCGTCTGTATAGGTCATTCTTTTGCGAGGGAAGGATACTGATTAGAAAAACTTATACGATCGTTTGAAACAATTAAATGATTATTATTGTTACTTAACAGAAAATGCCCTACCTTTGTCGCACAAACAAAATATAATACTAACATAAATCTATTTGGCTTATGGAAATTCGACAACTGAAGTACTTTGTCAGCGTGGCAGAAACTGGCAGTTTCTCAGAAGCGTCACGCCGCTGTTTTCTTTCGCAGAGCGCTATCTCGCAGCAGATCAAGTCTCTGGAAGACGAACTCGGAACAACTCTTTTCTTGCGCAATCCGCACAAGGTAGTGATGACAGAGAGTGGCGAAGAGCTTTTGCCATTGGCTCGTCAGGCACTGAAGAGTTTTAATGAATGTCACGAGCACATCAGCAACCTGCGCGGCATGCTGTGCGGCCAGCTCAACATCGGCATGAGCCATTTCATTGAGCCATACGTGCGCCAGGCGGCGGTCATCATGCTGAAGCAGTACCCGAATGTGCGCCTCAATCTTTTCTATCTACCAACCTCTGAGCTGAACCGAATGCTGGTTAACCATCAGCTGGATCTCGCCTTCTCCATCAACACAGCCAACAAGGACGAGAACATCGATTCAGAACCCGTGCTCACGTTCCATCTGCGTGCAGTGATGCGCAGCACGCATCCGCTGGCAAACAAGGAGAAAGTGTCGTTTGCCGACTTGATGAACTACAGCATCGTGATGCCAGAAACAGGCGCGCGCCTGTTCTCAACCGTGCGCAAGTATCTGGATGTGGATATTGACAAACTGAATATCAGAGCAGTGGTGAACGAGCCGACTGCTGCGCTCAACCTTGTGCAGGACACGAATTTCATCACATTCCTCCCTACTCGCACCGTAGGCGACCGCCCTACGCTCGTTGCCAAAGAAATAGAAGGACTTGAGATGCCAGTGCAGAGTTATGCTCACTGGATGAAGGACACTTGCCAGAAGCACAGCGCTGAGGTCTTTTTGAAGTTCATCAAAGAATACTCCGTTCCGTATTGCGAGAGCATAGGACTATAAAAATGAGGGGCAGCCAGAAGAAAGGAGCTAAAGAAGCCTGAACACTCTTATTCCTGTCTGAGATTTCTGCACTTGCTGATAGTCGTAGAAGGTCTTTGTATCGAGCACCACTTTCTTATACACGTATGATGCGTTGAGAAGGTGGAGCTTGTTGTTTTGCCACACCGCAATGCCTATGTGGCTTGTGTCGAGCCCGGACTTGCTGGTCAGCATGGCGATGATGTCGCCGCTGTGCACAATGCCGAGTGAGGACTTCTGCGACCAACCTACGTTTGCCTTTGGAATGTAGCGATACTTTGCCCCCTTGCTTGCATCTTCATACCTCTTTATGATGGGCACAAACTCTGGGTGAGCCTTGAGCTGCTTGTAGCTGGCAGGGTGCTGAGTCATGTAGTTTATGTTGATGGTTTGCACAGAGGTGAATGCTCCCCAGTCGCTGCTGCCCTTGGCTGGAGCGGGAACTACCTCTTTCACTATGCCTTTCTGTTCGTTGTTTTCGCCCCACCATGTGAAGTAGTGAAGGCGAGAGGTGTAGTCCGTCATCTTGCCATCGCGATAGCGGATGAGAGTGAGGTTGCGGCAATAGTCCTTGAAGGTGCGGGCATTCTCCTTGTCACAAAGACTGAGCGCAACAACGGTCTCGACGAATGTGGTGCAATCCAGTTCGTGAAGATTGACAATGAGGTGCTCCTTGTCGCCATTCTCTAAGGTGTGGGCAACGTATGGAACGCCGATGAACTTTTTGCCGAAATAGAGCATAGGGTGCTCGTCGCCACGCTTTGTGACGGCTTCGCGCAGAAGCTTCACCACGAGGGTTGAGTCCTCCTTGGTGTATTCAACATTCTGGGCAAACGTAGCGATTGCCGCTGAAAGCGCTAAAGTAAAAACGAATAGATATTTCATGTCGCAAAGTTAGGTGTTTTATTTTAAATAATGTAATCATGATGGTCTTGAATTCATTTTTTATGCCTAACTTTGCACACGAATAATAAAAAAGCTAACTTATAAAGATGAAGGCAAAACACTTTTTTACAATGATTGCAATGGCAGTTTCGGCAAGTGCAAGTGCTCAGAGCATTGGCATCAAGCTTGAAAACATGAACAAGAATGCAAAGCCAGGCACAGACTTCTACGAGTATGCTTGTGGAGGCTGGCGCAAGGCAAACCCACTCAGCCCTGAGTATGCACGATTCGGCTCGTTCAATACTGTGGGCGAGGAAAACAACAAGCGCATCCGCGAAATCATTGAGGAGCTTGCAGCTAAACCTCAGCAGAAGGGCTCGCTCGGTCAGAAGATTGGCGACCTTTACTCAATGCGCATGGATTCTGTTCGTCAGAACAAAGATGGCGTGAAGCCAATTCAGGCAGACCTCAAGCGTGTGGCTAACGTGAAGGATGCTGCAGAACTGAAGGCTCTCATCAACAAGATGAATGCTGAGGGCATCAGCTTCGGCGAGCTCTGGGGCTCAGGAGTAGGTGCTGACATGATGTCGAGCACAGAGAATATCCTTGAGATCGGTCAGGGTGGCTACCACATCCAGCGCGACTACTATGTGAAGACTGACGAGGCAAATAAGAAGATTCTTGAAGCATACAAGAAGCACGTGACAAATATGTTTGTCCTTGCTGGCGATTCTCCTGCCGATGCTTACAAGAAGATGGAGAGCGTGCTCTATGTAGAGACTCGCATGGCAAAGGCTGGCCGCGACAATGTTGCTCTTCGCGATCCTGCAAGCAACTACAACAAGATGACTTTCGCTGAGTTCACAGCAGAATACAAGGGATATGACTGGAAGACTTACTTCGACACTATGGGCATCAAAGACATTGACGTGATCTGCGTTGGTCAGCCAGAGGCTATCAAGGAAGCACTCAAGGTGTGGGAAGACACTCCAATCGAGATTCTCAAGCACTATTTCCAATGGGGAATCATTGAATCGGCTGGTTCAATGCTCGGCGACAAGGTGTATGAAGAGGAATTTGACTTCCACAGCCACATCATGACAGGCGCTCAGCAGCAGCAGCCTCGCTGGAAGCGCAGCGTTAACTCTGTGAATGGCATCCTCGGCGAGGCTGTAGGCAAGATGTACTGCGAGAAGTATTTCCCAGCAGCAAACAAAGCTCGCATGGAGCAGATGGTGAAGAATCTTCAGATTGCCCTGGGCGAGCGCATCGACGCACAGGAGTGGATGAGCGCTGAGACAAAGAAGGCTGCTCATGAGAAGCTCGATGCTTTCTATGTGAAGATTGGCTATCCTAACGAGTGGCGCGACTACTCAGCTCT
Source organism: Bacteroidaceae bacterium (assembly GCA_045600665.1). Classification (GTDB taxonomy): domain Bacteria; phylum Bacteroidota; class Bacteroidia; order Bacteroidales; family Bacteroidaceae; genus Minthosoma. Next base: position 30,837 of record JAZRYI010000011.1, read on the forward strand.
CACAATCGACCCTGCAAAGTCTCTTTATGAGAACATGAAGGAAGTGAGCAAGTGGGCACAGAAGGACATGGTAGAGCGCAGGTGGAAGAAGCCAGTGGATCGCAACGAGTGGCACATGACTCCACAGACAGTGAACGCATACTACAACCCAACAACAAACGAAATCTGCTTCCCTGCAGGTATCCTCCAGTACCCATTCTTCGACATGGATGCTGACGACGCATTCAACTATGGCGCTATCGGCGTGGTGATTGGTCACGAGATGAGCCACGGCTTTGACGATCAGGGCCGTCAGTTCGACAAGGACGGCAACTTCCGCGACTGGTGGGCTGCTGGCGATGGCGAAAAGTATAAGGAGCGCGCACAGGTGATCAAGGACTTCTTCTCTGCTATCAAGGTGCTTCCTGACCTCAACGGAAACGGTGACCTTTGCTGTGGCGAGAACCTCGGCGACCACGGCGGCATCAAGTTCGCTTACGCTGCATTCAAGAACGCAACAAAGAACAATCCTCTTCCTGTAAAGGATGGCTTCACTCCAGAGCAGCGTTTCTTCCTCGCATACGCTGGCGTTTGGGCTCAGAACATCACTGAGGCAGAAATCCGCCGCCTCACAACGATGGACCCTCACTCTCTCGGCGAGTGGCGCGTGAATGGCGCTCTCCCACTCATCGACATGTGGTACGACGCATTCGGCATCACTGAGAATGATCCAATGTATGTTGCTCCAGAGAAGCGCGTGAAGATTTGGTAATCATACACATATATCACAAAAAGCCAGCAAGGGAACTCATCCTCGCTGGCTTTTTTCGTACGCATATCTTTCCCGAAGCCTTGCACAAGACATCGCCCACACAAACTGATGAATCGTGCATTGAAGTTGGATGTACTCTTACCACACAAGTATGATTCATGTTACTTCCGTCAATGCTATATGCAGTAATGACCACCTCTGGATTGACCTTTCTTCAAGGTTTGCCAGATTCGCCACAACTGCGAGGAAATTAAAAACACTCTTCACTCTTCACAAATGTGGTGTAAACGATTGATAATGTAAACATTACATGTGTGAAGAGTGTGTGAAGAGTGTGTGAAGAGTGAAAAAGCACTCTTCACACACTCAACACGCTATAATTCATCTGTTTACAAGCCATTGATGAAGAGTGAAGAGTTTTCGTGTGAATTCATTTTTGCTGGATGTTATGACCATTAGCTTGTTGTCTTCACAACATCAAAAAATGAATTGTTCTGACATTCGGAAACAACTCTTCCTGTGAATACAATTATTCACACGAAGAGAATACCTGTATTCACATCGCGTGAATAACATCATTCGTGCCGTGTGAATAAGCGCATTCATAAGGTGCGAATGAACCTTGGCTGAGAAGGTTTGTATGATACTGGTGTACTAGCCCCTACTTCACAACTGTAGTGCCAAGGGCAAAGGCTTTCTCCATATTGCCTGTGGTGTTGAACACATCTGCCTTGGCAGAGATGTTGTCAAGATAATTGATAATCTGAGCCTCTGGGATGCATGGAAGGACAGGGCTGCCGTATTCCATCTGACCATGATGAGCAAGAACGCAATGAACGATGAAGTTTATCTCGCGCTTGTCGATTCCGATTTCACGAAGAAGATTGTTGAGGTAGTTTGCTGACATGTAAATATGCCCAAGAAGATACATCTGCTCTTGGCATTCACCTTCAATATTGTACTCAGCCAGCTTACCCCAGTCGTGGAAAAGAATGCCGACAATGATGCGCTCAACTTTGATATCGTCAGGGTAAGGATATACAGGATAGAGACCTTCAAGAAGGCGAAGCATCTGATAGGTGTGATTGAGCAATCCTCCTGGGAATGCGTGATGAACTGATGTCGCAGCAGGGTATTTGCTGTATTTTGGGAAAAGCTCATTTGCATGCTTTTTAATGAATTCAATCAAGACTTCGTCAGAGCAATAGCCGATAAGCTTCTCTATGCATTCATCCCATAGCTCACGCTTGATAGGGCGAGGTATAAGCGCATAAAGAGGATGTTCTTCTGCAGGGAAAGAACCGACTACCATGTCGAGGTTATTAGCAGATTTCTTGCCTTGATAGTCGCGCATATTCATAAATGTGACCAATTGCCCCACCTTAGGACCGCCTGTCTTCTGCACATCAAAAACGCACACATTCTCGTTGCCTTCCGCATTCGCAATCTTCAGGTTCACGAATGGGGAACCGTTTCTTGCCACAGAATCCTGACGGCTAAGCACTATGTATTCTTTTGCCATAACTATTTCTTTTTGGAGTTAGTATTGCTGTTAACGATTGCAAATTTAGTGAATAATTGTCAAATAGAAAGAAAAAGAAATCTTTTTTATTTGACGTGAGATGTTTTTGTCGTAAATTTGCCTCAACAAATTAAAGATACGCGATGAGAAAGATTGCCCTGACCATATTACTATCCGCAGCAACGATTTGCCATGCTCAGACCGAGAATGGCAAAGCAATCGTCAATGGCACAAGCGATGGCAATCCAAACAGCGAGGCCGTGAAACCGCAATCTGCGAATGAGCAGTTCAATGCACCAGCGACAGTCATTGCTTCACCCACCGACACCCTCTCCATCCCTCGCCACATACGCAACATGGAGTGGACAGGAGAAGCTCCAACTCTCTTCACCATGTGGAAGCCATGGATGCCATTCGGAGGCGGTGGCGGCATGTGGAACCTTCACCAAGGTCTCAATGCAGAGATAGAAGCAGGCGTGATAGTAGGATTCGGCAGAAACAACCCGTTCAAGGGCGGCTCATTCTTCACTGACATCTCATTGCTCTACGCGCAACCCATCAACGACCGCCTGTCGTATGCCATCGGTGGTGACGTGTCGCGATTCCGAATGTGGAACAATGACATTTTCAACACTCGCATACAGGGAATGCTCAACTACAAGATAAACGACCGCCTCGATGCCACTATGTACGGCATTCACAACATACCATCGCTTAGTTCTGACAGACAGGATTTCGGCCCTCTGTTCGACAAGACATCGGCTATCGGTGCCGCCCTCACATGGAAGTGCACAGACAAAGCCACATTCGGCATCAGCTTTGAGCACAGCTTCGCCAACGACCAGATGGTGCCTCTTCTTCCGCCACCTATGCAGCTAAATAACCCAAACAACAACAGAAGGTAATGAGCAAAGCATACAAGATAAGCACCGCGATAGGCATCCTTCTCTTACTATTCATCGCAACTTGCAGAATATGCACTCCACTGGCGGATGCATATTCTTTGTATTTATACCCTGCCATCTCAGGCTCACTATCCCTCATCTCTTCTGTCGCGCCAATCTCGTTCCAAGACCTTGCCATCACTGCAATCATAGCAAGCGCCATCATCGCTATGGCATTATGCCTTCGCAAGCGATACAACTGGAAGAGATGCGTGAGATATGAACTCACCATATTGCTGTGGACTTATGTGTGGTTTTACATCAGCTGGTGCAACAACTACTCGCGTAGCAGCATCTTTGCTCGCACCTCCACCCAGATGACAGAATACAACGACAGTGCATTCCGCAGTTTCATCCATACATTTGCAGAAGAGATAAACGATGCATGGACAGCAGACATTCTCGCTGATCGCCAGCGATTGGAAGCAGAGGTCAAAGCATTCTACAGTGCTATTCCATCCACATACGGATTGTCGTCCCCTCAAAGCTACCAGCATCCGAAAGTCATGACTTTCAGTCGTTTCTATTCTGCTGTTGGCGTGCAAGGATTCATGGCACCGCTATTTTCAGAATCATTCATCAATGCCGATGTTTTGCCATTCGACTACCCTTTCGTCTATGCGCATGAGTACTCACACCTCTTAGGCATCAGCAGCGAAGCCGAAGCCAACTGGTGGGCATACCATGCATGCGTCTCATCGCAAGATGCAGCCATTCGCTACAGTGGTTATAAGGGCATCGTCAGCCATGTGATTCGCAATGCCCGCAACTTCCTACCTGAATCCGACTACAATGACTGGATGTCCACTCTTCGTCCCGAAGTGATGAGCGACCTCATGCACACACAGGAGCATTGGGCAGCCCTCCACTCACCCATCCTGAATGACCTCCAAGACACAATCTACGACCTGTTCCTCAAAAGCAACAAAGTGTCATCAGGTAAAAAGAATTACTCTGAGGTCATCCAGATCCTCATCTCACTGCCTCCCCCATCCGAGCAGCAAGAACAATAAATCACAAGCAAACTCTCCACCACAAAAAAAAACAAAAAAAGCACCTAAACAAACTTCTTTCAGTTGTTTAGGTGCTTTTTTCTTCAGTACCGGAAGCGGGGCTCGAACCCGCACGGGCGCAATGCCCAAGGGATTTTAAGTCCCTCGTGTCTACCATTCCACCATTCCGGCAGCCTGATTGTGAGTGCAAAGGTAGGAAAAAAAGTGAAAAGAGGAAAGGGAAAAGGGAAAAAACTAATTTAGAAGATTAAAATAGTGCTGTTTTGCGTCCTTTTCCGCTCTTTTTTATTTCGTCTTGCGCTCCAGCTCCTGCAAGTTCTCCAGTTTCTTCGTCGCAAGAAACTCGTATATGCCACATAGATGCTCTTTCACTCGCTGGTGACCGAACTCATACACTTTCGACACAAGGCCATCGAGGAAGTCGCGGTCGTGACTCACCACGATGAGCGTACCGTCAAAATCCTTGAGTGCCTGCTTCAGCACATCTTTTGTCTTCAAATCGAGATGGTTGGTTGGTTCGTCGAGAATGAGGAGGTTGACAGGTTCAAGAAGCAGCTTGAGAATGGCAAGACGAGTGCGCTCGCCTCCCGAGAGCACCTTCACCTTCTTTGTGCTCTCCTCGCCGCCAAACATGAATGCTCCAAGCAAGTCGCGAATCTTGTTGCGAATCTCGCCCTTGGCAACATCATCAATCGTCTGGAACACTGTCAATTCGCCATCAAGCAGTGAAGCCTGGTTCTGAGCGAAATAGCCAATCTGCACATTATGTCCAAGCTGCAAGTTGCCCTCATGCTCCAGTTCACCCATTATGCACTTCACCAGCGTGGATTTACCCTCGCCATTCCTGCCTACGAATGCCACCTTCTCACCACGCTCGATAGTGAACGACGCATTCTGGAAAATCACTCTGTCAAAGCTCTTTCCCACACCATCCGCAATGACAGGATACTGGCCGGAGCGAGGCGAAGGCGGGAACTTCAGTCGCAAAGAACTCGTATCCTCCTCGTCCACCTCAATCAATTCAAGCTTCTCCAGCATCTTCACGCGGCTCTGCACCTGGAACGTCTTGCTGTACGTTCCCTTGAATCGCTCGATGAAATCCTTAGTCTCCTGAATCATCTTCTGTTGCTCCTCATACTGCTTCTGCTGTTGCTCGCGGCGCTCCTTACGAAGCTCAAGGTAGTGAGAGTACGAAGCCTTGTAATCGTAGATGCGCCCCATCGTCACTTCGATGGTGCGAGTGGTGATGCTGTCCACGAACTTGCGGTCGTGACTGATCACCACAACCGCTTTGCTCGAGTTGGTGATGAAATCCTCCAGCCACTGTATGGATTCTATGTCGAGATGGTTGGTTGGCTCGTCGAGCAAAAGCACGTCAGGATTCTTCAACAATAGCTTGGCAAGCTCAATGCGCATTCGCCAACCGCCAGAAAACTCACTCGTAGGTCGATCGAAGTCGCTACGATCAAAACCAAGACCAAGCAACGTCTTCTCTACATCCTCTTCGAAGTGAGTCATATCAATTGCGTAGAACTTTTCCGACAGTGCGCTCACCTTCTCAATCAGTGCCATATACTCATCACTCTCATAGTCAGTACGCGTAGCCAATTCATCGTTTATCGCATCTATCTCTTTCTCCGTCTCCTTCAGATGCGCAAATGCCTGTGCCGTCTCGTCAAACACGGTGCGACCATCCTCCGTCATCAAGTGCTGAGGCAGATACGCAATCACGCAATCCTTCGGTGCACTCACCGTGCCGCGCGATGCCTGTCGCTCGCCGGCAAGAATCTTGAGCAAAGTAGATTTGCCCGCTCCGTTTTTGCCCATCAGCGCAATCCTGTCCTTCTCGTTTATCTGGAAGGAAATGTCCTTAAAAAGTGTCGTGCCGCCAAACTCAACGGCCAAGTTATCTACTGTTATCATTTTAGTGTCTTCTTATCTGGGAAAAATCTAATGCTGCCAACGCCAAAATGCTGCCAGCCATCCACACATTATTTATAATTATGCGAAACTGGCTGCAAAGTTAGTAAAAAAGCACTTATTCTCCAAATCCACACCAACATTTCTCGAACCATCCAAAAACTCGCTGTGTGGGCACACAAAAGAACGTTTTTATATTGTGTGCCCACACAGTGTTTGATTTACATCAACAAATGCGGAGTTTTTTTTATTTTCTTCATACAAAATATTGCCAAAAGTTAAAGAGTGCGTAACTTTGCATCGTGTTAAGGAAATAACACTTTTGCATGTCAAAAATGGTTAGTTAAGGTATTAGTATTAAGGTAAAGATTAGCAAACACAAAAATTAGGTTTTGGTTTTATTAAGGTATTAGATTGTTTTCAGAACAACGAAAAATAGTGAAGTCCGCGAGGATTTCACTATTTTTTGTTTATGCCATTTGGTCGTGTCAGTTATTTGGCGTAAATTTGCGACACAATAAACAAAACAACATGAGACGATTCTTTTCAATATTGCTATGGGCTTGCTGCCTCGTGTGCGTAGGTTGCAACAGCCAGAATGGAGACAATGAGACAGAGGTGGTGTTTGAAACCACTGCTGGCGAAATACGTGTGAAACTGTACAATGACACCCCAGGTCACCGCGACAACTTCATTGCCAACGTCAACTCGGGCATGTACACCGGCGTCACCTTCCATCGCGTCATACGCAACTTCATGGTTCAGACTGGCGATCCGAAGACACGTCCCGAAGGATATGAAGTGCCGCTCGATGCCGAAGGCGACACTATACCTGAGCGCATTCCTGCCGAAATCGTATTCCCTACTCACTTCAACAAGCGAGGAATGCTCGCCGCGGCACGCGATGCTGATGACGAGAATCCAAAGAGAGAGAGCGACAAATACCAGTTCTACATCGTCACGGGCAAGACATGCAGTGAGGACGATATGAACGGCTATGAAAGTGCCCGCGAGCAGCGCGAAGCAGAAGCCCTCTTCATGAAGAAGCAGATGGAGCACAAAGAAGAACTCGATGCACTGCGCGCAGCAAGAAACACCAATGCGCTGAGCGACAAGCTGGAAAAGTTGCAGGACGAAGCCAAGTACGAAATCTCCGAGAACCCACCTATCACCTTCTCAAAAGAGCTGCGCAAAGCCTACAAAATCTATGGCGGCGCACCCTGGCTCGACAATGAGTACACCGTGTTTGGCGAAGTGGTGGAAGGCATGAAAACCGTGGAGACAATACAGAAAGTGAAGACAAACAGTGCTGATGTGCCATTGGCAGAGATAAGGATAAAAAAGGCATACGTGGTGGAGTAAATTAATGTAAATGGTTAGAGGTTAGAGATTGAAATGAAGATCAACAAGCATACAATAGACAACGGATTGAGGATAGTGCATGTCGAGGATAAGACAACGCAGATGGTGACACTCAACATCCTCTACAAAGTGGGCAGCAGAAACGAGGATGCAGAGCACACAGGCTTTGCGCATCTGTTCGAGCACCTGATGTTTGAGGGCAGCATCAACATTCCCAACTACGACATGCCCCTACAACTGGCATCTGGCGACAACAACGCCTTCACCACAAGCGACTACACCAACTACTACCTCACCGTACCTGCCGTCAACGTAGAGACTGGATTCTGGCTTGAAAGCGACCGTATGCTCTCCCTCGCCTTCACCGACGAGAGCCTTGAAGTGCAGCGTAAGGTTGTGATGGAAGAATTCAAGCAGCACTACATCACCCCACCCTACGGCGACCTGCAGCACCTCATGTCGGCACTCGCCTACAAAGTGCACCCCTACCGCTGGCCAACCATCGGCTTGAAGCTCGACCACATCGCCAACGTAACGATGGATGAAGTCAAAGACTTCTTCTTCCGATTCTACGCTCCCAACAATGCCATCCTCTCTGTGGTGGGAAATATCAGTTTTGAAGAAACAGTGCGCCTGACAGAGAAATGGTTCGGACAAGTGCCACGAAGAAACATCGATGCCACGCCTATCCCCCAAGAGCCAGAGCAGACGCAACAAAGGCGTATGACTGTGAAACGCGATGTGCCAAGCAACGTCATCTACATGTCCTTCCCCATCGTAGGCGTGCAGCATCCCGACTTCCACTGCTGCGACATGATATCCGACATACTCAGCATCGGACGTTCGTGCCGCCTCAACCGCCATCTGGTGGAGGAGCAGCATATCTTCACCGAGATAGACGCATTCATCATCCCAAAACTCGATCCGGGACAGCTGTGCATCGTAGGCTCGCCAGTGGAAGGCGTGAGCATAGAAGAAGCAGAGGCTGCCATTTGGAGAGAGATTGACGACCTGTGCCAGAACGGTATCAGCGATAATGAGCTGGAGAAGGTGAAGAACAAGTTTGAGACAAACTTCATGAAGGAACGTCTCAAGCGCAACAAGCTTGCCGCACAGCTTGCCTTCTACGAGATGCTTGGCGGTGCAGAACTGTCAGAGCATGAGATTGAGGGGTATCGCTCAATAACAAAAGAACGTTTCATCAGCGTATGCAGAAATGTGATGAAACGTGAAAAATCAAATGTACTGTATTACTTAAGCAAATCAGAGAAATAACTTGCTGTTCGACATTAATCACCGATAATGTTCCAAAGCAAGAATCACTTATCTTATTGTCCTTGTCAAACTCTGCCAGAGATTATCCTCAGGCAGCGGAGCTGTGACAGAAATCTTCTGCTTGCTCACTGGATGCACGAACTCCATGCTGTGGCTGAGCAGCGAAATGCTGCCATCCGGATTGCTACGCTTGGCACCATACTTCAAATCGCCCTTTATAGGACACCCCATCTTGGCAAGCTGGCAGCGAATCTGATGGTGACGCCCCGTCTTCAGATCCACCTCCAGAAGATTGTAATTGTCACCACGCGCAATTAGCTTGTATTCCAGTATCGCTTTCTTTGAGCGCGGCACCTCCTTGTCGTAGGCATACGATTTGTTCTGCTTCTCGTTGCGAACAAGCCAATGCACCAGAGTGCCTTCATCCTGCGGAGGGCGGTTCTTCACTATTGCCCAATATTTCTTATGTACCTCACCATTGGCAAACATTGCGTTGAGTCGAGGCAACGCCTTGCTGGTACGGGCAAAGAGCACGAGTCCGCTGACAGGACGATCGAGACGATGAACAACACCAAGGAAGACGTTGCCTGGCTTGGCATACGCTTCCTTGATGTATTGCTTCACTGTTTCGCTGAGCGGAGTGTCGCCGGTCTTGTCGCCCTGCACAATCTCGCTCGAGTTCTTCGAAACAATGATGATGTGATTATCTTCGTAAACGACTTGCATATTACATGTTCATGCCACCGTCGATCTGAATAACCTGACCGCTTACGTAGCTTGACATATCAGAAGCGAGGAAGAGACATACGTTTGCAATGTCCTCTACCTGACCACCACGACGGAGTGGAATCTTAGACATCCAGCCCTTGCGAACCTCCTCAGGGAGCTGAGCTGTCATAACTGTCTCGATGAAGCCTGGAGCAACTGCGTTTGCACGTACACCCTTAGGACCGAGTTCCTGAGCGATAGACTTTGCAAGACCAATCATACCAGCCTTTGAAGCAGAATAGTTGCACTGGCCAGCGTTGCCATGAACACCTACAACTGAAGACATGTTGATGATAGAGCCGCTGCGCTGACGAAGCATGATAGGAGCACAAGCGTGGATGAAGTTGAATGCAGACTTAAGGTTCACGTTGAGAACTGCGTCCCACTGAGCCTCAGTCATGCGGAGCATAAGACCATCCTTTGTGATGCCAGCGTTGTTGACGAGTACGTCGATAGAGCCGAAATCTTCCTTAATCTTGTTAACTACAGCTTCTGTCTCTGCGAAATCTGCAGCATTGCCTGCGTATGCGTTGCACTTTACACCAAGAGCCTCAATCTCCTTGCGAGTAGCCTCAAGGCCAGCAGCCATATCGTCATTAAGTACGAGGTCAGTGAATGCGATGTTAGCGCCTTCCTGAGCAAACTTGATAGCAACAGCCTTGCCGATGCCACGTGCAGCACCTGTGATGAGTGCTGTCTTACCTGTTAAAAGTCCCATATTGAAAATATATTTTATGATTAATTATTGAAATTCTTTCCTAACTGCTTCAGCACCATTCTTCTCACATACGGATACAGCTCCTCTGCATTCTGAGCCGCATACCGTCCAAAAATGAAAGGCACTTCGCATCCTTTCAGGCAGTAGTGAGCAATCTCTGCCATCAGGCGTACGTTCCTCACGTCGAACACACCCTTGTCGTTGCCCTCGTTCATGATGCGGCGAAAAAGGCTTATCTCGTTCTTGTCAAACGTCTTCCTCACCGCCTCCACCTTCCACACATCGCGGAAGAACTCAGCACGAAGGTTGCCGTTTCTGTACACTGCTTCCTTCACTACCTCCAGATGAGCGAAGATCAACTGCACCATCTTTTCCTCAGGCGAGATGCTCTTTCTCGCCACCTCTTCCATACGCTGATATAGGCGCTCAAGCTCTGTTTGAATCACGGCATAGTAAATCTCGTCCTTGCTGTCAAAATACGTATAGAGTGTGCGGCGACCCTTGTTGGCTGCCACAGCTATATCATTCATCGTTGTATTCTCAAAGCCATTCTTTGCAAAGAGTTGACGAGCAACATCCAGCAGCAAGGCTCTTGTCTTCGAAACTGCCATAATTCAAACTAAATTCAGAAAATGTGTCGATAGTGTTGTTTTCGGCTGCAAAATTACACAAAAAAATCTAAATACACAAAATTTTCTTACACATCTTTGTACACAAAGTCATTAATCTGCAACTAATCAGCTATTTATGCAGTGCACAAATAACAGCACAAATCAAAAAAAAGCACTGCACACGTAATAAAACAGCAACCATTCAAAAACAGGGATTGGCATAGCCAATCCCTGTTTTTAACACTTCCTCAATCCACGTTTTCCAAACCCTTCGTGCCCAAAGCGATCATGTTCTCGCAATGGCGGCGGTTGCGCACATTGAGATCTTCGTCCCACACGAGCAAGTCGGGCAGCGATACAGCAAAGTAATCCATTGTCACATTGTCGTAGTAGTGCTGCTCGCCATAGTTCCTCAGTTTATAGAACAAGCCGCGTGCCTTGTCCTCCTCGCCGAGAGCGCGGTAGCACAGAGCCGCAAAGTATATCTTCTCTGGCTTAGCATCGTTGTAGTAGAGTGCTGCAGCAGGTTCTGTAGGACCTTCTGTGCCCATCATCCACATCTCGCGCGCCTTCACATCATTACCCTGCAAGTGGTATGCCTCGCCGAGGTAGTAGTAGAAGTCATTATCTTGAGCACCATACAACTTGCCCTCGCCCAGATTATGAGGGAACGACAAGCACTCCTCCAGCAATCGGATTGCACCCGGACGAGTGAGATCTCTCTTTGCCAGTTCCAAGCGCGACAGCTGATACTGACCGCTCACCTTTCCTTCCCCACCTTCCCACGGATGGAATATTCTATTATCTATCACCGCCTTGGCATCTTCGTAGCGACCGACCTGATTGAGCAGCGTAGCATGCTCCAGCACAAGGTCGTCGCGCTGCAAGATCAGTTCTGGCATTGCCTCATAGTTCTGCAGACGCACAGCGAAAGGATGCTCCAACTTTTTGTACAACTGATCAAGTTCCATAAAGATGCGCGCATCTGTCTGGTCGAGCGTAAATGCCATCTCCATCGATACAAGTGCACGCTCAGCGTCGTTTTCCTTATTGTAATACAGCAGAGCCAGATTGCGATGCACGGCAGGCAGAGATGGGTTGCGCTGGCATGAGAGTTCCCAGTACTTCTTTGCCAGATCGTACTGACGCTTGTCGTAGTACAAACAGCCGAGCAGATAAGGAGCGCGTGCACTCTTCGTATTCTCCGTATGCCAAATGAGCACCGGAATGTCCTCCAATCTGTTAGGGAAGAAGATACCCATCTCGCACGTTTCGCCCTCGCTCATCTCCACTGCAGCGTCAGCGCATGCATCCTGATGGAAACGACTCATCGCAGTCATAGCACCCTCAGTATTGGCAATATTCCAGATATCGTATGCTTGTTTCTTCATTCCCATTGCCTTGTAGTGCAGAGCAAGCGAGTCGTAATTGAAATCACTCTGTCGCATCAGCTGCTTCATGTTCTCAAGCACGTCCTCGTCTGCCGTAAGAAGATATTTTTCATACATGCACGCATAGTTGAAATGGTCGTGCGCCTCCTCTGCCTCTATCACAGCCAACGCCTCATTCTCTCTGCCCAGCATGCGCAGCGCAGCCGCCTTCACAGCCACGGCACGATGGTTGTGGCTGCCAAATTCCACTGCGCGTTCTGCTTCGTCGAGAGCATCCTCAAACCGACACTCGCTCATGCTGATCATTGCACAATGCAGGTACGATGCACAAGCCCAGCCAGCATTCCATGTTGCCTTCCAGAACCACTTGTACGCTGTCGCCACATTACCGAGATACTCATTGCACAAGGCAAGATTATACAGCGGTTCGCCCCAGTATGGATTAGGGTTCCTCTTCTGCAGCACTTTCACCGCAAGCTCGAAGTATGGCAATGCCTCCGCAAATCGTCCGCGACGCATCAGCCACAATCCTTTCTGATTGTTGCAGCGCACATCCTTTGGATCACGGCGCAGAGCTTCGTCATAGTAGTCGAGCGCCGACCATGTGGCATGGCGGTACTGCTCCAGATGGAGCCCTGTCAAGTATAGCTGCTCGTTCGTCTTCGTGTCCTCTGGCGTGAGAGCCGCCTCAGCAGCATCTGGTATCTGGCGTATGCCATCAGGTTCTGGCACATAAGCAAGCAGTGTGCATCCATTGCGAGGCGTTGCCGATGTGTCGAGAATGAACACGGATTGATCGATGCCAGCATTGAAATGAATGCTCACAACACCCTTTGGCGAAGCGGTGATTAGCTTCTCTTCCTTGCCGCACCTTACCCTCACATTCCTCTCGCTCGTGCCATACACCGACACCTCCATGCCACCATTCTTCGCCTCCACATTCATCACCAGATCCTTGCTTGCATTCTTCACGTTAGCCATATTGCAGTAAGGCATGAAGTACTGCTTGAAGCGCTTCTCCTCGCACGGCATGAGCCATGTGAAGTCAGGTTGGTTCTCTGTGTAAACGCCAGCCATCAACTCGATGTATGGGCCATCCTCATCGGTGAGGTTTCTGTCCCACGCCCTACCGAAGTCGCCATTGCCCCATGTCCACTGCTTCTTACCTGGCGAGTAGTGGTTGCTGGCCACGTGCAGCATGCCGCCCTTCGTGTCGTTCTCATAGCCGCCCTCGAAGTTGAACTTCGAATTGACTGCCATATACGATGTCGGCACCTTTATGTTCTTGTAGTTGGCGATGTCCACGCCAGCTGAATAATCCATCTTGTAGTACGTGCCTGTGGCGATAGGAAATGAGCTCACTGCGCGCTTGCCATGGTCGAACACCGCATTTATGTCTGGCGGGAAGATGGAGCGATACTCATCATTCACCTTCACTGCAGGATTTGCCCACCACAGAAAAGTCTGTGGCAGGTTCGACTGATTGCTCACCTTGCCTTCAATCTCAAGGTAAGCATGACCAGGGCGCAGCGTGAAACCTGCCATACCCTTTTGGGCAAACATTCGCTCATGCTCATTTATCCACACCGTCACCGACTCATCCTCATTCTCCACGATGGTGCAATCCACGGGCATGTAGGTGCTCGGACGGTGGTGCTGCGGCCAGTTGAACTCTATGCCGCCACTGATCCAAGGCCCCAACAAACCGACGAGTGCGGGTTTCACCACACTGTTGTAGTACACGAAGTGACGCTCCCTCACCTTGTCGTATGCCATCTGCACCCTGCCACCCAGCTCGGGCAGTATCATCACCTTTATGTATTCGTTCTCCAGATACACAGCATTCCAAGCATGAGGCACTGGCTCGTCCGCCATGCTCTCTATCACGGGGTATGGATACACCACGCCACTGCTGCCTTGATACACACGCTTCTCAAGGAATATAGGATTCTTCTCTGGCTTGCCTACCTCGTAGGTAGGGATCACTACTTGTTCTTTCCAAGCTTTAACCATGATTCTATTCTTTTTTTAATTAAAAGACTCTTCTATCTCTTCAAACGACTTGCCCTTCGTCTCCGGACACGCTTTCATCAAATACACGAATGCCGCCGCACAGATGCCGCTGTATATCCAGAAACTTCCATAGCTGCCGAGCGAAGCATTCATTATAGGGAATGTGTAAGTAAGCGTGCAGCATCCTGCCCACAGGGCGAAAGTGCACACAGACATTGCAATGCCACGCACCTTGTTTGGGAAAATCTCCGACAGTAGCACCCAAGTGATAGGGCCAAGCGTCATTGCGTAGCAAGAGATGGCTACCACCACGAGTGCCACCATGAACACGCCCGTCACCTCCAAGTAGTAGCATGTGCCAAGCGTGAGATAGATGAGCGCCAAGCCGCACGAGCCAATCAACATCAGCGTGCGTCGTCCCCACTTCTCCACGGTGTACAATGCCACGATGGTAAAGAGCACGTTGGCAATGCCTGTGATCACAATGTTGATGAACATGCCATCCACGTCAAATCCTGCGCCAAGGAAAATCTCCTCTGCATAGTTGAAAATTACGTTAGTGCCGCACCATTGCTGGAACACGGCGATGACTAATCCAAGCACGAGCACCTTTGAATACTTAGCCGAAAACAGTTGAGACAAACCACTCTGCGCCGCCTCCGCAGCCTTCGCACCACTTGCCTTCTCAGCCTTCAAACTCAGATATACAGGCGACTCTGGGATGAAAAATGCCATAACAAGGAATGCTGCCGCAGGCACTGTCTCTGCCCAAAACATCCATCGCCATCCCCACTCTCTTCCCCACTCGTCCGTCACACCAGTGCCTATCAGTGCATTGGCTATCTGTGCTGTCAAAATTCCCAGCACGATGGTCATCTGATTGATGCTCACCATGCGTCCTCGCACCGCAGCAGGACTTACCTCGGCTATGTACATCGGCGACAGCGCACTTGCCACACCTATACCTATTCCACCTATGAATCGCGCCACGTTGAAAAGCACAAAGTCATCGAACTTTCCTGTTGCAACAGCACTCACCGTGAACAGCACAGCTGCCAATATCAGCAGTGGTTTCCTGCCAAAGCGGTCAGCCATAGCACCTGCCACCATAGCACCAATCAGACAGCCGACCAGCGCCGTGCTCATAGCCACACCCTGCATCACTGGGTCACTGCCAATACCGAAAAACTGTTCGTAGAAAGGCTTTGCGCCTCCTATCACCACCCAATCGTAGCCAAACAATAGTCCTCCCATTGCCGACACACAACAAATGAAATACAAAAATGCTTTATTCATATTTATCTTCTTTTTTATCCAAACAATTCCCTCAGTGCCTCCTCCACTTTCCTCACTGGCACAATCCTTATCGCAAACTTCGAAGCATCCAACCCATTCATGTTTGCCTTCGGCACAATGATCTTCGAGAAACCAAGTTTATCTGCCTCCGCTATTCGCTGCTGAATGCGCGACACTGGACGTATCTCGCCGCTCAATCCCACCTCACCGGCAAAGCAGATGTCACGAGCAATACCAGTATCCACATTACTGCTCAGCACAGCAGCAATCACGCTCAAATCGATTGCGGGATCAGTCACGCGAATACCACCTGCTATGTTGATAAATACATCCTTCTGCGGCAACTTGAATCCAACTCTTTTCTCTAACACCGCCAGCAGCATATTAAGTCGGCGAAGGTCAAAGCCCGTTGCCGAACGCTGCGGTGTACCGTATGCTGCCGTGCTCACCAGCGCCTGCGTCTCAATCAGCAACGGACGCACCCCCTCTATCGAGCATGCCACTGCCACACCGCTCAGTTCCTCACCTACCTCCGTGTCCGACAGTAGCAGTTCCGAAGGATTCTCCACAGGTCGCAAGCCGTTGTGCACCATCTCATATATGCCAAGTTCGGCAGTCGATCCAAAGCGATTCTTTATCGCCCTCACGATGCGGTACATGTAATGCTGATCACCTTCAAACTGCAACACAGTATCCACCATGTGCTCCAGTATCTTAGGACCTGCAATCGATCCCTCCTTATTGATGTGGCCAATCATAATCACTGGTACATTGCTCTCCTTAGCAAACTTCAGCACCATAGCCGCGCACTCACGTATCTGGCTCACGCTGCCTGGGCTCGACTCCACCGTCTCCGTAGCCATCGTCTGTATTGAGTCTATCACCACCAGCTCTGGCTCCACTGCCTTGATGTGCTCAAACACCGTCTCAATCATCGCCTCGCACACTACATGCACATCTCCTCCTTCCACGCCAATCCTGTCCGCCCTCAGTTTCAGTTGCCTTGCGCTCTCCTCGCCGCTCACATACAGCACACGCATATCCTTCAATCCCAGCACCGTCTGCAGAATCAGAGTAGATTTGCCAATGCCCGGCTCACCACCCAACAGAGTCATCGAGCCTGGCACAAGACCTCCGCCAAGCACGCGGTTCAATTCGCCATCCAGCAAATTAATCCTCGGTTCGTCCTCCGTCTTGATCTTCGACATCTTGATAGGACTTGAGCTCGCCTGCAAACCAAACTCACCCGATGACGGCGACAGCACAGCCTTCTTAGCCTTGCCCAACCTCTGTTCCACCATAGTGTTCCACTCGCCGCAAGCAGGGCATTTGCCTATCCACTTCGGAGAGTCATATCCGCACGAGGTGCATACGTATGCTATTTTCTCTTTTGCCATCACCATTCTACCAAGCACTCGTCAAGTGCTGTCTTGATTGCTTCCTTGTCCATCTTCTGCCAGATAAACACCAGCTTCTGCATTCTGTCACCTACCACATCATCCCACTCAGCCTTCACTTTCGGATTCTGATCCAAAAGCATCATCAACTCATTCTCAGGCATTGTTGCATACCACATGCCAGCATTGCGCAGAGTCACCTGCTTGCCTGCCTGCTCAAACACATAGCACACATCACGCTCATCAGCGAAGTAGCACAATCCCTTGGCACGAATAATGCTCTTCGGCCACTTGCGAGCCACAAACTCATCAAACAATCCAAGGTCAAATGGCTTGCGAGCAAAATACACAAACGTGCCAATGCCATACTCCTCTGCCTCGCCTTCACCATGATGATGGTGGTGATGATGGCAGCAGCAATGTTCGTCGCACACATGTCCCTCCTCGCCATGCGCAGGATTGTCATGGTCATGGTGATGATGATGTTCATGAGCATCATGGTCGTGATGGTGATGTTTATGGTCATCGTCATGATCGTGATGGTGATGTTCATGGTCATCATCATGGTCATGATGGCAATGGTGTTCATTAGTATCGTCATCGTCATGATGATGCTCATTTTCTTCCTCAATCTCTTCCACCTTTTGCACCCAAGTAGCTGACGTAGCCACCTTCTCAAAGTCAAACAAGCGAGTATCCACCAACTTATCCAAATCCACATCGCAGTAGTCGCACTCGATAATCTCTGCCTTTGGCTGAAGAGCACGGATAATCTCCCTGATTCGGCCAAGCTCCGAAGCAGTCACCTCGCTCGCCTTATTCAGCAGCACCATATTGCAGAACTCAATCTGCTGGATTACCAAATTCTCAATATCATCCTCATCCAGATCCTTCTTGAGCAAATCAAGTCCGCCCTCAAACTCATCCTTCAATCTCAACGCATCCACCACCGTGGCGATGCAGTCGAGGCGCACCATGCCATCCTTCACATATTCCACGCCCATACCCGGAATAGAGCAGATTGTCTGCGCAATTGGCGCTGGCTCGCAGATGCCGCTCGCTTCGATCACGATGTAGTCAAAACGCTTCATGCGAGTGATGTCGCGTAGTTGCTCAACAAGGTCCATCTTGAGCGTACAGCAGATGCAGCCGTTCTGCAATGCCACAAGGCTCTCGTCCTTGCCAGTCACGATGCCATCCTTCTCTACGAGTTCTGCATCGATATTCACCTCTCCAATATCATTCACTATCACAGCAAACTTCATGCCTTTCTTGTTAGTGAGTATTCTATTCAGCAGCGTTGTCTTTCCGCTGCCCAGATATCCCGTCAGCAAAAGCACAGGTATTTCCTTTATCTTCATAATCCTATATTGTTTTTTTGTTCATTTTTATTCAATGCATTATTTATCTTGCAAAGATAATCATTATCATCCAAACTATCACCAATTTCCACTTATTTTTTCACACTATCGCAATTCGTATGTAAACCAATTAGCTTAGAACGGATATCCCACTGCGAAGTGCACGCCAATGCCATCCGAGAATTTATTGATATTGTAGTAGGATTGCTTGCGAGTTTGGTATGGAGCATGAATAGCTATGCCGCAGTCGAGACGAAGTACAAGAAACTGGAGGTCGTAGCGGATGCCGAAGCCTGTACCAAGGGCTATTTCTCGTGGAAAATCCTTAAGGGTGAGCCCTTCGCCATAGAATGAGGATTCAGTTAAAGAGTCATCATCTGGCTCAGGATTCATAATCCACACATTGCCAGCATCTACGAAAAGGGCACCAGCCAAAGCGCCAACTATTGGAAAACGGTACTCCACGTTGGCTTCAAGTTTGAAATCGCCCGTCTGATAGAAGTACGAGCCTATGCCTATCACATCGCGGAAGCGTCCAGGACCTATGCTGCGAGCGGCAAAGGCACGGATGCTGTTGGCACCGCCCACGTAGAACATCTCGCTGTACGGAGCGGCAAAGGAATTGCCGTAGCTCCACACCATACCAAGCTGAAGGCGAGTGGCAATCTCGGATGACTTGGTGAGGTGGAAGTTGTTCTTGAGCGTGGCTTGCGCTTTGAGAAACTGCGAGTATGGTATCTGGAGGAGCTTCTTGTCTTGCTTGTTGTAATCAAAGCCAAGAGCGGAATTGACAAGGTTGAGGATGTTAGATGCCTCCTTCACGTGCAGCTCGAAACGCGTGGTGCTTCGCTTGCCAGGCTTCCAACTGTTGTCGTAGATGAGCGAGTAGCGCATAGCTGGTATGAGCTGTTCCTGCATACTCGCCTTGATGAAGGAATTGGAAGCAATCAGGTTGTTCATCTCGTCGGAGATGTCAAGCAGGTTACGATAGGCAACGGAGATTGGAACAAACTCATGTGTCCATGAATTACCCGTTTGGAAACCGTACTTTGCCTCCAGTTCGGACGTGATGGTGCGGAAGTAAGCAGAGCGACGTATGTGGTCAACCTCAAGTGAGAACACTGAGGAGGTTGGCAGTCGGTACACCTTCTTGTTCAAGCCAGGGAAAGCAATCCAAGGATAGGAGATGGATGCCTTAACGCCCGCCTCGTAGGAATCTATGCGACGCTTGGAACCAATATCGCCATCAGCGGATGATGGAGTGTACTGCGTAAGGGTTTGCCACTCGTAGCTCGTCTTCAGTCCTACCGACAGCGTCTCGCCATGATGGAAGGCGTTGCGCTTGGAAAAAGTGATGCCGAGGTGAGGGCCAACTTGTGAGTTCGACTTCTGTGTGATGTTGAAGTCGAGCTCTGCGTTGATGAGCTTATCCATTGTAGCATCGAGACGGACATCAAGGGTGTCGAGGAAAGAGGAAAGATTTGAGAGTGTGTCTTCAGCAAGAACGCTCTGGCGTGGGGTGAACGACATGCGTACAGAAGAGAAGATGTTCATATTGTGCAGATTGGTAAGCGTCTGGTTTACACGGCTCTGATTGAACATGCGTCCCTTCCAAAAACGGAAGTTCTTGAACATCACACGCGGTTTAATTGGTATGCGATCACCTTGATACACAATCTTCAGATTGCGTAGAATGAGGGAGTCGTCGTAGGCAATAGCGCGACTGCCCGCACCCGATGGTCGCTGAACGGCATTGGTGCGAGACACACTATCGCTGCGCTGAGCGCTGGTGCGGTTGCCGATGCCTGTGAAAGAGGAACTCTTGCGGATGTAAGCCGTCACATTACCGATGTAGTACTGGCGCTGAGCGCGAGCTGGCGTCTCCTTGTCCTGTTCCACGCGAAGAGATACGAACTTGGGATGATTGATCGTGTCGGCAAGGAAATTGATGTAGTCGGGACGGTAGTAGTAGAAACCATTGTCGTGGAACGCATCCACTAAACGCGTCTTCTCGCTGGTGAGGTCAAGGGTAGAAAACTGTCCACCCTTCTTGATGAAGGCATCGTTCTGAGTGGCGCGTATGATGCTGTCCTCGATGACAGGGAACGAGTATTGGATTGAGTCGTAGATGTATGGATCGCCAAGGTGGATATCATACGAGATTTTCTGCTTGCGTGGATTGCGTTGACCCACAAGGTGATAATCCACCCAGCCATTGAAGTAGCCATAGTTTTGTAGTAGGTTAGTGGCGACTTTGGTGCGAGTGAGTGGCGACACATGCGAAATAGTAATCGGAGCGGAGCTGAAGGAGTTGAAAATCCACTTCTGGAACACCGACGACTGCCTATCAGCATACGCATTGTAAATCCACAAGCCAATAGGGAACGGACTTCTGACGGAAGAGCTACCCATGAACGAGCCATTAGGTGCATAGGCAAGCGCAGCATTCACCTCATCGAGGGCAACGCTCTCAGCATAGGTATTCTTCTTATCATGGGTAGAAATCGACTTTATGCCTGTGTAGAGAACTTCATCTTCGGGAAGGTTGGACGTGGTGGAACAACTGGAGAAAATGAAGAAAATCAAGCATAAAGCATGAAGAATAAAAAATGATAATATGTGTGAGAAACGCTTTGTCATCTATTGTTTTTTTACTGCTATCACGGGGATTGTAACTACTCAGAGATTTTTATTAACAAGGATTAATTTACTCATTCCTCCTTTCGCCTTCGCCAAAAATACAGGTCAGAGAACTTGTCCACTTTCTTGCGAAGCACGACACCTCCACCATTCTTGTCCAACTCACCCTCGATGAGGTTGGTGTACTCCTTCTCGTGGAAGAGGCGCACGTATTGAGTGCCGCCATCGTCGAGTCGCCATTCAAGCGAGATGTCGTCGATGTAAGTACCCGACTCGCCGCCCTCGCGGTCGCCGTCAGCGCTCACCTTGCCTCCAATGATGACATTGAGCCTATCACTGAAGAAGCGGCGTGAGAACTTGAAGGAATAGTCGGTGCGAGTGGTGCCGTTGTCGCGAGTGGTTTGTTCCATGCCCACATCTACGTTGACGAGCGTACTGAGCGCCTTGCCTGCGATGTTGTTTATCTCGTTTTGGAGGAAGCTGTTGAGGGCATTACTTGCCGTGAATCCCTTGGCATTGGTGCTGGAGAGATACATGCTCGTGGCAAGCATAGCCACAGCCAACTTATTACGCTCCTCTGTGCCCAGCGACTCCAGCTCGTTCTGCACGGCAGCGTCCTCTGGAGCATCGATGATAAACTCAAGCCCCATGTTGCCAAGCGTGTTGGTGATCTTCAAGCCAGCATCGAACGCCACGCTGCGGCTTGCACCGCCATCCTCACCCACTGTGGCACGCGTGCGCTCGGTAGCTGTGATGTTGAGCGTTGGGTTGGCTGGATCGCCCGTGAACTCCACGTAGGAGCCATTGTGGATGGTGAACGTGCGGAGCGGAATGACAGGGAGGGCGTATTTCATTTCACCCTCGTTGATGGTGTAGCGCCCCTGCATGTTTAGCACGCCTTCTGGAGTGAGCGTCATGCGCACAGTGCCGCCGCCCTGCACCTGCACGAAACTCTGGCGGTCGGCAGACAGTTCTGCACGCAGGTTAGCACCATCCTCTATCACAAGGTTGAGGTTCATGTCCACACCCACGAACGACTTCTTTTCCTCCTCTTCGCTGATTTCTGGCGGTGCATTGAAATCGACGAACGTAACAATGTCATCGAGTCGCGCCCCCTGTGAGAGCGGTGTCTCAGACATGATGTAGGTCATGTCGGTGGATTTGAGCACACGCACCAAACCGCGCACCGAGAGGTCGTCGAGCGAGCCATTAACGCGTGTCATGAAATCGCCATACATATTGCCGAACAGCACCTTCTTCGCAGTTCGTCTCGCATCAATGAGTTTAACGTTAGTGCCATAGAGCGTGAGTGCCATGTTCAGGTTCTTTGCATCGGTAAAATCCACATAGCCATTCAGCGCAAGCGGATTGTCGTCGTAGCTGTAGATCTTGTACTGGTTGAATTTGGCACGGCTATTGTCGATGATGATGGAATCGTTGGAAAGCGCAAGGTCAACACTGTACGAATGCGACATCACGTGCACGTCCTTTGGCAATAGCACACCATTGAACACGAGTGCATCAACTGGGCCATTCGCATTCACATTGCCTGCCAGCACGCCCTTGAAGGATGCCATCTGGTCGGGAATGAATGGAGAGAGGATGGACATAGGAATGTCGGTGATGTTGGCACTGGCAGAGAGTGCCCCATTGCCCTCACTGTCGTACACTCCGCCTATCTCTGCCACCTGTGTACCATTGACGGCAAGAGTGGCATCGATGCTATGGGCAGCAGTGCCTTCGGGAGTGTAGGTGAACTGCGTGCAGAGGTCACCCACCTCCATGCCTTCATACGCAAAGCGTGCCACGTCGGCATCGCCTACAACATTGAACTTCTCGTCTTGCACCGTATAGTTAGCGTCGAACGAAAGCAAGCCTGCCATCTTTGGCAAATCTGGGATAGGCAGCACGGTGAGCAACTGGGCAATGTCGAGGTTGCGGACAATCGCTTGCGCTCTCTGTTCGCCTGTGAGCGTCTCGCCAGCAAGCAAGGTGACTGTGCTGCTATCGGTGAGCGACTGCAAGCGCACGTCTGCTATGATTGGCTTGCCATCGCGCTGGAGACAGATGTAGTTGTCGGCATTCATCGCAAATTTGCGAAAACCAATGATTGGGTGCGATGGATAGAGCGTGACGTGGTGACACGAGTCGGTGCCGAAGGCGCGCATGCCGATGTCTATGCCTTTCTCGTTCTTCTTGTTGTAGTATGTGAGGTGGGCATCGGCATCCTTCATGCCAAGGTGTCCATCAAGGTATGCCTTGAATGCTGGCAACTTGGCTTGGTCGCGACAAGTCACGCCAGTATCGAAGCGCAGGTTGGCGCTGTCCTGCACCACAGTGAAGTAAGCGGTGTCGATTGTGATTGAATCCGTCTTGAAAGCAAACACGTGCCCATTGCCCTTCACACCAGTTTCAGGCGAAGCCTCAACATCTGCCACAAATTCGTGGAAGCGGAAGCCATAGGTGGCAAGAATCTGAGACACTGGGTTGTGATTGCCTGCCACAGCATGCAAATGCAGGTCGGGCAAGTACGTCTTGAGCACATTTATGTCAATCTCCTTTGCCTTGGCTTGCGTCGTAGCCACCTTCATCAGTTTCTCTATGCGTGGCTGAAGCTTGAGAAGATTGTTTGGGGTGTGGAATTCAAAATCCAAATCGCCTGTGCGCAGGCACATGGCTGTGGAGTCGGGTTCGGCATCGGCAAGAAGGTAGAAGGCACTTGTCACGATGCTGTCGTTACCGAGCTTAAGACGAAGCGCATCTACATTCGATTCGACACGGAACACCTTGTCGAGGTTGTAGGCGAAGTCGAACGTACCAGATGTGCTGCACTGCAAGCGTTCCTCTGCAAATCCCATTGCCTGAGCATCTAGGAATGGGAGATCAATGTCGAGAACTCCGTTTATGAGATTCTTCTTTAACTCTCCATCGAGGTTAAAATCGGTTTTCAGCTGATCGTTGTTGCATGACATGACAAGGTTCAGCTTGCTGCCTTCGAGTGTGGCGTCAGCATCAATGCTGCTGAGGTTTATCTTGCCGTAGTGGGAGTTGCCAAGGCTTATCTGCGCAGAGCATGTGGTGCTTGGCGAGATGAAATCGAAGCCGCGTCCATGAGCGTTGACGTAACCAGAAACTACCGCGTTGTCCGACAAGTCAGCAAACTGGTTGAGCACGATGTTTTTGAAATCAGCCTCTGCCTTGTATGCTTCCTCTGCCATCACGTAGCTTGCTGACAGGTCCACTGTGGATGCCTTGCCTATCTGTGCAGAAACTGTTGTCTGCAACGAGAGGTCGTTCACCACGTCCCACAGCGTGGCATCGCCATCGAGCGTTAGAAGCCCCGGCACCTTGACATGAAGGTCGCGCACGCTAAGCGCAGACAGGTTGCCATCTGCCTTTACAGAAAGTTGCGTTGGCTGCATTGGCAAGGTCTTTGCCATCATGTCGCAAATGCCCTTTGTGCCTTCGCCACCCATTTTGGTGAAGAAGAGAATGTCGCCTTTGCCTATCTGACCTTCTGCCACGGCATCGAATGTGCCTGCCAGCGTATCGGCAAAGGCATTAATATCCACGCGATAGGAGAAAGCCAGCTTGCTGTCGTCGGTTTTCAGCGACATCTTAGGCACTGCGAGCGTGAGCGAATCCATCTCCACTCTGCCATCTGCCTCGGTGATGGACAAACCGCTCTTCTCCTTGGCTGCGAGATGCTTGATGTGGAGAGCTAGTTCACCTGTACCTTGGTAAGAGAGAGAGTCAATGCTTAGAGATAAGTCTTCGAACATGAGATGATTGGCATCCAGCTGATTTGGATAGCGTGGCATGGTGCGCACTTCGTACGATGCAGATGACTCTTCTGCATCGAACTTGTCAACTCTATAAATCTCCTTGCCAAGATCGAGGAACGCTCTTGCTTGCGCCTTGCCTATCGAGGCAGAGACGTATGTGCTGTCGGCATTCGGAGCAAGAAGGATTGTTGCTGTGACATTCTGCAACTGCGCATCGTCGAGCTGCACTTGCCAATTAACAGGTTCGTTCTCTGTGGTATCTTCTGGCACACTATCGTTTAGCGAAATGAACAAATCAGCATCTCGGATGAGTGCCTTATTTACCACAGCATACTCTGCTTTCAAATCTGTGCTGTGGGAATTAAGACTAACCTCGCCTACGTGTCCTATTATGGCACAAGCGTCAATCATCCCTCTCGTGTTCAATCGAGTGTCGATAAGTGTCACTCCATCCACTTCTGCCTTGCCCTTGAACAATGGCAGAAGCCGCACGCTAACATCGAGCGTGTTAGCGTAGATCAATGTGTCGCCGTCCTGAACGGCAGACATTCCGCCCATACTGAGATCAAGCGGAAATTTCAAGCACACGCTCTCCACTCCCACGTCCATGCCCATCTCTTCGCTCAGCGCAGCCGAGGCTTTATCAACCGCCCATTTCTGCACTGGTGGCAAATAAATCAGAATGGCAAGAAGCAGGAATAACAAGATTGGAGTTAGCGCAACCCACATCAAGGTGCGCCAACTCCAACCAACAAGCGTATGTTTGCCGTATTTCTTCACATTACAAGTTTGGATTGTCCTTGCCCCAATCTTCAACAGCAGGGATGATGCCAAGACCGATGATCTCGTCACGCATCTTCTGGAGGTGCTCGTATGAAGCCTGGAGAGCTGCCATCTCTTCCTCAGTACCCTCAGGTGCTGTGAAGTGAACGCCGTCCTTGTCGATTACTGTTGGCATAGCCATCATCACATTCTTGTAACCGCACTTGTCGCAGTTTACATAGCAACCAGCTGGCCAAGTAAATGGCTCACCGCCCATAGCGCCTTCAATCATCTTCACAGCCTGATAAGCAGGACTCTGGAAAGAAGAGCGTCCACGAAGCTTGATGATGTTAGAACCACCCTGAGTAGTCATGTGCTTGATCTCTGCCCAGCGATCTGCTGCTGGCATCATGTCAGCGAGTGGCTTGCCGTCGATGAGAGCCTTCGAAGCGAATACTGCCATCTGCTCGCCGTGACCGCCGTAAGTGTAAGCATTAGTTACCTTGTCCTGCTGCACGCCGAACTCCTGAGCGAGCTGCTGCTGGAGACGTGTAGAGTCGAGAGCAGCAAGAGAAGTGAGCTGGTTTGGCTTCATGCCAGAGTGGATGAGAGCTGTGAGAGCTGTAACGTCAGCAGGGTTGAAGATAACAACAACATGCTTTACGTCTGGACAGTACTTCTTTATGTTCTCGCCGAAGTCAGCAGCGATCTGGCAGTTACCCTTGAGAAGATCCTCGCGAGTCATACCCTCCTTACGTGGAGCACCGCCTGAAGAGATGATGTACTTAGCACCAGTGAATGCCTCTGCTGGATCCACAGTGTAAGAGAGGTTAGCACCAGGGAAAGCGCAGTGACACATTTCGTCATAAACGCCATGAACGCCTGGCTCATAGATATCGTAGAGACAGATGTTTGGAGTAAGACCGAGCATAAGTACGCTCTGAACCATGTTTGAGCCGATCATGCCGCCAGCTCCAACAATAACGAGTTTCTCGTCAGTTAAGAATGCCATAATTGTATTAGTTTTTTAGTTATTGATTTTTTGATTTTTCGCAAATTTATCCATTATTTTTCACCTAAGCAAGAAAGTAACATTTTTTTTGTCGAAAAATATGAATGTTTTACTTATAATGCCACATAAAATGGGAGATATTGCAAAATGCAGCATTCAACTAGCGGATTTCAAATCCTATCAGCATCAGCAAGCACAGGGAATTTTCTTCTGAAAGCATTCAGGGCTTCCATGTCTATCTCCGCTGTCACGGCGCATTCCTTGTTTCGCTCGCACTCCACAACATTCTTGCCATAGGCATCGATGAGCATCGTGCCGCCTGAGTACTGGCACGCTGGGTCGTCGCCCACACGGTTCACGGCAGCCACGTAGCATTGGTTCTCGATGGCACGAGCATGGAGAAGCGTGTTCCATGCCTCGATGCGGCTTGTTGGCCATGATGCGACGTAGAGAGCCACGTCGTATGGCTTGTCGCCATTGTTGCGAGCAAAGATTGGGAAACGGAGGTCGTAGCACACCTGCAGCAGGAACCTCACGCCGCGGAACTCCACCTCCACTCTGCCCTCGCCTCGCGTGAAACGCTTGTGCTCGCCTCCGTATGTGAAGAGGTGATGCTTGTCGTAGTATTCACACGAGCCATCTGGCATGACGAAATAGAAGCGGTTGCAGAACTTTCCTTCCTCCTCCGTTGCCACGCTGCCGCAGATGGCTGCGTCGAGCACCTTCGCCATCTTCTGCATCCAGCGCAGAGAGCAGCAATCCGTTTCTGCTATGCCAGCTGGCTCAGTGGCAAAGCCTGTCGAGAACATCTCGGGAAGAACATACACGTCGCTCTTCTCCAGCGATTTGAGCATCGCCTCTGCCTTTTGCTGATTGGCAGAGGGATTAGCCCAAACTATATCTGTTTGCAAAAGTGATATTTTCATTCTTTCTTGTTTTTGACAAATGAGATTGCACCTGCACCAAGCACAAGGAGCACGAGCAATCCAAGACCTGCATACGCAACGCCTTCTGTAGTGTGAACGGTTTGAGGATCGAACTTGAACACAACCTCATGCTTACCAGCAGGAACATTGACCGCACGAAGCACATAGTTTGCGCGTCCCACCTCTGTCTCTTGACCATCGATTGTGGCTGTCCATCCAGGATAATATATCTCGCTGAACACAGCAAGACCGCCCTGCTTCGAATCCACATCATACTTCACCTCCGTTGAGCCATAGCTTGTGAGCTTCACGCTGCCCTCGCCACCAGGCTTGAGGAAGCTGAAATCAGACTTAGCCACAACGGCTGTGTTGCGGAGGTTCACCTTGCCGAGAGCATCAATCTCTTCGTTTGCATTGCTTGCCCACTCGATGTTGGTAGCAAACCATCCATTGCCAAATGCACCCTCATTCTCCACAGGCATCTTCACCTCGCCTTTCTCGCCAGCGCCAAGAATGAACCAGCGAGTGTTGAGCATGTTGATGACGGGGTAGAGAGAATCGACGTTCACCGCGCTGTAGTCATAGATAGGGAACGGTGTCTGCTGTTCCATCATTGCCACTGTGTCGAGCTTAGCCATGCGCAAGCCCTCGTACACCTTTCCCATCTCTGGCTGTATGTGCATCTCTATGAGTTCCTGATAGCGGCGAAGCTTAGCTGGATGATAGCCGCCGATAGAGCTGTAGAAAGCGCAGGTATTGTTGTCGTTGAATGTCGAAACCGTGAAGTTGAGCACACGGTAGTCACGTCCCTCACCGCTCTTTCCGAGAATATACTCATCAGCCTCTGTCTTCTGAATGCGAGCAGGTCCCTGTGGTGTCACAAACATATCGTCGTAGAGGTAGCGCTTGTTCACCATCCACATGTCCACCAGGCAGATGAGAAGCAGAGCCACCGAGAGGAATGTTGCCTGTGCAGGCTTCAAGTCGCCCTCATACTTCTTTGCAGCACGAGAGTACCACCACATGCAAGCCACGCCGATGAGAATGATTGCCACGCTTCGAGCCACGTCAGATGCAATCATGGCAGAGCGCATCTTCGAGATGCTGGCAAGGATGCTGTTGGCTAATCCTTGGTCGAAATATCCCTGAGCCACATACTGAGCCACGGCATTGCGGTCGTTTGTGCTGAGGCAGTCGCCAGTGAACCAGTCGTAGGACAGGCACACCACGAGCGTGAATGTTGCGGCATAGAGCAGCTGCTTCATGTCTGGCTTCTCCACCCAGAGCTTCAAGCCCCACAGAGCGAGAAGAGGCACTGTGAACTCCACCACCACGAGGATGCTCGACACGGTGCGGAACTTAGAGTACATAGGCACATTGTCGATGAAGAAGTCGGTGAATGGCATGAAATTCTTGCCCCAGCCGAGCATCAGAGTGAGCACTGTGGCAAATAGCAGAGCCCATTTCATAGGGTTCTTGTTTGGAATCACGAACATTGCCAGCACGAAGAGCATGCACACGAGAGCACCGAGATACACAGGTCCGCTTGTGCCTGGCTGCTCGCCCCAGTACTGGGTGAAAGCGCCATAGATGCCCATCTGCTCCATCTGAGGGTCAGCCTTCGCCATTGCAGTCTTGTTCATCATCAATGGCACGCTTGCACCGCCCTTGGCATTTGGGATGAGGAATGTCATCGTCTCGTCTATGCCGTAGCTCCAGGCTGTGATGTAGCTGCGCTCAAGGCCCGAATCCGTCTGGTCCTCCACCTTGCCCTGCTTCACAAGCTCGCTCTTGCCACGCATCGTCTCTTTCGAGTATTCGTATGTGTGGTAGAGGTTGCTGGCATTCATGGCAACGGCAATCACCGCAGCCACGAGCACTCCTGCTGTTCCCTTGGCGAAAGCGCCCAGAGTCTTCTGCCTCACAGCCATGATGAGGTAAGCCACAAACATAGCCAGCTCCACGCTGAGGAAGTAGTAAGTCATCTGAATGTGGTTTGCCTTGATCTGCAATGCACCGAAGAAGGCAAGCACCGCTGCCCCCTTCATGATCTGCTTCCATGTCTTGGCACGGTAGCACATCACCATTCCCGCTATCGTTGGCGGAATGTAGGCGAGAGCCATCACCTTCCAGATGTGGCCAGCAGCGATGATGATGAAGAAGTAGCTGCTGAATGCCCACACCACGGCACCGAGCGCCGCCATCCACTGTCGGAAGTCGAATGTGCGAAGCAGGATGTAGAAACCAAGCATTGAGGCGAAGATGTACCACACATAGTCAGGAAACCAGAGGTGGTAAGCCTTCTCCACAGCCGTGAGGGTTGTGGCAGAATCGTAGGAAGGCGCCAGCTGATAGGTTGGCATACCGCCAAACAGGCATGTCACCCATCGTGGCGTCTCGCCGTTGTGGCTGTCACGATACTGCGTCATCTCGCTGCTGATGCCATCGTTGGCGCTGCTGTCGTGCTGCTCCAGGCGGCGTCCATCCAGAGTGGCTGGCATGAAGTAGGCGAATGCGATGACCGCAAACAGCACCACGCACAGCACATCTGGCAAGATTTTCTTAAAGTCAAATTTCATTGCGTTATTTATTTATACATTATTTATTATATGCTCGAAATAAAGTGCAAAAGTAGCATAAACTATTCAAACCACAAAAAAACTCAGCAAAAACTTGTACAGATACAATTATGTCGCTATATTTGTCAACCAAAAAATTACTTACCAGCACATAAATAACAATCTTCACACGAATATGCAAAAGAAAAACTTTCTCTCAGCCCTTGGCGCTTTGTGCCTGCTGCTCACTCCCCTGCAGTCACAAGCCACAAAGTATCTCGGCACGAAAATCATCGACAAAGACCACATCATGGTGCACTTCCGCGATGGCGAGGTTCGCTACCGCGACGACGGCACAGGCCCAAGCGCATACCTTGGCCACTCGTTCGCAGCTGGCGACGACACCCTGAAGGTGTTTGGCAAGCGTCTCGACGTTACTGCAGCCGTGCAGACTGCCGACTGGACCATCTCTTCGCCCGACGACAAAGCATTCGGAGCCGTGAAGCCCATTGCCGTCTATCGCAAGTCGAAGCCGATGAACACCGACAATACCCTCACCAGCGAACTCGACCACTGGCTCTTCATCAAGCTGCCATCGCCGATGAAGCAAGGATGCACCTACACCGTGGCGATACCCGAATCAGCCCACTCCGACCAGACAATAGGCGAAGTCACCTACGACATCTGCAATTCGATGTCGGAGGCTGTGCACGTCAACATCATCGGCTACGCACCCGAGCAGCCCGTCAAGGCAGCCGACCTCTACCTGTGGATGGGCGACGGCGGTCAGCGAGACTACTCCTCGTTTGTGGGCAAGAAGGTGTGGCTCTACAACGTAGCCACCAAGAAGAAGAGGCAGGTGGGCACGGTGACATTCTGGAAGTCGCAGTCGGAATACAAGAACGAAGCCAACAAGAAGAACGACACAGGCTCCGACGTGTGGAACATCGACTTCCGATGCTCCACCCCCGGACGCTACCGCCTCGTGGTGGAAGACGTGGGCTGCAGCATGGACTTCGACATCAAGAGCGACGTCTATTTCGAGCCATACCGCTACTCCGTGCGAGGCTACTACTACATGCGCCTGGGCGAGAAGCCAAACCCCAGCATCACGCCTGTGCCACGCCAGCCAGCCTTCATCCCCGAAGTTGACCCCGTGGGCTTCACCGTCTATAAGACCGACCTCCACCCCTGGCATCCCGACTGGCGCAAGATAGGCGGCGACGTGTGGGACGAGCCCCACTTCAAGCCAGCCCTCAAGTCTGAGTTCTGGAAGCACCGCTTGCCGGGCAACCCTACCAACACCGAGGTGCGAGGCGGACACTCCGATGCCTTCGACTGGGATCGCCACCTTGCCCATGTCAGCAACATCTACGACCTTCTCCTCCCCTACTTCCTCACCAATGGCAAGATCAGCGAGGACAACCTTGGCATCACCGAGAGCGGAAACGGCATTCCCGACATCATAGACGAAGCACGAAACGAGGTCGATTTCTTTCTCAGCATACGCGACGGCGAGGCATACAGCCAGGGTGTGACCAACCCATCCACCGAGTGGACCATCATGTTCCAAGCAGGGTGCACCACCATGGCTGCATGGGCAAACGCTGCCAACTGCGCCATGCTTGCCGACTGCTTCCGCATAGCAGGCAACAAGGAGCTGCAAGAGTACTACACCAGCGAGGCAATCACAGCATTCCGCTTTGCCAGCCGCCAAGAGAACCAGCAGCTCGACGATGTGCAGCACATAGGCGATGGCCCGATGAAGGGACACGACTTCCGCCAGATGGCAGCCGCCTTCCTCTACAACTCCACTGGCGACCGCAGCTGGGAGGACATCATGGCTGAGGGCAGCATTGTGAAGAGCCCGCAGTCCAGAATCTGGAACACACGCGAGGGCTATCAGATTTGGGGCACAGCCGCCTATCTCAACTGTCCTCGCGAGCGTCACTACCCAGACCTCTATGCCAACATGAAGTCGAGCGTCAACTACGAAGCCGACCTTCTCCACGTCCGTCCAAGCTCTCTGCGCCCATCGCGCCGCACCACCAACGATGCCCGCTGGCAGACCTCCGAGAACCTGCAGCTCGTGATGCTTGCCCACTTTGCCTCATCCGACAAGGCACGTCGCCAAGCTCTCGAAAAGGCACTCTACATCGATGCCGACTGGTGCTTGGGTCGCAACCCATCCAACACAGTGGAGATGACAGGTCTTGGCGAGCGTCACATCACCGACTGCTACACCACAGGCCGCAACGATGGCACACCCGAATCGCACCCTGGCCAGACTCCATTCAATGGCACAGAAACATGGTCGGCAGGCAATGGCGGCGATGCACGCATCCTGCTCAGCCGCTGCTATCCCGACTGGAACACAGGCGGCTGGCCAAGCCAAGAGTCCTTCTTCAACCAGCGCTACATGTGGGTGAATGGCGAGTTCACGCCACGCGAAACAATGCGCGGCAAGATGGCTCTGCTCGGCTATCTGTATGGCATACGCAAATAAACAGATATGCAGATGTGAAACGTGAGACGAAAGAAAACACTCTTCACTCTTCACAAATAGATATAAACATATTGATATTCACACCCTTACAAGTATGAAGAGTGAGTGAAGAGTGCAACGGCACTCTTCACTCACTCAATTTATTGTCTTACAAATACTTAGTTTGCGATTATGAAGAGTGAAGAGTTTTTGAGTTTATTCATTTTTGCTGAGAATGCGAGCGTGTGACACTTGTATTCATCGATGTTAAGATGTCTACAATCCCGAAAATTCACTTTTATAGAATGTATTAATCCGCTCAGTGCGAATAGCGTTATTCAAGCCGTGAGAATACGTTTATTCACGCCGTAAGAATACTCTTATTCTCACGGCGTGAATAAAACTGTCATTATACAAGCAAAGGGGGGAATGTCAATTGCTTTGTATGAATCTTCTTTTTTTCATTCTGTCTTGACGTTTTCCACAGGATTCAGCGTAGCCACTCGCCAGCTCTGCCCAATCACCGCTATGAGCACAATGGCTGAAACAATCACGAATGACAGAGGGAATATCCACCAGTGGAGGGGTGTATGCTTGGCAAAGTTCTGGAGCCATTGTTCGCTGATGTAGTAGCCAATAGGAGATGCCATTCTGCAAAAGGCTGTTGGCTGGCATGTCTTCTGCCACGCCTACAACCTCCAACTCACCTTCATCATTCTGAGAGGCTGACGATGCGTCTTCTCCTACAGTCAGATGCTTCACCTGTGGGATACTGAACCTTCGCCCTACTGCATCAGCCGTACCAAATAGCTGTTCTGCAACACTCTTCGTTACAACCGCCTGCGTGCGTGTTGCATATTTTGATGTTCCCGACAGCATCTTCACGCCAAAGAAGTCAAGACCAGGATCACCAATCTGAAGAGACATGATGTCATTAAACTGATTCCCATTGACAAAGACAGGCAGTCGCCATTGCACCATATTGTGGCTGACAACGTCTTCAACATGTGCCATCTCCTTCATCGACGACTCAAAGAAACGTATCATGTAGCAAGACCATTCCAGATTCTGGGTGAAACCACCCACCTCCACTCTGTAAGCGCGTTCGTAGTCTTTAATGCTATGGTTATACGTCCAGTTGAACTCCACCTGAGTGGCAAAGAGATAGAACGCAGCCAGGGCGATGCTCAATCCAAGCACATTGAGGGCATACGCTAATTTATGTGCTCGTATTTGATATAATAAAGTCTTCATAGGCACCTTTTATAATATGGTATTCTCAACCACCTCACCATCAAAGAGATTGATAATGCGATTAGCGTAGGCAGCATCGTGTTGGCTGTGAGTTACCATCACGATAGTTGTGCCCTCGGCATTGAGTTGCGAGAGCAGTTCCATGATTTCGAGGCCGTTCTTCGAGTCGAGGTTACCTGTTGGCTCATCGGCAAGAATCAGCTTGGGTTTGCCCACCACGGCACGGGCAATGGCTACACGCTGTTGCTGACCACCAGAGAGTTGCTGAGGATAGTGTGTGGCACGCTGTGAGAGGTTGACCTTACGAAGGATGTCCAGCACACGTTGCTTGCGCTCTGCCTTTGGCACCTTGAGGTACTTCAGCTGCAGGTCAATGTTCTCCTCCACGGTCAGTTCGTCGATGAGGTTGAAACTCTGGAACACGAAGCCGATACGCCCCTTGCGATATTTGGTGCGATCCTTCTCCTTCAGATGACCTACTTCCTCACCACCGAGGTAGTAGGTGCCACTATCT
>JAZRYI010000012.1:0-13554 GCA_045600665.1 Bacteroidaceae bacterium
GTTCTGTAATCATATCTTTATTTATGAGGCTCATTGTTGAATTGAGATATGCAGGGACAGAAAGTGTCTTGTTGCGATGCTTGACAAACTTACTGCGATCTGTGGAAACATCATTAGGCGAAGGGCTATACACTATTGGCACAGCTTTCTGCTCCAAAGATTGCAACTCAAAGCAATGGATGCCGTCAGCCTCTGCTTTCACAATCAGTCCTGGACAACCGTACAAGCACCAAGGACCTGCTGTTGTAGGAACCTCCTCTGTGTACCACACCGTCCATTCTCTGCCTCGCACCTTTGCTGTCGCTTTTTGGCAAAGATAGCCAGTGATAGTCAGCGTATCGTCTTCTATCTGCCAATGGATAGGCGTCTTCTTTTCTGTGGTTACATAGTCGGTGATAAGCATTGTCTCGCGTATAGTCGCTTCGTCAGCAGATGGATAGCCAACATACACAGACGGGATGTTGAGTTTCTGCTCGTCCAGCTCTTCCAAGATATCTTGCCTCGCTTTCTTCTCAGACTTCAAGACAGAAAGATAGCCTGCGCTCCATGTTGTCTTACTGCCAACCAATACAGCAAGGCGATAATTCTCATCCACCTTTTCACCATTCTTGTCAGTAGTGTGGCAGGTGCATGCATAAGTCACCATCATGTTTGAGATGTCGATAGTGTCATTTGTTTGTGCCCATCCGCATATTGCGCTGAGCATCATGAGTAATGATAAAGTTGTCCGTTTCATAATCGTTATCATTTTCGTTATTTAATTCAAACTATGTGCAAATGTACTGTCTTTTCACCGATTCCTCATCAATTTCGACTTTGCAAAAGTTTGCAGCGACTTTGCAAAAGTTCGCAAAAGCTTTAACCTTCTGAAAGACAACGCTATTTCTCTTATCGTAATTTTGTACAAACAAACGCTATGTTACAATTTTAACACAGTAAAATGTTGCAAATCTTACAACTCGCAAAGCATAATATCTTACTCTGCGTGCGAATTCTTCATTTCAATTCAAGCGCCTGGTAAGCATGCGGCTCGAAATTTATGTACACGCCATTGACTATCTGCCCTTTATTGCCGAAGACGATGTCGGCTGACTTCATGCTTTCACGGGCATAGTACAGCGGATCCTTGAGATAGCGATGGTAACCAAAAGTCTTGTTGCGGTTGGCAATGAGCTTATTCTCCGAGATCTTTGTGGTGATAGCATTATGCTCAATGTAGATAGTTGAGGCGGTACGCTGAATGTCGGCGAGCGTAAAACGATGAATGCCGCCCTCGCACTCTGCCTCCACAACCAAGCCTGGCAATCCACATAGTTTCCAAGGACCTGCAGAGGTGGGAATCTCTTCGCTGTAATGGACTGTCCATTTGCGTCCATGCAATTCGCAAGTGGCTTTCTTGCACAGATAGCCGCACACCGTGAGGGTGTCTTCAATCAGTTTCCAACTGATTGGCTCAAGTGCTTCTTGCGCTTCATAGATGACAGGAGGAATAGCGTCACGCACCGTCATCTTGCCATCGGGATAGTTTCTCCACACTTCAGGCATGAAGCAGTAGGACTCTTTTCCCAGAATGTTCTGTTCTTCTTCATCCCAAAACTCGTAGCCATCCATGTAGATTCTCTCCTCACTTGCAATGTCCCTTTCGAACTTGCGATAAGGGAAGCTGCGTGTGCAATGCGTGCCCACTTGCAGACAGAGCTTCATGCCATCAACGACCGTTTCGCCCTCTGTATCATGAGTCAAGCATCGGTAGTCATACACAGCCATCAAAGAGGAAGAGTCAATGCTGTCCTGATGAAGTTTGAATGCCTCCATTTGGGCAAAAATTTCTGATAGACTTGGTTCTTGTGCTTGCATCGGCATGGCGAAAGCCGCACAGAAAATAATGAATAAGTGTTTCATGTGAGTTTAATTTTTTATTTGTTATGCGTTTACAAAATTAACGTCATTTGTACTAAAACCTTGCCAAAATGCGTTTACAATGGGTTTACAATTGCTTTGTAAACCGAGTTTACAAGGGTTTTCAGTGCGTTTTCAGGGATTTTTCGTACATTTGCACGAAATTATGACTATACAAATGAAGCATTTGACTATCTTTATCCTTCTCCTTGCTATCCTCTCTGCATGCACCTCCAAGCACGAGGCGATGTTGCAGAAGATGCATGAACTGGATGCAATGGGCGACAACTACGATGCCTTTCCCAACGACACCGCAGCGCTCGATGTCGTTGCCTATATGGAACGATGCGGCACACCCGACGAGCGTTCCAAGGCATGGAAGATGCTTGCGAAGGTGTATCGCAGAAAGGGGTGGAACTTCTGGGAAGAGAATGCTTTCAGCATGGCTGTGGGATGCGTGGACACCACACAGGCTTTCGACACGCTCAGTTTTGCACAGACGCTCTTCGA
This sequence comes from Bacteroidaceae bacterium, assembly GCA_045600665.1. Taxonomy (GTDB): domain Bacteria; phylum Bacteroidota; class Bacteroidia; order Bacteroidales; family Bacteroidaceae; genus Minthosoma. Next base: position 2,410 of record JAZRYI010000012.1, read on the forward strand.
TTGGTCGCATTGTCTTGATCGCTCACTCGATGGCGAGCAGAGTCGGGCACAACTCGAGCGTGCTGTCCGCTACGCACTTTTGGCTGGTGACACGCTTCATGCCATGCGCTACCACGGCGACATCGACTCCGACAGTGCCTATCATTATCTGTGGAAAAGAGGCGAAAAAGCATTGGCAATGGATGCGAGTATGCCAATGATTGACAATCTGATAAGCTTTCATCAATGCGACTCTGCCGCTTTGATGCGTGAAAAACACGATTCGGCTGCCATGATGCTCGATAAATACAGGAAGTATAGTTCTTACAATCTGGACAACCCTTACTCCTACGAGGCAAACCACTACTGGATGATGCGTGGCAAGCTACACAAAGCAGAAGAACGATACGACTCTGCTATACATTACTACAAAAAGGTGGCAGTGCTCGACTCCATTCGCTGGGAGGAAGCAAGCTTTGCTGTGTGGGAGATTGCAGAATGCTTCCGCCTATTGGGAATGGAAGATTCTGCCAAGTGCTATGAATGGGATAATGTGAAGATAACAGAATTTGGTTCATACCGCCTGATGGAAGACCGCTTCAAGTCACGCTTCCGCGACTACCAGATTCAGCACGACAATCTGGACATGCGTGACGAGGCGGAGCGATTGCACCTATGGATGCTGGGCGGCGCTTTCGTGTTTGCGCTCATTGCGTTCTTCGGAACTTATCGCTACCTGAAACTTCGCCAGGAGCACCAAGACACCTTGCAGCAAAACCGTGAGTTTGTTGATTTGCTGAAATCACTGAGAGAGCGTGTCAGCAACCCAATTCTTGACACCTCAATTGCCAAGCATTTTCACGAACTGTCAGCTCAAGACACTCATCCCAGCGAAGAGGAATGGAAACAACTCTTCGCCGAGGTAAACTCGCAGTATCCCAACCTCTTCCCACGCATAGCAGAGCACTACGAACTCACCCAGCAGGAGCAGCGAGTCATCAGCCTCATAGCCATTCGCTGCACCCCACTCCAGATGTCCACCCTCCTTGTCTGCACCAAGAGCAACATCAGCAACCTCCGCCGCCGACTGTACAAGAAACTCACAGGCAAGGATGGCACAGGCACAGACCTGGACAAGCTTGTGAGTGCTTTGAGCGAAGGGTAATTGAAAAACATTGATTATATTACAGCTGCATCCATTCCTTTCTTGTGGACACTTCTATTCATGCGGCATGAATAATGGTGTGTTATAGACTTACATGTGCCATCAGCATCACGCTCCAAGGACGTAGCTGATAGATGGTGTGCGACTGCATCATGTTGTCGGCTGAGTGGGAAGTGAAGGTGTGGAGGTTGGTGATGTTGTCGGCATTCAGGTTGAGCTCCAGTTTCTTTGACATAAAGAATTTCATGCCTGCGCTGACGAACGTGTAGTCTTTCTTGGTTGAGGCGAAACTGCTGTTGTGGGTGTGGTTGGCTGAGACGCTGAGAGACAGGCGAGAAGGCACAATGCGCAGATTGAGGGTTGCGTTTTGTGACCAGTCTTTGTAGGTGTACTGATAGCCGTCGGACGATGAGTCGTGTTTGTTCCACCGTGCGCTGTACTCCAGCTGGTAGCCTTCCACGATGTCGAAAGCAAGTCTGCCGCTGAGATTGCAGCTGTTGGTGCTGTAGCTTGTGAGGATGGATTGACGCAGTATGTCACTCTCGCCTCTGCTTGCTGTGGCATTGGCTTCAATCTGTATGTCGTGCCAGCTGATGTCTTTGCGCCCGTTGATTGACAGAGAGAAAGACTGGTTGTGGTTCGGCATGTTGGCAGCTTCAATCACAGAATGGGCTTGCTGGTCGAGAGTCGTGCCAAAGGCTACGTCGCTCCAGGAACGGTTCCAGTTGCCGTTCAGATAAGCGAAGAAACCTCCCATGATGTCCTTGAACGAAACCTTTAAGTTAGCACCAGAGCTATGAGTGTCGTTCAGCTGAGCACGATAGCGCGACAGGCTACGATAGTTGTTCATGATGCTTGCCGTGAGCAGATGTCGCCACGGAGTTTCGGAGGCTCCGTAGTGGGCGTTGGCATCGAAGGAGAAGTAGTCGTTCGCTTTCCAAAGAAGGGAGAAGGAAGGTTGGTAGCGGAAGTGAAGCCTTCCACCATCCGAAGGGGGAGTTGTGTTACCTTCGTGAGCATTTTGCAACCACGTATGTGATATGGCAATAGGGAGGTTTAGGGTTGTGCGGAAGTTCTTGTTCACGTAGCGGAACACAGGACCTATGCCTGCATGAGTATAAAGATGATGCAGTTCTCCTTCGGGTGAAGTGGGATGGTCGGGATGGTTGAGGTGGGAAGTCAAAGCAGTATAGTCGGAGTTGATGTGACCAGAAACAGCTATCGTCCATCGGTGTGCTCGGAGATTGCGAAGCGTCTCAAACTGATTGTTGGTGGCAAGGTGAGTGATGTCAACTCGCTGCATGGCTGTCATATCCTCACCTATCACAAGTTTCTGCGGAGATGTGCTGATGCTGTTGGCCGATGTCCACTCGAAGCCACCACCATTCTCGGTGCGATGAATCCATTGCGTCTTGTTGAGCAGCGCAAGCGAACGATAGTGCATTGCCTGACTTATGTTTTCTGTAGAATGTATCGTGCCTCTGCCTTCGTCCCATTGACCAGCAAGAGAAAGAGTGTTGTTCAGGAATCGCTTCTCTGCGTTCTTTTCGTAGGTGAGTTGAAGGTCGGCAGCATCGGTATGGCTGTGGTCGGCTATCTCTTCGGTGAGCTGGATGTTCGTACCATCAGGCATTATGTAGGTAGTGTTGGCGTATGACTCTCCTCGGGCGAAGTTGTGACGATAGTTGAGGTTGTAGTTCAATGTGGCATCGTCTGACAGCTTAGCTATATTGTTCATATTCACTCCATGACGATAGCCAAAGAAACTATTGCCTACAGGCGATGAACCATGCCCTATCACTCCCATCATGCTTCCTTCGCCACTTGCCGTAACACCGTAATGGCTCCTTGCAGCATCCATGCCACTTCCGCTGTTGTCACCGCTGTAACGCAGCATGTGCTGACCTCCCTTGCCGAACTGCATAGCTTGCAAAGTTTCGTCCCAAAGCACTCCATCACCGTAAGCACCTGCTCCCAAGTCCATGCTCTTCGTCCACACGCCCTTAGCCTTCTCTTTCAGTTTCAGATTGATGGCAGCACTCTCAGGAGGCACTTGATCCTGCAAGGCTTTGATGTGCTCGTGATTCTCCAGCACCTGCACCGTGGCAACATCCTCAGCCTTGATGCCGTTGGTGGCAAGACCGTAGCGACCTTGCAGCATGTCGAGGTTCTCTATGTAGAAATGGTTGATGGGCGTGCCTTGATACTTTATCGTTCCGTCGTTTTCTATCGTGATGCCAGGCAACTGCCGCAGCACATCGCCAATGGTGCGGTCGTGCTCCTTGGTGTAGGCAGAGACGAGATAATTGAGCGTGTCGCGATTGCCCCACAGCTTCTGCGCCTTAATCTGGACTTCACGCAACACCATATCCTCTTCCTCCACTGTGAGGTTGAGTGTCTGCGAGCGAGCTGCTATGCGCTTCACTTGTCGCTTGACATTGAAGCCTGTCACTCGCACCAGCAGTTCGTCAGCATGGCGAATGAACCTCATGCTGTAAGCGCCTCGTTCGTCGCTCACGGCATAACTGACCATTGCAGAATCGGCAGGATTGAGCAGGGCTATGATGCAAGCCTCAGCAGGTTCGCTTTGAAATCGCACTTGTCCACGGATGTTGATTGTGTCGTTCTGTGCATTGGCAAGAATGCTGAGGAGAACGGCAAGAAGAAGGAATAGTATGCGTGAATTTCTCATTGTTAGTATAGTGTGTGTTTTGTGCGCAAGCGCCAATTTGAGAAAAACAAGGAAGAAACAGAACAAAAATATAAAAAAACATTATTAGATATTATTTAGAAACAAGTTGTTTTTTCTTGTTTTTGTTCTGTTTCTCAAAGGTTTTTCTTAATATGGCCCAAAGGGCACTTTATTCTATTTCAATTCAATAGGATAATACGGCATAGCCTGATGCTCCAATCCTTCAAGAGTGAACTTTATACCATAGTCGGCAGCGAAAGCACCATGATCCTTATGAATCATTGCTTCTGTTCTCAATGCTTTCTCACGCTTGATAGACTGTATGGATGGCTCATCAAGCAATTGAATGTACTTTGTCTCCTTTGGCTTCTCAATGCCTGTGGCAGTGAAGCGATACTCATTATTCGTGTCAGCCACTTCAAGTATCAAGCCAGGAAGACCGCCCAACTTCCAAGGACCATAACTCAAAGGAATCTCCTCCGTGAACCAAGCCTCATACTCTTTGCCACGGAACGAGCAAGTGGCACGCTTGCACTCATAGTCAAGCACCGACTTCCTCTCGTCTGTAATCTTCCATTTCAGTTTTGGAGCGTCCTCAGTATAGCGAAAGACACCAGCCACATCAAGGTCAACGATCTGCTCCAGTGCCTTGCCATTGATGAAGGTCTCGCCTATCAATGCGTGCGGTTCGACAGCAAGATGCCAACGGTTCTTCTGCTGGTAGGTGGAAAGTGCCGACATCACCGTCTTCCTTTCCTCTGCCACATAGCAGTGTGCCTGATTGTTGCCAACCTCAAGCATCATGGTGTATTCCTCGCGCCATTCGGAATCGCGCCACTGGTTTGGGTAGTCGCGCAGCTGCTCCATGCGGTAGCTCACTTCCACCTTGATTTCACTCTCTTGTCTCATTTTTATGTCTTGTGCCATGGCGATGCATGACATAAGTGTTGCAAAAAATAAAGCTAACTGTTTCATTGTTATAAATGTATAAGAAAAGAATTTATTAAATTAAAAACATTAATTACCATTAATTTAACATTAATTTCTCGTTAATTTTATTATTCACTCTTTCTCCAACGGATTGTCGTAAGTAAAGAACTTAAGCTTTACCGCTGAACCATCGTATGACTTTGCAGTATATTTTATCCCCACCTGATCCATAATCTCGTCAGGTCTTGCCAACAGCATCCTTTCCTGCTTGCGAGTCTTCTGCTTGGTCGATTTCACAAAATCACGCATCCAAATGCAGATGTTCTTTTCGCCCTCAGCCTTCTCAATTCCATTAATAACAAAGCGATACTCTCCATCAACCGTCTCAGCCTTGACAATCAATCCAGGCAAGCCACCGAGTTTCCAAGGACCAACGCTTACAGGAATCTCCTCCGTGAACCATGCCTTATACTCACGACCTGCATACGAACACGTTGCCAGAGTACAATGATAATCAAGCGTGTCAAGCTTCTCGCTTGTGATTGTCCATTTCAGCTTGGGCGTCGCCTCATCGAACTTGTAAGCACCAAGCACATCAAGGCTATGAATGTTGGTCGTCTTACCTTTAGGATAACCCACAAACACCTCGCCAATGTTTGAATACAGAGCGCCGAAAGCATTGGTGTAGCGGAAGCTGCGTTCGTCAAAGTTCTTGTTGAACTTCACCTCATTGTTCCATTCACGCTCTATGTAGCTGTGGCACACAGTCTGTCCAATCTCCGTGTACATCTTGTCGTGCTTCACCTCCTCCGGATGCTTGGTGTCGTGATGCCAGTCCACATCATACTGCACACGCAGCTGCATCTTTTCAATCGGCTGCAGATTCTCCGCCTTAGGGTACTCCGCCTCTTGGGCGTTCATTGTTATGGCAGCACATAGGCTTACCAAGAATAATGCTTTCTTCATAAATGTTTATTTGTTTTGTTATGATATAGGACTTTACCAACCCGCCTTCTGCGTGTAGGACTGAAATAAATTTAGCGTTAATTACCCGGAAATTACTCAGAAATTATTAGTTAGATGGGGTATTGTTAGAAATTTCTGACTAATTTCTGGTTAATTTCTGTTTAATTTCTTTCAGTTCAGCACTTCGCTTGCGAAGAGCGTCAATCACAGATCAAGTTCAATATTGCTACCTTTATTTTTGTTTATTATATTCAAATGCAAGAGCTTGTATAGACTTGTACGACGGCAAACGAGTGATTGTTCCTTTCTCTTTCATAAGGCTTATAGGCACATGACCATTGGTTGTTGCGTGCTGGACAATGATGTTCTGCTTCTTCCATTGAAACTGGATGAGAATGTCGAAGTGCTGGTTCTTCCACAGCTTGTAGTAGTCCTTCAGGTATATCTTTTTTATCTCAGACAATGGCTTGTTCTTGTTCTTGCCTATGGTGTAAGTGTGTGTGTATTGCTCGCCCACATAGATTTCAGAATTGCCTATCGCCTCGTAGTGATACAGGTATGGATTGCCGTGTACTGCGATCAGCGAATCAACCACCGACCACACACCCACATTGCTGATGTCGCCACTGAGCTGTCTCTGCCTTTCTTCGTAAGCAACCTGCTGGAAGACTTCTTTCATGTGATGTTCCATATACACTCCTTCCATTTCTTCCTTGATCTGCATTGCCTGTGCCGCATGAGCGCCGTCGGGGTAGAGCGACAGGTAGCGCTCGTAGGATGGCAACTGATTGATTCGCACAGCTTGCTGCCATGCCTTATCATCAGTTTCCCATTTGTGCTTCTGAGTCTCCCACTTCAGCGAGTCAAGTCTGTCGAGTGCATTGTGCTGAAGAGGCACTGGCACTCTCACGATGAAGTCGCTCCATGCGTCGATAGTGTTCTGCCTTATTGCCACAGCATAAAGCGAATCGCTTTTCGGCATAACGATAGCTAATGCTGAGTCGGCAAACTCAGAATGCGGAAACTTCATGGCAAAGTCATACAGCGTGTATAGTCTGCCAGTTCTCTTATATGTGTGGTACAGGCGACGAAGAGCATCGTACTTGCAATCTTCACACTTCGTCTTCTTTGCCACACTCTCCAACTGTGACAACCCCATTCGGGGAATGTCAGGATTGTGGTATTCGTATCCCTTACGGTTGTCATTTGTGCATGACATGAAAACGCATGATGCCAAAAGCGTTGTGTATAGGAACAATAGCTTTCTCATAATTTTTCTTTTTGAAATTGGGTATAGCACAGGCTGGCAGGGAAAGAATTGCTTTCTTTTCTTGCTTAAAAATCAGTGCTTTGTAAAAATATTAGGATTTTAACTCAGTCGGAATGTGATAGGGAATGTGAGTTTGACAGGAACGGTTGTCTGTGTGCCATCCTCATTCTGCATGTAGCCTGGTGTCCACTGCCCCGAAGTGTTTTCTATCACACGCACCGCTTCGTCCAGCAACGACTGCTTGGCTTCCTTGATGATGGCAGACTCCTTGTCATCTCCGTTCGATGTACTGCGATTGACGGTGACTGCTTTCACTTCGTTTATCACATTACTCATGCCATCAGGATTGCCATCTTCCTCACAGAAGGACGTTATGTCAGACAGTGTGCCATCGGGATTCACTACCAGTTCCACCCAAACACGAGCACCCACTCCATATTCTGCTGCCAAAGGAGGGTAGCGAAGATTCATGGCAATGAACTTGTAGAAGTCAGTCTCGTCTGCACCAAAAGCAGGTGCTACATCGGGATTGGTGATTGCAGGCTCTTCCTGTTCCTGCTCCAGCTCCAACAATGCCTTTTGTGTCGGCTCTGCAATCTTTGGAGTAGCAAAGACGCTGAGTGCCAGGGCGCAAACGGGTAGTATGTAAAGAATCTTGCTGCGTCGCCAAGAAGAGATTGCAGGCGATGCTTTCATCATGATGATACGCTTGTTGAGTGTGCTATGGTTCAAGCTGTTCACAAAACTGTAGCCTTCCCACTTTGCCACCTTGCTGACCAGAAGCAGCATGTAGCTCTTGGCATTCACTCCTTGCGTGAGGACATAGTCATCAGCTTCGTACTCATGCACATCGTCCAACGAACTGCCAAGCATCCAAGCGAAAGGATTGTACCACATCATTGCCTGGCATAGCATCAGAAGAAGTTGGTCATAAGAGTGCCTTGCCTTGATGTGACCTGTCTCGTGCAACAGGATGGTACGCGCATTCTCGTCCCAGTCGCTTTCGCTGATGACGATGCGGTTTATCCAGCTGTAAGGGGAGAACTCACCCTTGCGGCAACAGATCAGGATGCCATCATCCTGTCGCTTTGTCCATACATTCTTGCGGCTGAGGATGTAGGAGAGCACACCCATCTGTACACATCTATATATTATAGAAAGCACCATGCCTGTGAAGAACACAATGGCGATGATATCGAACCACTTGGTCTTGGCCGGCTGTTCCGTCACCACCTCAGGCATTTCCTCAATGCTGACCGACTGCACAGGCAATCCAGCATCAGCCATCTGCTGATAGGTGGCATGCATCACAGGCACATTGTCTAGACTCATCCAACTGATGTTGAACGCTGGCAATGTGAGGCTGAGCACCATGATGGCAAGCAGCATGAAACGATTCAGGCGGAAGAAGCTCTCGCGTCTGAGTATCAGCGTGTAAGGCACATAGCAAAGTGCTAATATCATGGATGCCTTAAGCGAATATACGAGTAATTGGGTAATCATTTTTTTATTGTTTAGCATGAGTTCGACCAATTGTATTTTGTGCCCTTCAGGCCAATTGAAAAAACATAAAAGAAACAATAAAAACATAAAAAAAACAGTTCAATTATTGTTTTTTTTGGTTTTTGTTCTGTTTCTTAAGGGTTTTTCTTAACATGGCGCTTGCGCAAAAACAAATGACTAATTCGTCGAACTCACGTGTTTACTGTTCATCGTTTATAAGCTCAATGAGTTCTTCAAGCTCTTCCTTGCTAATCTTCTCTTCTTTCACGAGATGTCGCACGAAAGCCATGTGCGATCCCTTGAAAAAGCGGTTGAGGAACGAGTCCTGCTCACGTTTCTCATAGTCCATGCGACTGATTGCGGGCAGGTATCGGAAGAGTCTTCCGCCTATTGCCTCGTGCTTCACAAACTTCTCCTCTTCCAGTCGGCGTATGAAAGTGCTGACCGTGTTGAAGTGTGTGCGAGGTTCGGGTAGCAAGTCGTAAAGTTCACGCATCGTGAGACCGTCAGGATTGCTCCACAGAATCTCCATCAATTCCATTTCCTTGTTTGTAAGTTCCTTCATTGCCATAGGTAAAATTACATTTATTAGTTTAACCGTCGGCAAAGTAACTACTTTTTGTAATTATCACCAAACTTTCTTGCAAGAATCTTTAACTACAAGCAGTAATTTAACTTTCATTATTAGTTTTACATAGTATTGCAATTACTCAGGTATATGTTATTTTACAAGGATTTGCATAGTACAACTGTAAAAAACAATACCTGAGTAGTTACCTTTTATAATAGTTTGAATCTTACGCTCATGATTACATTTATTGGTCTCAACTGTGAGGTATGAGTATAGATGTCGAGTCCGCTATAGTTGACTCGTGTGTACTGGCGCTGATTGAAAAGGTTGTTGAGTTGCAGTTCGAGGTCAACGCGTCTGAGTTTCAGCTTTGCTTTGGCATCACCAAACCATGCGTGTCGGTTGGAGGCTGTGAGGTTGTTGTAGTTGTCTTCGGCTGAGAGGGTGAGGGTGAGTGTCTTGGTAGGATAGATGTTCATGGAGAGTCGCTGGGTGCTGCTACGGACGGTAGTTGAAGCATCCTCATTACCCTTTGTGTAACTGCGACTGTTGGCGAATCCGCTACCGTACACTACACCTATCCAGTCGGCAGGACTGAAGGAGAGCGAACCGCCGAAGCTGAGCGACTGTGCATTGAACTGGTATAGGTTGTCTGCAATGAGTCGTTCGCTCTGCGATAAATTGTAGCCTCCGAACACTCGAACGGTGGAGCGTAGGAAATCAAAGCCCTTGCTTGCCTCTCCGTTCACTCCATAATTGTCTGATACGGTTGGCTTGTCTGCTGCTTGTATTATGCTGGTTGCTCCTTCGTAGCTGTAGCCATAAATCTGGTTGTCATGATGTCGGTTGAAGTTGGCACTAAGGCTGGCAAAGAGTGCTTGAAGGGCATTGCGATAGCGAAGTCCAACATTCGCTCCGTAGTTCTTTGTCTCGGAGAGCTGTTCTACATACGAACGCTGGAATGTGCGATAGTTTGACATAATGTAGCCAGAATAAATGCCGCCAGGATCGCCCACAGTCTTTGAGTAGCTTGCTCCTGCGTTCAGCCACAGGTCGCGAGTGATGTCCCAGTTCACGCTGAGCGATGGGAAGAAGAGCAGATGCGTGTAGCTGTGCTTGTCCTTACGGATGCGGTCGTCAAGCATTTGGCTGTATAGGTTGAGAGGCAGACCGAGGGTGACGGTCAGGTCGTGCGTCTCGTATTTGTACGACTGATCGAGAGCAACGGAATAAGTATTGTACCAGAGGTCGTTAGACCCCTCTCCAACTCCCCCGAGGGGGAGAGCTTTCAAGTCAGTAACTATTCCATGTAGATTGGCAGAAGCGTTGATGCCGTAGTTGAATTTGAAGTAATCGCCTACACGAATGCTGTAACCGGTATTGAAACGACCAGCTATATGGTGAGAAGTCACATCCTGAGTATAAGTCGCATGAGTGTTTTGCAGCATAGAGTCTATACCAGCGGTGAGTGTGTTAGGTTTGTGGGCATACCCAGCGGAGAAGTGTAAGTTTAAGCTGTTGTTGCCTATGTTCTGTATCGTATTGAATGTGTTGGATACTGACAGTTCAGGGCGGTCGAAATGCTGACGCACATGCTCGCTGCCATAGTTTACAGGCATAAAACCTGTGCTTTCCGACGATGACATGCCATCCACACGGTCGGAGTTCCAGTTGGTATCGAATTTCAGCACATTGCTCATGAATCCATCGGAGGCATTCTTGGTGTAGTGTGCTTGAATGTTCAGGTTATTAATCTTCGTCTCGCTTGTCAAAGTTTCTTGCGTCAGTAGTCGGCTGTTGTCACTGATGAAGCGGTCGGAAAGGCTGTTGCCCTCACGGCGGATATTGTCATTATGGTAGGCAATGTTGAGTCCCACTTCCTGATCGTTCTTCAGTTTCTCCAGATGGTTCATCGTGAGGATGTGCGAATGGTTGTCGAAAGTTCGCTTCTGTGGATGTCCCGAACCACTTGGCAATATGGCACTTGTTGGGCAGAAAGGAAATAGCATCACGCTGTTGACACCTGAGTAGTGCTCCGTAAGTTCTTTTGACACATCATCGCCCGTGTT
>JAZRYI010000013.1:0-9574 GCA_045600665.1 Bacteroidaceae bacterium
AGGAAGATTATGTTGCATTGCTTTATCAGGGCAATATCCTTTTCGTATGTGGCGCGGTCAACATAGCGACCTGTGCGAGGGTGATGGTCGTGACGGTGCACGCCGCGTAGCTTCACGTTCTTGCCGTTTATCTTCAATACATCGCCCACTACTTCCACTTTCTTGAAACCAGTGTGATAGTCAAAGTGCTCGCCTTCAATGTCTATGCTCACAGGATAAAGATAAGGATCGTGTGCCGACCATAGGTGGACATGGTCAAGGATTGTGTGGAGAGCCACTGTAGCCGTATCGCCAGGAGCGAGTGTCTTGATGTAATCCATCATCTCCAAGCCGTCCAAAGACACGGATACAGGCACGTCTTTCACCGTATTCTTGCCCGTGTTGCACACCGTCACTTCTGCCGTAAACATTCCTCTTGCCATCTGCACATCACGCTGCGTGTGGAACATTGGCTTTGAAATAAGCTTATAATCGGCTATGTGAACCAGCGGACGCACCCAAAGTTGCACAGGACGGAAAATGCCGGAGGGTCGCCACATGTCCTGATCCTCCAGATACGAGCCATCGCTCCAGCGGTAAACTTCCACCGCCAGTCGGTTCGTGCCTTCATGCACAAACGGTGTCACATCAAACTCGGCAGGCGACATGGAGTTCTGGCTGTAGCCAACCTTCTTGCCGTTCACCCACACATACATAGCCGACTTCACGCCACCGAAATGCAGAATCAGGTTCTGCGCCAGCATCTCCTGTGTCACGTCAAATGAGGTCACATACGACCCCACAGGGTTGCGGTGGTTGTATGCATACCAATCCTTTGGCGGTTCGCCAGTCACGTATGGCTCATTGCGCTTGAAAGGGTAAGGAATATTCGTGTAGATAGGTCGCCCATAGCCTTGCATCTGCCAGTTGCCAGGCACGTCTATCTTGTCCCACTCCGTCACGTCATAGTCGTTCTTGTAGAACTCCACAGGTCGCGAATCAGGATCCTTCGACCAGTGAAAAGCCCACTTCCCATCAAGCGGCATAATCTCCTTGCACTCGCTTTCGCGCGATGGCAGTTGCAATGTGGCGTGATACGGCAGTTTGTTTATTCCCAGCACATGCGGATTCTCCCAGTCATGCTGCTGTGCGTTTGCACTTGTCGCCACGCCAAAAACTGCTGTCAGCGCAAGAGCTTTGAATGACACCTTCATTTCTCTGTTTTAGTTTATTGACATCCAAAGATGAAGAAGAACGCTTCGATGAAGAAGAGGTTAGAGGTTAGGGGTTATTCTTCTTTCCTCTTCTTTGGATGCTCAAAATTATTCGTTTACGTTATTTAACGTGAGTTCGATGAATTCTTTATTAGTGTGTTATGCCCTTCGGGCCAATTGAAAAAACAAAAGAAAACATAGAAAAACAAATGAAAACATTATGGTTTTTCTCCTGTTTTCTTTTGTTTTTTTGGTTTTTCTAATTGGCCGAAGGCATGAAAACAATTCGTCGAGCTCACGTTATTTAGTCAATCTTAAACACAATACTTGTCTTGCAAGGCAATGACTCAGGGCATTGAATAGTGAGGCACTCATTTGTCTGTGCCCATTTCAATTTTGCATTGCTGCCAAGCAACTGCACCTTCTTCACCCTCTTGCCTTCCTTCTTGGCAAGCGAATACACCTTCACCGTCTCGCCACCCTTAGGCAGAGCCATGCAGAAAGCATAGAGCGAGCCATTCTTTCCCACTGTGAAGCGGATGTCCTGTGCATTGAACTTGAAGTTCTTATGACTCTCTCCCAACTTGCCACCAGGCAATTTCTTCAGCTTGCCATTCCTTGTTTTTTCGCCTTCGCCAATCTTCTTCCATGCCTTGCTGCCATACACCGCCTCGCCATTGATGCTCATCCAGTCGCCCACCTCTTCGAGCATGGTCACGCAAGCATCCTCTATCGAACCATCTGGACGCATTGGGATGTTGAGCGCAGCATTGCCATCGCGAGCGATTGCCTCTATCACGAAGCGAATCATAGAGCCAGAATCGTATGTGAAGCCAGGAGCATAGAACCAGTCGCCCACAGGTGCCTCGCGAATCCAAGGCTGCACGGCATTGATGGTGTCAGGGAAGTCAAACTCGGCCGTGTTCACAGCTCCGTTGGTTGTGTCGCGGAACTTGATGATGCTGAACGCATCCACCTTGCCCTTCTTCTTCAGCTGACGATTGTAGTAGTCAGCCATCACCGTCTGCATGGCGTTGCACTTGTAGCCAGTACCAGTGCCATTGCCGCAGAAAGGACCTTGCATTGTGCCGTCGGTGTAGATGAAGTCAGGGTCGTAGTTTGCCACCACGTCCATCATGCGCAATGCCCACTGAGTGGCGAACCACTTGCAGTAGTCGAGGTGACGCCAGAAGATGCCGTCCTTAGGAGGAGCCCAGCCAGTGTGTGCATTGTCATACACCGATTCATACTCTCTCAGGTCAACGCCGTAGAGCAAGCGAGGATCGTAGCCTTCCCACCATTTGCCCTTGCCATCTTCGAGCGTGAGATTGCCATCGTATGGCACACCTGCCTTGTCGCCCTTCGTGTCAGCATCGAAAGCCGTTTGCCACCACCACCATGTGTATTCGTGGTGGAATGTCACGCCATAGTGCATGTCGTACTTGCGGCAAGCATCTGCCCACTCGCGCAGCAGGTCGCGCTTCGGACCTATGTTCACCGAGTTCCAAGGGTGATACTTTGAGTTCCACAGGTCGTAGTTGTCGTGATGCACGCCCTGAATCATCAAGAAGCGAGCACCAGCCTTCTGGTACAGCTTTGTCAGATATTCCGGGTCAAGCTTTGTTGGGTTCCAATCCTTCAGCACGTCCTTGTAGCCAACCTCCGAAGGATGACCGTAGCGCTTCAAATGATTGTGGTTAGCCTCATGATTGTCCTTCTCTTTATAGAGGTTGCGAGCATACCAGTCGCCGCTCTCGCCAGCAGCCTGAGGTCCGAAATGCACCCAGAAGCCGAATTTCGCCTCTCTCAGCCACTCCGACGAGCCAGGGTAGTTTGCCTCTATCGACTCCCAAGTTGGCTTGAAAGGACCATCAGTGATTGGTATGCCGAGCTTCACCTCAGCAAAGGTGTTGATGTCGCCCAGTTTCACCGAGCCAATAGGTTTCTTCTCTGGTATTTCAGGGAATGGAGGCAGAGTAGGCATCTGCCCTTCTTTCAGGGTTTGTGCACTGGCATTGTTGCCTGTCACGAGCTGCAAAGCCATTAATGCAGCCAATAGTGTTGTCTTTTTATTCATTATGTTGATTTAGTTTTTCTGTAGATTGTTATTCATTAATTATAATTACTGATTTTATTCAGTCATCGTTCTCATAAATATGGAAAATTCTTTCCATCAGCTTCCACTTGCCAGCCGATGTGTCGTCAGGGTTGCACTCCTGATAGTCAGCCACGGTGTGCTCCCATTCCTCCTGTCGGGGCAGAGTAGCGAGACGTGCCATCGAGGCTTTCCAGTCGAAGTCTTCTGGTGTCTCCACAATCATGAAGAGCAGGTTCTCATATCTGTATATCTCCATCTCCAGTATGCCAACCTCTCTTATGCCGTCGCGCACCTCCTTCCACTGCTTTTCCTTGCTGTGCCACTTCACATACTTCTCTATGCCATCAGCATCATCTTTCAGCTTCAATGTCTGGCAATACCTCTTCGTCTTGCCCTCAAAATTCTTGATTTTGTATGAAAAAATTGATTCCATGTCGGTAAAGATTGCAATTCGTATGCAAAAATAGGTGTTATTTCGCTGTTTTTATGTACAATAATAAAAAAAATATAGCACTTTATCGTTATTCTTCGTCTATTGCATGGGATTGAACGGAAAAGGTGACTCTTTTCGATTTGCTAAAAAGGAAAAGAGTCACGTTGATATTTTGCAAACGCAATTTCCAGAAGTCAGATGCTTATTTCTTTATCTTCATCACATTTGTCCCTTGCTTCATTATGAATATGCCAGAAGCAGGGGCCTTTGTCAGGCGCATGCCTGTGAGAGTGTAGAACTCAATCGGTGCATTTGCATTGCTATTTGCTGCAGGAGCGATGATGGCATCATCAATGCCTCCGTACTGGAGAAGCATGATGTCGCTGATGCGGAACTCCTGAGTGTTGCTGCCATGAGCGAGGTCGGCTTGCAATCCGATGTACACATCTTGTGCTTCGCTGAGCGTGAAGTAAAGACCATAGTGATTGCGGTCGGCAACGCACTGCGACATGCTGTAGTATGCGATAGAGCTTGTCTCAATCTCAGATGTAGGTAGCAGTTCGCTGCTCACGAAGAAGTATGATCCAAAGAGGTTGTAGAGTGTATCGAACTGACCGCCGAAGTAATAGCGTCCTGCATTGAGATGAATCTTCTGATAGATTCGTGCATTGGCAAGGTCGCCCTCCTGGTTGCTGTCGCGGTCGTCCCACAAGCCAAGCATCAAGCAGTCGTTGCCTGGGTACTTGTCAAGACCATTCTTCACGCCCTCACCACCCTTGTCGATAAGGATGTTCTCCACTGTCCAGTACTTAGGCGAACCGAATCGTCCCGTGCTGCTGTTCTCTGAACGAGTGAACTTGTTTGCCTCAGTCAGCTTGTCAACAGTGATGTTGGTAGCATCAATCTCATCTGGCACACCGCCCTTGTTCTTTCCATTGGCGAGGAACGAATTGTAGGCATCATTCAGTGCATTGTAAGCATCGCTGATTACGTCGTAGTCGGCATTTTTGTCAAGGCTCTTTGCTGCATCCACTGCTGCCATGAGCTGTTCGTATGCTTCGCGAGAATAGAAGCCTGTGTTCTCATTCACCTTCACCGATGCAAGATTATTTTCTATCATTTTTATAATCTCTTCCACCTTCTCGTATGAGATGTCGCCATAATAGAGAAGCTTCACAGCGCTTGCACGAAGGTTGTTTGTCTGCGACTTGCTGAAGTCTGCTTGAAAGCCAAGGTAAAGCTCTGTCTCCTCGGCTAATGTGAAGTATATTCCGCGAAATGTGCCGTCGGCAGGAGCGTAGATGACCTTGTCAAAAGCCAGTGCTTCCGAAGGGATTTCGTTAGTGTTGACAATCTTCTCCGATGCGAAGATATACAAGTCCTCATTAGCTTCGTCAGAAGGATAAGACGCACCGAAGAAGTAGCGTCCTTCTGGAAGCTTGGTTTTCTGATACAGGCGCACATTGCTTATGTCATAGCCATTTTCAGGAAAGGCATTGTTGTTCCACCACACCTCAAGGTGAAGGCAGTCAAATCCCTTGATGCCGTCAATGCCTGCTTGGTCGCCAAAGCCGAAGTTCTCCACTGTCCAGTATTTAGGTGCGCCAAAGCGGTCGCCATCATTGGTGTCGTCTGTGCGAGCGAAATTGTCTGCCTCGTGCAGCACCTGCACAGTGATGTCTTCACATCCCACCATTATAGGTGCGCTGCCTGGGTTGCGACCATTGGCAAGAAAGTCGGCGTATGCCTCGTCGAGAGCGTTGAAGGCCTTCTCCACCTCTTCGTATGAGGAATTTGAGTCGATTGACATTGCTACCTCAAGAGCTGCCTGCAGGCGAGCTACGCCTTCCTTGGTGAAAGCACCAGTGTTGCTGTTTACCTTGCCCGACTGAACTGCTTCGTCAAGTGCGCCATCCACGGTCATGATGAGCTCGTCGAGTGCGTCGTAGTTCATCTGTCCATAGCTGTAGAGCATCACGTCATCCACTCTGAACTCCTGAGTTGTGCTGCCATTCAGAAGGTTGGCTTGGAAACCGAGCACAACGTCCTGCTCCTCTGTGAGTGTGAAATAGATGCCTCCTGCTCCCTTGTTTATCTGCCAGCAAGCAATTGAAGCCTGTGGAATATCGTCAGTGCTCATCACGCTGTTGGCAGCAAAGATGTATGCTTGGTCGCTGAGGCTGTAAGTTGTGTTGTAGTTGGCGCCAAAGAAGTAACGGCCTGCCTCAAGATGCACGGTGCGATAGATGCGAGCATTGCTCAGATCGCCCTCTGTGGCGTTGGCAATGTCGTTCCACACACCAAGCATCAAGCAGTCTTTGCCAGAGTAGCGGTCAAGACCGTTCTTCACT
Organism: Bacteroidaceae bacterium; assembly: GCA_045600665.1. Lineage (GTDB taxonomy): Bacteria > Bacteroidota > Bacteroidia > Bacteroidales > Bacteroidaceae > Minthosoma. The sequence continues at coordinate 6,076 of JAZRYI010000013.1, forward strand.
CCGTCGCCCCCGTTAGGGATGGTGAAGTTGTCCACATTCCAATACTCAGGAGTGCTGAAGCGTGTGCCTGCATCGTTCTTTCGAGTGAAGTTGTTTGCCTCCACCAGCTGAGCCTTTGTGAGGTCGTCCTTATACTCCATATTAGGAGCTCCGCCCTCATTCATTCCGCTTGCAAGCAAAGCATCATACGCCTCGTTGAGCGCAGTGATGGCGCGCTGCTGGCTCACTTCGTCGGCAGGTGTGTTCTTCTTTGCTTCATCCACTTTAGTACCAAACTCATTTACCTTGTCGCGGCTCAGCTTGCCAGTGTTGTAGCTTGCTTGCTTGCGCAACTCGTTGACACGCTGCTCATACAGATTGATTATGTCGTCGAAAGATACCGCTGTGTCGCTCTTGTCGAATGTGAAGGCAAACACAGGAGCAATCTCGTTTGGCTTGGTAGCAGGAACAGCTACCGTGAGGCCATCTATGCCGTAGTTTGTCTGCACGTTGCCATACCCCAGCAGCGTTGCGCTCTTCACCTTGCCTGGATAGTACTTAGAGGTCATGCCTAACGACTTGAAGCTGAAATCGCTGCCAGAAGGCCAACGCATTATTGTTGCATAGACAGTGTCGCCCTTCTGCACGTAGCGCACATCCTTGTTTGAGTAGTTGTTGCCCTCGTTGAAACCCTGAGAGTTGAGTGGGTTGCTTGCATCAGCCAATGGGCCATCGCCAAATGTTGACCAAGGTCGAGTGCCGTAGATGCTCTCGCTGTTCACGTCCATCCAAGCCTTGATGCCCTCCAGCACTGCCATCTCCTTGTCGTCGATAGTGCCGTTGCCCCTAACAGGCACAGAGAGAAGCAGGTTGCCGTTCTTGCTCACGATGTCAACGAGTATATCTACCACTTGCTGAGCCGACTTATATCCATTGTTGTTGTACACCGCCTGATCGTAATGCCACGAGCCAATGCAAGTGCATGTCTGCCAGTATTTTTCTTGTATGCGGTCAGGAACGCCTCGCTCCACGTCCCACAGCATGGCGTCCTTGTGCATGTCTTCCAGAATCTTGCCCATTGCCACAACCTGTGGCGCACCATTGTTCTGCTCGGCACTGGTATTATAATAATGTGAAAGGATGTTCAAGCCAATCTGATCGTCGCAGCCATAGAATGGCAGCACTGTGTCGTCGAAGTACAGCATGTCAGGTTGGTAGTCGTTCACGCATTGCAGCACGCGGTTCTGGAACTTCTTCTTGTATTCTTCCGATGGCAGCGATGCGCCTGCACCCCAATCCCACTGGCTATGTATGGTGCCAGAGTTCTCCCATCCAGAGCTGTGCTCATGACGCTGGGCGTACAGTTCCTGTGGATCGTAGCCTTCCCACCATTTGCCTTTGCCATCTTCTTTGGTCAGATTGCCGTCATACTCTTGCGACATTTCCATCCATGTCCATGTGTGGCTGCCGTGCATCGACACGCCGATAGGCAAACCATTCTTCTTGCATGCGTCGCTCCATTCCTTCACGATGTCGCGCTTAGGACCGATGTTCACCGAGTTCCATTCCTGGTAAGGGCTATTCCACAAGTCGAAGTTGTCGTGATGCTGCCCCAGTGTGAAGAAGTACTTTGCGCCCACGCTCTTGTAGAGCGACACAAGTGCCTCTGGATCCCACTTGTCTGCCTTCCATGCGTTGCAGAGATCCTTCAATCCAAACTCCTCAGGAAAACCGAAATGGCTGACGTGCCAGTTGTACTGACCCGTACCTTCGTAATACATGAAGCGAGCATACCAGTCGCCTGCTTCTGCTTGACACTGAGGTCCCCAATGTGCCCAAATGCCGAACTTTGCATCCTTGAACCACTCTGGGCAAGACCATTCACTAAGACTTTTCCAATCGGGAGTAAAGCTGCCTTGCTTCACGTCCACGTCGGTTTTTTGAGCCTGCATTGCGCTTGCCATAAACAATGCAGCAGAAAATAACAGTGATTTTTTCATAAAGGTAATATATAAGTAAAGTAGTATTCGGGTGCAAAATTCGGTATTTTTTCGCTGTTTCCATATACCAAAATAGGAAAGTCATGGTATTTAATCGACTTTTCGCATTATTTGTATTCATAGTGGAAAGAAAACATTAACTTTGCATCAGCGATAACTTAAACTCTCTCTCTCCATGAACATAGATGATTTCCATCCCATAGCACTCAGCGTAGGCAAAGCATCGCACAATGCCGACTGGAACTGGCAGAACGTATGCAGCCCTTTCTCTCGCATTTACTATATTTGCAGCGGCGAAGCAGAAGTTCGTTTCCAGAGTGGGCAAAGCATCAGGCTTTGTCCGGGCAAGCTGTATTTCATACCAGCCTTCACCACCCACACCAATATCTGCACAGGCCACTTCGTGCATTACTACGTTCATGTCTATGAAGATGGCAAGATAGAAGAGCAGGGTGAATTCGAATCATACGAGCTTCCGCTTGAGGTGCCAGCGCTTGAGAATGACGAACTTCTCTTTGCTCGTCTTGTTGAGCTGAACCCTATGCTCAAACTGGCAGAATCCGACCCTGACACCTACGACGACAACCATACGCTGCTCCACACCATCACTATCAACAAGAACCGTCCTATAGGCTTGAAGCTTGAGTCGCGTGGCATACTATACATGCTGCTTTCTCGCTTCATCTACAACGCAACTCCCAAGCGCTCTCTCTCTGATCCTCGCATAGCTGAATCAATCAAACACATCCGCTCGCATCTTTCCTCGCAAATCTCGGTGGAAGAGCTGGCAAGCATGTCGTGCCTGACCATAGATTACTACATACGCCTGTTTCGGCAAGCCATGCACTGCACCCCATTGCAGTACATCAACACCAAGCGCATAGAGAAGGCTCAGCTTCTCCTTTTCTCGCAAAACACCTCTGTCAAGAATGTCGCCTTCTCCCTTGGCTACGACGATGTCTCCTACTTCATCCGCGTGTTCAAGCGCATCACCGGCATGACACCAAACGCCTACAAGCAAAGCATGTCCTTATCGGGGATAGTGGTATAGAACAGAACATTCATCCCGTTAAACTTAATCAGTTTGATGAACGGAATTTTATTTGCTTATTCCTTCCTGTGTCAAAGGTATGAATTTTATTCTTCCTTCTTTGTCAAAATGCAGATACTCGGCACAGACGCTACGGCGGCAGTCACCTCCGGCTTCTCCGTTAAGGTTGTAGGAACCATCGTGATAGATATAATACCATTTGCCCTTGAACTGAATGATAGAAGGATGGATTGTGAAACCGCGGTTGGCTGAGGTGCTGATAAAGCCACCGTATATCCATGGACCCTCGATGCTGGAGGCGTATGAGTAGGCCATCTGTTCTGTTTGTACACCAGGCGCATCACTTGCATATACATTATAATAAAGTTTATCGCGCTTGAAAAGCCAAGGACCTTCGGAGTAGTTGCGCAGTGGCACTTTGCGAATCTCACCGTCCAGTTCTATCATATTCTTCTTCAGCTTCACCATG
>JAZRYI010000014.1:0-2079 GCA_045600665.1 Bacteroidaceae bacterium
AGAAATTCATTTAGATACAATCCAACAGTTCAACGACTACAACGGGATGGAGACTCTTCATCCCCTTGTAAGCGTTATTCATGTGGATAGTACAGAGCACATCAAGGAGTGCGTAATGCACTATGGCTTTTATGCTATCTATCTGAAGGAGAACAAAGGTTGCAAACTCTCGTATGGTCGCACGGAGTATGACTTCGACGAAATGACCGTAACAAGTTTTGCACCAGGTCAAGTGGTGAATGTTGAACCGAATCCTGATGTACCATTTGCAAAATACATTGGTTTGGCTTTCCATCCCGATCTTCTCAACCGAACATCATTGGGCAAACAGATGACCCGCTACGAGTTCTTTGACTACACAAGCAATGAAGCCCTGCATCTTTCTGCACAGGAGGTTGAAATCTTCAGGGGTATACTCTCTATGATAGAGCAGGAGCTGCATCATGCCATCGACAAGCATACACGTGAGTTGGTGGTCAGCCACATCGAACTCCTGCTGAACTATTGCCTCCGTTTCTACGACCGCCAGTTCATCACACGCGAAGAAATCAATCATTCTGTAGTGAAGAAGTTCCTTTCTCTTCTCGATGAATACATTACAGACAAAGCTGAGCGTGAAGGTCTTCCTACAGTTGCCTACTTTGCCGACAAATGTTGTCTTTCCACCGGTTACTTCGGTACATTGGTAAAGACCGAGACAGGACGAACTGCCAAAGACCTCATCAACGAACGCATCCTTGCCAAAGCGAAAGAACTATTATCCATCTCCTCCCCTAACAGGGGAGGTCGGGAGGGGGCTCTTACCATCTCTCAAATCAGTCAACGCTTAGGCTTTGAATATCCCCAACACTTCGTCCGCTTCTTCAAGGCCTTGACAGGCAAGACTCCTACAGGTTGGAGAGCGGCATAATAACAATTATAACTTATATGAAGAATATCATTTCACATCTTTATATTGTCATAATAGCGCTAATCATGATGGCATGTCAGAGTGAGGAAGTTAATGCTATGCCCACAACAGACAATGAACAATCGAATATGACTATGATACTAAAAGTAAATAACAACACATTGACGGTGAAGCTTGCTGACAATGCTGCCACACGAGCATTAACCGAGCGACTGAAAAATGGTGCGGTGACTTACACGGCTCATGACTACGGTGGTTTTGAGAAGGTGGGAGGACTTGGTTTCTCGCTTCCTTCCAGCGATACTTACATCACGACAGAGCTGGGTGACATTATGCTCTACACCAGCAATCAGCTCTGCATCTTCTTTGACAGCAATTCGTGGGAATACACGCCCATCGGCAAGATTGAGGGAATGACCAAACTGCAGTTGAAGGATGCTTTCGGAACTGGTGAGGTAAGCATCACGCTCTCTCTCGACAACTCAACAGGCATTGCCTCTGTCTCTGCAAATCAAGCAAAGTCGAACAGCATCCATGCCTTGAATGGACAGAAACTGGCGAAGGCTCCTGCAAAAGGAGTGTACATCGAGAACGGAATAAAGAAAATTAAATGATGAGACACATCCTATCCTTATTAATATTATTGGCAATGACAAGTACAATATCAGCACAAGAGTTTAAAAGTGATTGGACAAAAGGCATTCCTAACCCTTACAGTCAGTTCTTTCAGGGACAGAGCTATCTGGCAAATATCCAGCCAGCCAACATCGCAGAAGGCGAAAGCACGCTTGCAAATTACCAAAACGTAACCTTCGAACCAGGATGTCGCAACAACTGGCACATTCATCACGGCGCTCATCAGATACTCATCTGTGTGAGTGGCGAAGGCATCTATCAGGAATGGGGTAAGCCAGCCATCGCCTTGAAACCTGGCATGATCATCGACATTTCTAACGAGGTGAAGCACTGGCATGGTGCGACCAAGGATTCATGGTTTCAGCACCTCTCAAATATCGTGCTGATTGGCAAGGAGAAGGAAAGTCATGAGTGGCTTGAACCTGTAACTGACGAACAATATAATGAAGCAAACAAATGAAACGAGTATTAGTAATATCGACAAGTCCACGCGTAAAGAGTAACTCAGACGCACTGGCAGATGAGTTTATCCG